>CAMOTB010000014.1 GCA_946625485.1 uncultured Bacteroidales bacterium | reverse complement strand
GACTGCGCGGAACTTGTTGTAGAGCGGGAAATATTTGAAGAACAGCTCCGTCAGCCACATGCAGTTGTGCCCGAGCGCGAGGGCGGCGGAGAAGAGCGTCGCCGCCAGCAAGGCCCATTTATAAGGTCCTTCCACGATCAGCAGGCCCAGCAGGAAGAGGAAGCAGACGATGGCGCCCATATAGACATTGCCAGAGGTGAAGGGCTGCTCGCCCCAGTACATCGGCGCGGCTTCGGTGATGGCCCGGGTCGTACGGGCATCGACGCCTCTGGATTTCAGGGCCTTGTAGAAGTGGGAGTCAGTACCCAGGGGATAGGCGCTGGATCCGCCCATGAAGCCGGGGATGAGGAAGGAGAACGACTCGTCGGCCCCGTAACTCCATTGGGTCGCATATTCGATGTCCAGTCCCTTCTCGGGGGCGTCATCCGCCTCTTTGACCAGGTCGCTGTGACCGCCGCGCATGGTCTCGGCGGCATATTCCGCATTGGCGAAGACATTGGAACTGTTGGTCCCGATGCCGATGCCGACGGCGGCGAAGAACAGGACCGTAGCGATCAGGAAATCCTTGATCCGTTTTTCCCGGATATGGAGCCAGAGTTCCGCCAGCCAGAGCAGTCCGATCATCATGAACATGTAATAGGACATCTGGGGATGGGCGCTGAAGCCGCAGGCGGTGAATACCATGGCCAGGATGACCCCTAGTCCGTATTTCTTGCGGTAGATCAGATAGAAACCAGCCATTACCACGCTCATCAGCGCAATGGTCGAGGTCTTGGAATTATGTCCCGCTGCAATGATGACGATGAAGTAGGAGGACAGCGCAATGGCGAAGGCTCCGACAATTGCGAGCCATTTGTCTATGTCGAACGACCGCAGCAGGATGAAGAAACAGAAGAAGTAGATAATGAAAACCCAGATCGTACGCCAATGTCCGCGGTGGAGAACTTTGTTGAGCGGGGCGAGCCATTTGCTGGACTTGTATTGTCCGCCTCCGATCTGATAGTTGGGCATGCCGCTGAACATCGCCCCGTTCCACCAGCTGTGACGGCCGGTCTGCTGGGTGTATTCGACGGACTCCTGGACAGCTGCGCGGGCCGTGAGATTGTCTCCGGCATTGATGACTTTCCCTTGCGTGACGGGGAAACAGTAAATGACGGCGGCTCCGACAAACAGGACGGCGGCGACCAGATAGGCGCCATATTTCTTGAAGAATGATCCGAAATCCATACTGGTATAATCTTGACTCGCTAAGTTACTGCTTTTTTTCGTAACTTTGCCTACTCATTCTATTTTGTGGAAGATACAGACCGTTTCAGCCTCGCCATGGAGAAAGAAAAGTGCATTCTGGTCACCGGTGCCGCCGGTTTCATCGGCGCCAACCTGGTGCTTCGCCTGATGAAAGATGGCCGCTTTGGCCGCATCGTAGGCGTCGATTCGCTCAATGATTATTACGACGTCAGGATCAAGGAATACCGTCTGGATCAGATTGCCCGGGAGGCCGAGCTGCATCCGGATCTGTCCTGGACCTTTGTCAAAGGCAATATCGCGGACAAGTCCCTGGTGACCGGGCTGTTTGCGGACCATCGTCCCGCCGTGGTGGTCAACCTGGCCGCGCAAGCCGGTGTCCGCTACAGCATCACCAATCCCGATGCGTACATCGAAAGCAACCTGGTCGGCTTCTTCAACATCCTGGAAGCCTGCCGGCATTCCTACGACGGAGGTGCGCCGGGCGTGGAGCATCTGGTCTATGCGTCCAGTTCTTCCGTTTACGGGTCCAATCCCAAGGTTCCGTATTCGACGGAAGACAAGGTTGACAACCCGATCAGCCTGTATGCCGCGACCAAGAAGAGCAACGAGCTGATGGCGCATGCCTATTCGAAACTGTATGACATACCTTCGACGGGACTTCGTTTCTTTACGGTGTACGGACCTGCAGGACGGCCGGACATGGCCTATTTCAGTTTTACCAACAAGCTTCTGGCCGGGGAGAAGATCAAGATCTTCAATTATGGCAACTGCCTGCGGGACTTCACTTATGTGGATGATATCGTCGAAGGGGTGGTGCGCATCATCGCCCGGCCGCCGGAGCGCCGGAAAGGTCCGGACGGGCTGCCGGTACCGCCGTATGCCGTGTACAATATCGGCAACAGCCATCCGGAGAATCTTCTGGAATTCGTCGATATCCTGCAGCAGGAGCTGATCGCAGCGGGTGTTTTGCCCTCTGACTATGATTTCGAGAGCCACAAGGAGCTGGTCCCGATGCAAGCGGGTGACGTGCCGGTGACCTATGCGAATACTTCCGCCTTGGAGCGGGATTTCGGCTTCAAGCCCGCGACGCCGCTCCGGGAGGGGCTCCGTCGTTTTGCCCGCTGGTACAAAGAATTTTATCTGTAGCGTATGAAGTGCCTTTTCCTGGCTGCGGGCTATGCCACGCGCCTGTATCCCCTGACGGAGAATTTCCCCAAGCCGCTGCTGGAAGTTGCGGGGCGTTCGATCCTGGACCGGCTGATCGATGACTTGGAGACGACGGGGCTCGTTGACGGATATGCCGTCGTGACCAATCACAAGTTCGCTGCTCATTTCCGGGACTGGGCTGCCGGACGTTTCGGTGCGGAGCTTCCCGGCCCGGGGACGTGCCCGGTCTTCGGCGGCCGGATGGCGGTCGTGGATGACGGGACTTCCACCAATGAAACGCGGCTGGGTGCCGTGCGCGACATCCGTTATGCCCTGGAGGCTTTGGCCTGGTCGGATGACGTGCTGGTCTTGGCAGGGGACAATCTGCTGTCTTTCAGCCTGACTTCCTTCCTGACCTACGCGCTTGGGAAGGGGACCTCTTGCGTGATGCGGTATCATGAGCCTTCCGAGGCGCGCCTGCGCAAATCGGGCGTGTTGGACGTGGACGCTTCCGGCCGCATCCTTTCCATGGAAGAAAAACCCGCTGAACCGAAGGCCCACTGGTGTTGTCCGCCGTTCTACTATTATCGTCGGGAGGATCTGGCCCGTCTGGATGAGGCCTTGGCTGCCGGCTGCGGGGTGGATGCTCCGGGCAGCCTGGTCGCCTGGCTGTCTTCCGTCACGCCCGTCCATGCCATGGAGATGCCGGGTCCCCGCTATGATATCGGCACGCTGGAAAGCTACCGCTCCATCTGCGCCCTCTTCGAGAAAGCTTGAGCCCTCCTAAATTGTGTGGCACCAGGGAGTTAGCCTTCACTGCGAACTGGTGGCTAATCCTGTCTCCAGGTCCAGCCTCGGGCATTGTAGGTGGTTTCGAGCCGGTTCAGGCGATTGAGGAAGCCGGCTTTGTCGCGTCCGAAAGGACCGCACCAGGCCAACTCCGAAAGAGCTGCGAGACGGGGCAGGAGTCTCCACTCCAGGTCCGCCTTGTCGGCGACCCGCTCCGCCCAGATGCAGGCCTGCATGCCCAGTATCCGGTCTGCCTCCGCTTCGGTCAGGCCTTCGAAAAGCGAAGGCATGTCATAGACACGCTCCAGCGCCTCCTGTACAGGCAGGGCATTGAACTCCTTGGCGCTGAAATACAGGTAGCCGCAAGGGCAGAAAATGGCCTTGTACCCTTCCTGTGCAGCAATCCGGGTCGAAGAGGGCCGCATCCAGCCGGCAATGATGGTCCCTGTCGGATCGGGCGTTCCGCAAACCTTGTCGCCCCAGTCGCAGAGCACGTCGTTCCAGGCGATCATCTTGCGCCCGTGGGCGGCCAGGAACTTGCCGGCCTCGTCCATCAGCCAGGACTGGAGCCGGTTCTCCTTGGTTTTGCCGTCGGCGTCTTTCAGTCCCAACTGACGTATCTTGGCCTGGCAGTCCGGGCACTGCTCCCAGCGCACTTTCGGACACTCGTCGCCGCCGAGGTGGATGTATTCCGAAGGGAAGAGGTCCATCACTTCCGTCAGGACGGTCTTGATGAAGCCCATCGTCGATTCCTTGCCGGCGCAGAGCACGTCGTCCAACACCCCGTAGCGGGTCGCCACTTCGTAGGGCCCGCCCGTGCATCCAAGCTCCGGATAAGCGGCGAGGGCCGCCATCATGTGTCCGGGCAGGTCGATCTCCGGAATGACGGTAATGCCCCTGTCCGCGGCATATTGAACGACTTCGCGGATTTCCTCCTTGGTATAACAACCGCTGACCGGCACGCCGTCGTGATGCTCCCCGTCTTCCGGGGTCTCCGGGAGCGGGCTCCCGGCACGCCAGGCCCCTTTGCGCGTCAGCTCCGGAAAAGCGTCGATCGGGATGCGCCAGCCCTGGTCGTCGGTCAAGTGCCAGTGGAAGACATTGAGGTTATGAAAAGCCAGGATGTCGATCACTTCCTTGACCGTCGCGGCATCAAAGAAATGCCGGCTCACGTCCAGCATGAAGCCCCGGTAGCCGAAATAGGGCCAGTCGTGTACCGTGGCAGCGGACCAGGCAGCGACAGCCCGCCGGCCCGCCTCGTTCAATTCCTCCGTGGAAGGCAGCGCCTTGAGCAGCGTCCGGCTGCCGGAGAGCACCCCTTCTATCGTAGATCCGCGCAACAGGACCTGATGCCCGTTGACCTCAATCTGATAGGCTGCCGTCTGTCTGGCTGCAGACAGATGGGTTCCGACGGAAGGATCGATACGCAGCAGGATGGATGGCTTTTCGTCAGGGACCGGGCCAGGCTGAACCTGGCAGTGGATCCCGGTCCGCCCGCTCAGCTGAGCTGCCAGCAGGATGGCTGCCGTCTCGAGCGAGTCGCCCTCATATAAGATTCGCGTGGATTTGTGCAAAGCAAAGGGGGCATCCTGCGGTGCCTCACGGACCTCCTTGGGTTTGGGAAGGACTTCCCAGTCCCCGCATACGACACTTGCCGGAGTACAGGCTGCAATCGTCAGCGCCGCAGCCAGCGCATAAAGGATCGGTTTCATAATCAGTGATTCTGTTGCAGCAAGATACGCTTTTTTAAGGGATTTCACTATCTTTGAAATCAGAAATTGATTAGAGATATGAAAAGGTACCTCATGATTCTCGCCGTGCTGCTCCTGGCCGCAGGATCGGTTTTCGCTCAAGGAAACGCCGGATATAAAGAGAGAAGCATTAAATATTGGGACGAAGGTCCGGTCACGGAGGCGGATTTTCAGGTCCGTCATCTGGCCAGCACGCTGGACGATGTGGCGGGAGATCTGCAATGGGGCATTTCCTTCGAACCGGTCACCGACCGGATCGGAAACTTGCGCTATACCCATCCCGTCAGCCGGACCTATATGGATCAGTTGCAATCTTGGCAGGATCCGGACCACATGCTGCCTTGGACCCTCACCTACCTGCAGACGGAGTTTAACATGCTGGAGGTTTTCCGGCGCAAGATGCAGCGGGAGATCAACGCCCAGCCCCAAGATTACAATGCAATCCGGGATTACTATCAACGGGCGATCCAAAGTGCCACTGAGGCCTACATGATGGAGACGGATCGCGGCCGGGATGCCGCCGCTGTCTCGCGCTATGAGGTACAGTATCAAGCTGAACTGGACAGTCTGGAGGATGTTTCGGCAGCGGTACTTCCCCAGATGAATAAAAAGGGGATAGGATCTACCTTTTATGCAGGTTATTCTTGCGAACTTTTCGGGAATCCCGTTGCCGAGGGTATCGGGCCTGCCCATGGTTTTAACCTGGGGGCTTCAGCCTTGTTTGGGGACCTGTACCTGGCCTTGGACCTGGGAATGGGACGCCCCGGCACTTTAAAGGCGGACGGCTTTTACTATGATGAGAAAATAGATTATGCCTGGATGAAAGGCGTCCGATGCACAAGCGGCCAGCTTCAGTTGCTGGCGGGATATACCGTGCTGGACCGCCCCTACCTTGCACTCCGCCCGATCGTCGGAGCCGGGGTCACGTTTTTTGACCAGGATTCAGACATCAAAGAGGCAAACGGCTCATACAAGGACAGTGAAATCAGCGGTCTGCGTCTCTCCGCCGGCGCCCACCTCAGCTGGAAGCTGAAGAGAGACCTGTCCTATAACTACGGGGGCCCCGGCAGCTATAGCGAAACCTGTCTGGTCTTCAAGGCCTATGCCGCCCATTCCCAGCTCAAGGGACTGGGTGAGACCTGGTCGCTCAATCTGGGCGTTGCCCTGGAATGGGGCGGCTGCATGCTGAAACGAAACGACAGCGTCGTCCGGCCATGAGACGCGCATTGACCCTCCTGGCCGTCGCTCTTTGGGCGGCGGTATCCCTTTCGGCGGCGGATCTCCGCCTGCTGGTGACGGGCGACGTCCGCTGGGATCCCGAGATCGGACGGCATCTGGAAGGCCTTCTGGCGCAGGATGGGATGACAGTCCGGATCGATCTGGCAAAGGATCTGCCGGATGGGACGGAACGCTTGCGGGCAGACTCGTTTGACGCTCTCGTTCTGGGGCAGGACATCCTGGCAGAAAGAGCGGCGGAGCGTTTCCTCCGTCAGATCCGGGGCAGACAAAAGGATGCAAGGATCTTCCTGCATCAGGACTGGGCCTTTGCGGTGGATTATTTCAAGGAACCCTGCATCGAACCAGCCTTTGCTGAATACGGCTACGATCAACGGCGGATGTACGAGGCCCTTACGGAGCGTTCGCGGACAGCGGCTTCCCGTTACGATTTATCTCTGCTGCCGGTCGGAACGGCTGTCCAAAACGTGCGGGCGACCTTCGAGCGGGACAATCTGACCCGCGACGGGGTCCGACTGAACCACAGCATCGGCTGTTATCTGGCGGCCTGTACCTGGTATGAGGCCCTGACGGGGCGCGACGTCCGGGACAACGCTTATGATCCCGGCCGTATCAGCCTGGAGCGGGCGTCCCTGGCGCGGGGAGCGGCCCATGCTGCTCTTCTAGATCCGGAGCGCGTTACGGATTTCGGGTTCCGTAAACTGAATACGAATTACGACGAAGCGAAAGTACCCGCTTATACCCTGCCGGATCCGCTGAAGATGCAGGACGGATCCCCCGTCACGTCGGCGGCCGCCTGGTTTGAGCGGCGCCGGCCCGAACTGCTGAAGCTTTTCGAAACCGAGATGTTCGGCCGCGCGCCCGGAAAGCCGGAAGGGCTTCATTTCCAAGTTATTTCCGAAGAAGACGGAGCCTTGGGCGGCATCGCCGTCCGCAAGGAGATCCGCATCCATTTCGACGCTTCGGACGAGCATTACATGACGGTACTGTTGTATCTGCCGCGCGCAGCGGAAGGACCGGTCCCCGTCGTGGTAGCGGCCAATTTCTATGGCAATACGGCCGTCATCTTCGACACGGGCGTCTCACTTCCCGACTCCGCTCAGATCGCGCGATACCGCCTCTACCGGGAACCGTTCCGCGGGCAGGATGCCCAGAGCTGGCCGGTCGGAATGCTGCTCAGCAGGGGTTACGGACTGGCGACCTTTTTCAAGGGAGACCTGGACCCGGAATGGGACGACGGCTTTACGAACGGAGTCCATCCGCTCTTCTACCGGGAAGGCCAGACTTACCCCGAAGCCGACGAATGGGGAGCCATCAGGGCCTGGGCCTGGGGATACAGCCGCGTGCTGGACTACCTGGAGACGGAGCCGGCGGCTGACCCGGCCCGGGTGATCGCAGCCGGACACTCGCGCCTGGCAAAAACGGCCCTGTGGGCGGCCGTACAGGACCCGCGCTTTGCCATGGCCTTCCCCAACAACGCAGGCTGCTGCGGAGCGGCCCTCTCGCGCCGCGCATTCGGCGAAACCCTGGAGACCATGATCCGTCACTACCATTACTGGTTTTGCGGCAATTTTGCGAAATACGCCGGGCATGAGTCCTCGCTGCCCTTCGACCAGCACGAACTGATCGCCTTGATGGCGCCGCGCCCGGTCTATCTGACCAGCGGCTCCGAAGACCGTTGGTCGGACCCAAAGGGCGAATTTCTTTCCGCGGTGGAAGCTGCCAGAGTCTACGAGTTTCTGGGCCTTCCGGGACTGTGTTCCGCAGACGGGAGTATTCCTGATGGGCTGGACGAACTTCCCCCTGTCTGGCAGCCCCTGTCCGGCGGTCTCGTCGGCTACCACCTGCGCCAAGGCCCCCACGCCCTCACGGCCTGGGATTGGGCCCGGATGCTCGACTTTGCTGACCAACATCTTTGACGATGAACGCTAATCCATTGCCGGCTGGATGCGGCCCTTTCGGACGCGACAAGGCCGGCTTTCTACAGCGACTGGATGACTTGGAAGGCAGCTACACCACCTGCGGATGGAACTGGAGACAGGAGTAGCCGGTGCTTGCCTAGATCCATGGGCCGAGGCGCTGTGTCAGAACCGGTTTACAGGTAGGAGAATTTGTAGGTGCGGACAAGGATCGTATCGTCTCCGTTCATATCGTTCCGGGTCGCCTGGATGATGTTTCCCTGGCTGTCCAGCGTATATTCCAGGTGGGTGGAAGACGGGGCTGGAACGGCTCCGTAAATCCGGGAAATGCCTGTGATAAGTTTGCTGCAGCCGGGCAGGCCGGCGGCTATCCAGACCGGGAACTCACAGGGAAAGAGATAGACCGCGAAATTCTGACGGTCCTCCTGATCGGAATAGTTGTATCGCGTTGTGACTTGGGCATCGGAAACAAAGCTTGTCCCTCCTTCTGAACGGGCGGATAGGACTGACCCGTTGACGCTGCTGGAAATACAGGCTCCGGAAAGGCTGTATACTTCGGCATATCGTCCTGTCGAACTGTACTGGCCTCCTTTTGCGGAATAGTCGAGTACCGTTTCTGTGCCGGTGGCCGTCCCGTTGGCATCGTAGCCGGTTCTGTAATGCCAGGCACCGACCCAACTGCCATAATAGTCTATGCATCGTTCTTCTGTATCTATCCTGGCGGTGATGAAGCGGCCCGTGGACAAGGGGAAGAAGCGTCCGTCCGCCTTGAGCCCGCTTTCGTCGGGGTAGCTGTAGTGCAGGTCCAGCAGCTTATTCCCTGATAGGTGGTCGGTCCGGACCAGGGTGGCTATCCGCCCCTTGTCATCATAGGTGTAGGCGAACGACTCAATGAGTGTCTCATCTGAGAAAACTTCGACTTTGCTGACCAAGGGGGAGGGTAATGCCCAGAGCACCTGGCTTTTATCGGGTGTCTTGCCCTTGTCGTCACCGCCGTTCTGCCCACAGGAGGCAAGGATCAGGAACAGGGCCCAGAGGAGGGTATGTTTTTTCATGACAGGATTCTATTTTGACAGGGTAATGTGTTCGCCGCAATCAAGGATAGCGGTGCCGGGGTAGGCAACCGAGGGATTGGCCAGGCCGGATGTTGAGGAGTACAGGAACTGGTAAGAGACTCGGCCATCGATGGTGTGGTGCCATTCGTTCTCATGGATGTTCATGTAGAAGCGGTCGATTCCCTTGGGGTTGAGCGGGGACAAGGTGTTTTTGAGGAAGTTGGGCAAGCCCTGGAAAATCGGACTCAAAAGGATGTCTGCCTGCTCATAGTTGGGGTAGAATTTGGCCTCGTTGTCGTGGGATGAGTTGTCACCGACATGGACCAGTCGCCAGGATCCCACTTGGATCAGGTACAAAAGGCAAGGTTCTGTCCCTTGGGCTGACATGTAAGCCTGGGTCCGGGCTCGTCCGGCGACCGGGACCGGCTCCAGATGGTGGGTATTCCAGATATGCCGCTCTCCGCCGGCAGCCGTCAGGTGACGCTCCATGGTATGCGGGGCGACGACCGCCTTGCCCTTCTGAAGCATCAGGTTGAGCAAGGGGATGTCGTAGTGGTCTCCGTGGGCATGGGTGACGTAGACTGCATCCAGCATATCTGCAAGTTCTTCACGTCCTTCACCGTCATACAGACCTTCGGCATAGCAGATGTCGATACCTATGCATGCGTCTTTGGTGCGGAATACATAACCCGAACTGTATAGTTTGACGACCTGCAGTTCATCTCCGGAGGGACGTGGGGTGCGTAAGAAGTCGAAGAAAGCTTTCCGTTTCAGTTGCAGCCAAGCTTTATTGGCGGCAGTAAAGGCTTTCACCTGCGCAGTGGGTGGCAGGAAGGCTTCCGTACCGTTGGTGACCGAAACCTGGTGCATAGGATAATCCCGGAGCCGCAGGATGTTGCGCCGTATTTTCTCGTAACGATCCTCCGTCCCGACGGCAGGATGGCTGAGGGTGGGAGGGTAGAGGCTCTCCATCCTGTTGCAGAAGTCATGGACCTGCCCCATCCAGGCATAGGGCTTGGCCCGGAAGGAAAGCTCCAGTTCCGTCATGAGGTCCTGGACCTGATAGTATGCCGGTTCGCCGACCCAGTCGGTCTGTACCGTCCGTAGATAGGTCAGCAAAGAACGGAAAAGCGCCTCGTTGGAAGCTGCATCCCAGCCGTAAGGACTGGCGCTCTGGGCCGGAATGCTGAGCACCAATGCGGCGCTTAAAAAGAGGGTCAAGTGTCTTTTCCTCATAAGTCAATCGAGTTACTAATTCCAAAAATAAGGAATATAAATCGAATAACCTATCAGGCCTCTGCAAAAATGGTTATAAGCTGTTCATCGTAACCTTTCCCAGGATGAGCGGGTATTTTTTCAGACCGGCCGGAGTTGTCAATCCCCGTCAGGACATATTCTTTCAATACATCTTTAAAGTCGCCCTGGATGATACGGATGGAGTCACGGATGTTGTGACATAAGCTGTGATTTGTAGACTAACTATCCGATTTTTGGCCAAGCAAGTTAAGATACAAGTTAAAATAATTGTGAAAAAAAACACAAGTATTGCCCATGGTAAATTAACAGAAAAGCCCACGAAGGTCAACTTCGTGGGCTTTTGTATCATTTGGGAAACGCTGGGCTTCCGGAAATATGTCCAGCAAAATTACTGCTCGTCCTGGAGACGGAGGTGCTGCACGTAGATAGCCTTCTGCATGGCTTTCCGCTTGATCTCGGACGGCTTCTCGAACGTCTTGCGGGAACGGAGCTCGCGGACGGCACCGGTCTTTTCGAACTTTCTCTTGAACTTTTTCAGAGCGCGCTCGATGTTTTCGCCTTCTTTAATCGGTACAATAATCATTTCTTTATCACCTCCTTTTTCTTTAGCGGCTGCAAAGGTAACAAAATTTTCTAAATGTCAAGCTTTTGCCGGAAAAAATATTTTTTCACCCAATATTCGAAGAGGGGATCGATGAAAGAGGGCTCCTCGTTGTCTCCGAAGGTGATGATTTCTTTCTTGGCCAGGGCGTCTTTGACCCGTTTGACATTGGCGGACGAATTCAGACCGTAGCTGCGGATCACTTCGGCACTGCTGAATTTGCTGTGCCCTTCCGTGATGGCGCGCAGGAGGTTGACCTGGAAGTTGGTCAGGTCGCTCATGATGGCCTCGAAGCGGGGTTCATGGATGGCAATCAGGTTGGCGAGGGCCTCAATCAGGATGGGCTCCATGATATATCCCTTGGACAGATGATCGCAGATGGAAAAGAAATGATTGATATAGTGTACGTTGCCCTTGAGCAGGCTGATCGCTCCTTTCAGCATCTCGCGGTCCACGACCTTGCCCCCGGCCAGAAAGCCGCGTATAATGTGCTCGGTGATCTCATTCTCTTCGATCGGACTGAGATAGTGGATTTCCGCCAGCCGGTGGAACCAGCGCCAGTGTTCGAAGAGGTCTTTCATCGCATTGAGCTGCGATCCGGTCATGATATAGGAGAAAAGAGGCGCTTCCAGGAAAGAGCGCTGTTCCTTGATGATCTCTTCCATCGTTTTCAGGATCCTTTCCCAGCCATCGATGAAGCGTATGTTCTGGATTTCGCGCAGGATGAGGATCAGGCGCCGTTCCTTGTTCCGGGCCAGGAGATAGGGGAGGGTGAGGATGGCCCGCCGGTCCTTCTCGTCGGGATCCCAGTTGAGGGCCAGGACGCAACCGTCTTCCGCGAAACTCCGTGCATCGAAGATCAGGTGCGTACCTGCAAGCTCTTTGGCGATGATCTGGCGGAATTCGTCCGGGGTCGTGGCGAAAGCGCGGATCGCCGCATCGCCGAGGCGGCGGAGAAAAGTTATCTCGTCCCGGATGTCCCGCATGTCCACTTCGGCGGTGGAGAACAGTTTTTTCTCCATTTGCATCTGCAGGAAGACTTGCTGGATCAGCGAGGTCTTTCCGCCTTTCGGCCCGCTGGGCAGGATGATGTTTTCACGCTGGGTGATCAGGTTGGAAAGGATGTTGACATCGCGTTTCCGACCCAGGAAATTCTTGCCGCTGGCGACGGTTCCGTAGGAAAAGGCAGATTCCATAACAAAAATGTTTCAGTACAAAAATAAGTAATAGTTGCGAAATATTTTTGCGATTTGGGCAAAAACCTCTATCTTTGCAGTCCAAAAAATATTTAGATGACCGTTAAGCCATTGATAAAGAGCTGTTTAGTTACAGACGCTTGCGGCCGAAACTTTTAACAAGTTTGTTTTTATGTACGCAATCGTAGACATTGCAGGCCAGCAGTTCAAAGTTGAAGCTGGCAATGAAATCTTCGTCAACCGCCTCGCGGCTGAGAAAGGTGCTTCCGTGGAGTTCGACAAGGTCCTCCTGATCGCCGGCGACGATGCCGTCGTGAAGGTAGGCGCTCCCTACATCGACGGTGCTGTCGTCAAGGCTACGGTCCTCGACGACCAGTGCAGGGCTGACAAGGTGCTCGTCTTCAAGAAGATCCGCCGCAAGGGCTTCCAGAAGTGCAACGGCCACCGCCAGAAACTTACCAAGATCCAGATCAACGCTATCGCTTAATTTTTTGAGAAAGAAACATTATGGCACACAAGAAAGGTCAATCCAGTTCCAAGAACGGTCGTGAGTCCCATAGCAAACGTCTCGGACTCAAGAAATTCGGTGGCGAGGTCGTCAAGGCCGGCAATATCATCGTCCGTCAGCGCGGTACCGTCCACAATCCCGACAAGAATGTCGGTATGGGCAAGGACCACACGCTCTATGCGCTCGTCGATGGTACTGTGAAGTTCACCCGTAAGAAAGCAGACAAATCCTACGTATCGGTAGTCCCCTTCGAGAACTAACCGTACCGGTTTGCAGAAAGACAGAGGACTTGCGCTTTTCTCCAAGTGCAGGTCCTTTTTTAATAAAGACATCGTATTATGCTGACGCTGAAATTGCTTCGTGAGGATCCCGAATTCGTGATCAAGAAGCTTGCTATCAAGAACTTTGATGCTGCCGACATCGTCAAGGACGTCCTTGCCCTGGATGCGGAGCGCAGAAACTGCCAGACCGAGAGCGACGCCCTCCTCTCCGTCCAGAAGCAGAAAGCCGCCGACATCGGCGCGCTGATGAAGCAGGGCAAGCGCGACGAAGCCGAGGCCGCCAAGGCTGAGGTTGCCGCCATCAAGGCGCAGTCTTCCGCGCTGCTTGCCCGCGGCGAAGAGGCTGCCAAGGCCATGGAGGCCAAACTGGTCCTGTTGCCCAATATCCCTTGCGACCTGGTGGTCCCGGGGAAGGGAGCCGAGGACAATCAGGTGGTCAAGATGGGAGGTCCCGAAGTGCAGTTGCCGGAAGGCGCCCTGCCGCATTGGGAGCTCTGCAAGAAGTACGACATCATCGATTTCGACCTGGGCGTGAAGATCACCGGCGCCGGTTTCCCTGTCTATAAGGGCAAGGGTGCCAAACTCCAGCGTGCGCTGATCAATTTCTTCCTGGACTGCAATACGGCAGACGGGTATAAGGAGGTTGAACCGCCCGTGATGGTCAATGCCGCTTCCGGTTTCGGTACCGGCCAGCTTCCGGACAAGGAAGGCCAGATGTACCATGCCAACCTGGACGATTTCTACATGGTTCCGACGGCCGAGGTTCCCGTGACCAACATCTTCCGTGACGTGATCCTGCAGAACGACGAGCTGCCCCAGGCGCTCACCGCCTATACCCCTTGCTTCCGCCGCGAAGCGGGTTCGTACGGCAAGGATGTCCGCGGCTTGAACCGCCTGCATCAGTTCGACAAGGTCGAGATCGTTCGCGTCGAGAAGCCGGAGAATAGCTATGCCGCCCTGGATCGCATGGTCGCGCATGTGGAGGAGATCGTCAACAAGCTCGGGCTGCGTTACCGCATCCTTCGCCTCTGCGGCGGGGATCTGAGCTTTACGTCTGCGATCACCTATGACTTCGAATTGTGGAGCGCCGCCCAGGGCCGCTGGCTTGAGATTTCGTCGGTCTCCAACTTCGAATCCTTCCAGGCCAACCGCCTGCACCTCCGCTATCGCGACGAGAATGGCAAGATCCAACTCGCCCATACGCTCAACGGCAGTTCGCTGGCGCTTCCGCGCGTCGTGGCCGCCCTGCTGGAGGACAACCAGACTCCCGAAGGAATCATCATTCCCGAGGTCCTTCGTCCCTACACAGGATTCGACAAGATTGACTGAGTCCCGCACCATACTCGGAATAGATCCCGGAACCAACCTTCTTGGTTTCGGGATCGTCCGTGTGGATGCCAAGGGCCGTCCCGGCTTCGTGGACATGGGCGTGCTCGACCTGAGGAAGGAGAAAGATGCTTATGTGAAGCTCCGTCGCATCTTCGAGAAGGTCGGGGCCCTCTGCGATCTGCACCATCCTGACGACCTGGCGATTGAGTCACCCTTTTATGGGCACAATGCCCAGGTTATCCTCAAACTCGGCCGTGCGCAGGGAGCAGCCATGATGGCCGCCCTGAGTCGCGGCATTCCCGTCTTCGAATATGCCCCCCGCAAGGCCAAAATGGCCATTTGCGGCAACGGGGCTGCTTCCAAGGAGCAGGTCAGTCTCATCGTGCAGCGGACGCTTGGGATCGATATTGAAGAGAAATGGCTGGACGCGACCGACGCCCTGGCTATCGCGATGTGCCATTACTATCAGTTGACCAGCCCGTTGACCAGCACAAAGGCGGCGACGAGCTGGGAGAAATTCCTGGAGGCCAATCCGGGTAGGATAAAAAAATAGCAGTATGTTTAAACTTTCCTCGCGCGCGAGTGTCAAAGGAGAGTTTTTAATTGTTGGTTTGATGAAAAAGTATCTCTTTGCGGCCCTTTCCGTGCTGGGCCTTCTGCTTGCCGGAATCCCGGGCTTTGCCCAATCGCATACCGTCACGGCGCAACTCGTCGAAGAATCGACGGGCGATCCTGTCCCTTTTGCGACGGTATCCCTCACGCCGAGCGGCTCCGATAAGGTTTATAAATACGTGCTCAGCAGCGATCAGGGACAGGTCCGCTTCGAGGGCGTCAAGAAGGGCTCTTATACCTTCAAGGCGGAACTGATGGGCTATAAGACCCTGACACAGGAGCTTACGGTCAAGGACAAACTGGATCTCGGCACGCTCAAGATGGCGGATGACAAGGAAGTGCTCGATGCGGCCAACGTGTCTGCCGTCGGCAATCCCATCGTCATCAAGAAAGATACGGTCGAGTTCAATGCAACCTCTTTCAAGACCACCGACAATGACGTCCTGGAGGACCTGCTCAAAAAACTCCCCGGCGTGGAAGTCTCCGAAGACGGCTCAGTGACCGTCAACGGCCAGGAGATCAAGAAGATTACCATCGACGGCAAGACCTTCTTCCTGGACGATCCCCAGCTGGCGACCAAGAACCTTCCAGCCAAGATCATCAACAAGGTCAAGGTGGTCAACAAGAAGAGCGAGCAGGCCGAGTTTACCGGCATTGACGACGGGGAAGAGGAGACCATCCTCGATCTCAATATCAAGCCCGGCATGATGAAGGGCCTTTTCGGTAATGTGATGGCCGGCGGCGGTCATGACGTCCCGTCCACAGGCAATTCCGCTACGGTCGGCGAGGTGCCCAACGACTACCGTTTCCAGGGCGCCGGCTTCATCGGCAACTTCACCGACAAACAGCAGCTCAGCCTCGTCATCAATGCCAATAATACCAACAACCGCGGATTCAACGACCTGTCCGGCTCCATGATGCAAGGCATGCGGGGCGGTGGCGGCGGCATGGGCCAGGGCCGCGGCGGCTGGGGCATGGGCAACGGCATCACGACCTCTTACATGATCGGCGGCAACGGAGCCTGGACCCTCTTGGACGACCGGATGGACCTGGGAGGCAACTACCTCTACAACTACACGTCCAAGGATGTCAGCGAGCGCAGCTACAAGGAATCCTATTATGACAACCGGACGCTCCTGTCCGACAATGACGGATCCAGCAATACGGTCTCCGGCGGCCATCGCGTCGGCGTCCGCCTGGAGCATAAGTTCAGCGAGAATACCTCCATCCTGTTTGAGCCCAGGCTCAACTTCGGCAACGGCCATTTCTGGGAGAAGAGCGACTACTCAACCCGGACCCGCTACAGCGACACCGGCGTGACGACCGACACCAACGACGGCAACAGTTACAATGACGGTTCCAACAAGAATATTTCCACCAGCGGTTTCTTCCTCTTCCGCCAGCGCCTCGGGAAACCGGGCCGGACGATGACCGTCATGAGCCGTTACAGCTTCTCCAACAACGACCTGCTCGGCGTCAACCAGTCCCTGACCAACACGTATCAGGATGGTGAGAAACAGACGGACCGGATCGACCAGAGCTATACCAGCAACCAGAAGAGTGCCTCCCTGATGGGACGGGCAACCTATACCGAGCCCCTCGGCGGCGATTTCTACGGCGAAGTCAATTATGGATACACCTGGAACCGGTCGACCTCCGACAAGGAAACGCTTGACATGCTCAACGGGGGAGCCGTGGACTACACCTATTCCAACAACATCCTCAACCTTTCCCGGCGCCATGAGATGGGCGCGAACCTGAGCTACCAGAAAGAAAAGATGAACGCCCAGATCGGCTTCGCCGCCATCCCGACCCATACGTACAACAGCACGACTAAGTGGGATGCGACGAAGCAGGTTTACGAACCGAAGGAATACAAGAGTGACGTGTGGAACTGGTCTCCGCGTGCCCGTATTTTCATGGAGTTCAATGACAATGCCAACCTTCGGATGTTCTATTTCGGCAATTCCAGCCAGCCTTCGACCTCCCAGTTGATGCCGGTGCCGGATATCACCAATCCACTCAACATCTCCTTCGGTAACCCGAACCTGGAGCCTTATTTCTCCCACTGGATCCGCGGCGATTTCCGCTACAACAACAAGAAGACCTTCTTTTCGGCCAACATCAATTTTGAAGGCGGTTTCGTGCAGAATCCCATCGTCAATGCTACCTGGAGCAGCACGACGGGTACGCAGTATTCTATGCCTTTCAACGGCCCGACTTCGGGCAATGCCGGCGTCAACGGATTCTTCAACATCCCGATCGGGCAGACGGGACTGACCGTGATGAGCTTCACCCGTTCCAGCTGGTCTCATTCGTCCAACTATGTCGGTTCCGACGTGGACATGAGCGGGATGCCGGATCCGACGGTCGATTACTACGACTTCATGGAGCAGTTCCTTTCCAAGTACAAGAACATCGAGTCTGCCGCGGACTTCAGCCGCAACAATATCGACAACCTGAGTGTCGTGGAGCGGCTTCGTCTGACCTACCGCAACGACAACCTCGAAGTCTCCACTTCCGGGCGTACGCGGGTCAGCCGCTCCTGGTATACCATCCAGACCGGCGCGGACCAGGCGACCAAGTGGAACAATCAGGTCAACGCCGCTGTCAACTGGACCTGGGATCTGGCCGGCCTGACGCTCAAGACCGATTTCAACTACAACTGGTACAACGGCTACACCACGGAGCAGCCTTCCGAATACATCTGGAATGCTGAAATCCAGAAGCTCCTTTTCAAGAAGAAGTTTACCCTCGCGCTCAAGGCCTACGACATTCTCGGCCAGTCCAAGAACCTGATGGTCACGGACAGCGCCAACTACCACTCCGAGGTGATCAACAATACCCTCGGCCGCTACATCATCCTGTCCCTGACCTGGCGCTTCGGCACCATGAACAGAAACAACGCAGGTGGCTTCGGCGGTCCCGGCGGCCGCGGCGGCTTCGGCGGCCCGGGCGGTGGTCCTGGACGGAGATAGGCTGGATCAAGAACCGGAGGCCGGCATATTTTGGCTGCATTCCCCGAAGGGTAAAGCATTCGCAACCAAAATTTGCCGGCCTCCGGTTCTTGGGAGAATCAGTTAATGCTTGCGAGTAATCAGCCGAACGATCAGCGCCAGCAGCAGAAGCAGGGCAGCAAACGCACTGACCCGCCCGATGATGTCGCCGTGGCAGACGTAGAACGTCTCCCGGCTGTTCAGGTTCACCTTCCCTTCCAGTTGGTCGGAGACCCACCAGCCGGACCGGGACAGGATCTCTCCCCGCTGGTCGATAAAGCCGGAAATGCCCGTATTGGCACAGCGAGCGATATCCCGGCGGGTCTCGATCGCCCGCAGGCAGGAATAACTCAGATGCTGCCTGTAACCCGGCGTATCGCCCCACCAGGCGTCGTTGGTAATGACGCAAAGCGCCTGTGCTCCGGCCTTGACATATTCCGTACAGTAGTCTCCATAGACAGACTCGTAACAGATGATGCTGCCCAGCGGAATCTCTTCCGCCCCGGCAGACCGGAAAGGCAGAACCGTGACACGGTCCTGTCCGACACAGCGGCCCATCACGCCCCCTAAAGCGTTATCAATCCGCTCAAAGAAAGCCGGATAAGGCATCATTTCCACGCCGACCACCAGCTTGGATTTCTGGAACACGTCGGCCCGTCCGGAAACGTCGGTCAGGTAAGCGGAATTATGGGATTCATACCAGTTGCCGTCACGCAGCCGCCGTGCCGTATGGGAGCGTCCCCGGTCCGGGCCGACCGGTTCGAGGGTCGAAGCGCCGAAAAGCAGATTCGCCTGCGGATACTCCTGAAGAAAACTGTGCATGCGCTGCCAGGTAGGGCTCTGCGGCTCGCGTCCCACGACGATATCGGAAGTGAAGGTCTCCGGCGCCACCAGCAAGACCGGCCCGGCCGTGTCCGGACGCGCTGCCAGGCTCTGCTTGAACAAGTCCAGCAGGATGACATTCTGCTGCGCCTGCGTCATGGAGACGAATTTCTCGTAAGGATCGAAGTTGGGCTGGGCGACGACTACGTCCAGCGTCCCCTCTGAGACTTCCCCGTAGTTGCGGTAAATCTTGGAAGAAAGGACAAAGGGCGTAACCAGGACCAGGAAGGTCACGACAGGCAGCGTGACCCGGGCCTTGAAAGTCATCTGGTACCAGCTCCCGTCCATCAGGCCCTTGATGACGGCGAACAGGCAGAGATTGGCCGCCCAGATCCAGAGGGATCCGCCCAATGCGCCGGTATATTCGTACCACTGGATGCAGCGTGTTGTACGGGCGAACGCATTACCCAGCACCAGCCAGGGCCAGGAGATCTGCGCGAAATGGAGATACCAGAATTCCCAGGCGATCCACAGCAAGGCCAGGAATACATAGGGCAGGAATCCGCCGAAACGCTTTTTCGACAGGCGGAACAGGGCCCAGACGACCGACATCTGCAGGGCGTTGGCCAGGACGGCGAAGATCCCGCCACCGACCGTGGCATTGCAGACCCAGAAGGTCGTGAACGCATTCCACAGGACAAACGCTGCGTAGTGGTACCAGAAGAAATGCCGGACCTTATGCGCATCCGCAATGGCATCCATCATCAGCAGCGGCACAAAGCCGAAAAGTGCCACCCAGCCCAGGTGCGGAACCAGGAAGGGCACGCTCATCAGCACGGCGAAAGTGAAGGCGGAGAGCCACAAAGTCAGCTTAATATTTCTCATGACAGAACAAATATATGCTTTATTTTCGTAAATTTGGACGGATAAAGTCACAGACTATGAAAGTAATCATCAGAAACACCTCCGAAGAAGCCTCCATCTGGGCTGCTCATTACATCGTATCGAAGATCAAAGCCAAGGCCGCCGTCACGGACGAACCTTTCGTGCTCGGCTTGCCGACCGGTTCTACCCCGCTGGGGACCTACAAGGAACTGCGCCGCATGTACGAGGCCGGCGAAGTCTCTTTCAAGAACGTCATCACCTTCAACATGGACGAGTATGTCGGGCTGCCGGAGTCCCATCCGGAGAGTTACCATGCTTTCATGCACCGGAATCTTTTCGACCACATCGATGTTCCCAAGGAGAACATCCATATCCTGAACGGAAACGCCCCGGACCTCGAAGCGGAGTGCGAAGCCTATGAGGAAGCCATCCTGGATGCCGGAGGCATCGACCTCTTCCTCGGCGGTATCGGCGAGGACGGCCACATCGCTTTCAACGAGCCCTTCTCCTCCTTGCAGTCCCGCACGCGCGTGGTCACGCTTACGCACGACACCCGCGTCGTCAATTCCCGTTTCTTCGACAATGACTGGACCCAGGTTCCGGCCCAGGCGATGAGCGTCGGCGTTGCGACCGTCTGCAACTCCCGTGAAGTGCTGATCCTCGGCTTCGGCGAAAAGAAGGCGAAAGCGGCCAAGGGAGGCATCGAAGGCCCCGTCACGCATACCAACACCCTCTCCGCCCTGCAGATGGTCGAATACGGTACCGTCGTCCTCGACGCCGCCGCCGCCAAGAACCTTGACCCCGCCAACGTCGCCTATTTCAAGGCCGTGGAGGAAGCGGAGGCGTAAGTGTCTCACCGACAAATCATTCTAATAGAATCATTATTGGGCGCCATTCTGGTGCCCTTTTTTGTTTCCTTCTCCCACGCATGTCCTTGCCGGGCTGTGTGATCCTCCAGCCTCGCCGTCGGGCAGGCTCCGGCAGCGGCTACGTCCATCCTCGCTGCGCTGCGGCTGAGTGACGCCGCAGCCGGACCTGCCCGCCGGCGTCCGATGGCCACCGAGGTGCAAAACAGGGCAATTTGCACCTGCTGACCTCTAAATCATACATCGGAGGTGCAGACAACCCTTTTTTGCACCTGCAGACCGCAAAAACACCACTCTCAGGTGCGAAACAGACTGTCTTGCACCGCGATAAGGAGTTCTGGGATGGACATAGCCGAAAATGACGGCAAATCCCGGTTGAGCGAAAGCATTTTCGGCCATACAGGCCCAAAAGTGTCGTTTGGGTCCCCATTGAAGGGTACCCCAAACGACAAAAAGAGTATTCCGTTGCTTAAAGTGACGTCCTGCTACCGGGATTTGTCGCAAGAAAGTTCCCTGCCTATCCCCACTGCCTGCCACACCGAGCGAAGTATCATCCGTGACCACAACGGCGATCTCATCCGTGGCAGCTTCAACGCTGATTCTTAGATAGTTGCCGATAGGGACGGGTATCCGTTTTGTGTACCCGTCATACTGCCCAAACTGTTATTGGCCAAGCCAATAGCTGCCACGGCAGGAGCATGCGGTGGACGGCTAGACATTCGTCCATTTCACCTACGACGCCAACGGCAATCTGACCTATGACGGCAGGAAGGATTTGGATTTGACTTGGAATCTCCTTAACTTGGTCTCCGGTGCAGTGATGCACGGAAGTGACAATCATACAGAAGACAGTTTATTGACATATGCCTGGCTCAGTGACGGGACGAAAGTCTCGGCCGTAGCTGAGGATGGAAACGGGTACGGCGATGTGAAGCGCTACCTTGGGTCGATGAGAGTGATTAATACCCCGGTCGAGTTGAAGCGGTTATCGATTCGCTGGTCGTGGTGGACACTGCAGCCGTCGCCGGATGGTTCCGTGACTGCTGGTATGCTGCCGACCACCTTGCCAACGTCGCCTACTTCAATGCGGTGGAGGAGGCGGAGGCGAAGTAGATCCTTCGCTCCGCTCTGGATGACAGATTAATCTTCTTCCGGAAGTGCTGCGGCGCTGCCGGAGGACGTATAGGCGCGCCACTTGTCGAGGAGGGCGGTCATCTCGGCGGGAAGGGCGGATTCGAATTGGATCCACTTGCCCGTCGTGGGGTGGACGAAGCCCAGGGTACGGGCATGGAGGGCCTGGCGCGGGCAGAGCTCGAAACAGTTGCGGATGAACTGCTTGTATTTCGAATAGATCGTTCCTTTCCGGATCTCGGCACCGCCGTAACGCTCATCGTTAAAGAGGGGATGGCCGATGTGAGCCATGTGGACGCGGATCTGATGGGTGCGGCCGGTCTCGAGTTTGCATTCCACGCGGGTCACGAAGCCGAAGCGCTCCAGCACCCTGTAGTGCGTGACGGCATGCTTTCCCTTTTCCGGGTCATCATAGACGCGGAAACGCAGGCGGTCGTTCGGGTCCCGGCCGATCGTGGTATCGATCGTACCTTCATCCTCCGCCAGGTTGCCCCAGACCACGGCCTCGTATCGTCGGTCGATCGTATGCCTGAAGAACTGGCCGGCCAGATTGAGCTGGGCCTCGTCGTTCTTGGCGACCACCAGCAGACCGGAGGTGTCCTTGTCGATGCGGTGCACCAGGATCCCCATCCGCTCGTCCCCGGCATCCGGCCCCTGGGACAGTCCCAGATGGAAGGCCAGGGCATTGATCAGGGTTCCGGAATAGTTGCCGTGCCCCGGGTGCACCACCATTCCGGCGGGCTTGTTGACCACGAGCAGATCGTCGTCTTCATAGACGATGTCAAGCGGGATGTTCTCCGGCAGGATCTCATAGCCGCGGCGCCGGTAGGGCATTACGAAGCGGATGACGTCTCCGGGCCGGATGATGAGGTTGGCCTTGGCCACCTTGTCATTGACACGGACATACCCCTGCTTGATGGAAGACTGGATGCGGTTGCGGGAGGTATCTTCCAAGTGCGTGGACATATACTTGTCCACACGCATCGGAGCCTGACCGGGATCGACGCTGAGCCGGAAATGCTCGAACATCCCCTGCTCCTCGTCGCTGGCCGCTTCCTCGATGATGGCGCCATTGTAGGCGACACCGCCGATCTCCAGTTCGTCGTCCGGATAGATCTTCTCCATTATTTGCCGGAGACGACTTGACCGACCTTGGCGACTTTCTCGGGATCGATACTGAGCGCCAGGGTCACTTCGGAACCGATGCGCATCGGCATGCGGGAGGCCGACGGAGACTGATTCAACACGACGGCATTGAGCGAGTCGGCATAGGTCTTGACGGAAGAATCAAACTTGAGCTTGCCGATATTGAGGGAGTTGTTCTGGACCGCATCGATGGCGCGAAGGCACTTCATCCCCCGCACGTCGGGGACATTGGTCATGCTCTCGGTCTCACTCAGGCCGGCAACCAGGTCCACGGTGGCCCCGCTTTCGATCATGCGACCGGGGCGGATCTCCGAGTTACGGTAGAGTTGCTTGAGCACGTTGTTGGTCGCTATATCGCTGACATAGACGATTTTGCCCAAATACAAACCCTTGGAAGCCAGCTCGGCTTTGGCTTGCCGGATGGAGAAGCCGACCAGATTGGGCATCGTGACTTTCTTGGCCAGGGTGGCGTTGATCGTAAGACGGATCTTGCGACCCTGCTTGACCGAAGTCCCGGCTTTGGGGTTCTGGCTGAACACGGCTCCTTTCTGCATCCGGCGCACATAGACCGAGTCAAAGACGACGGTCCGAAGGCCCGCGTCGGAGGCCAGTTTCGCAGCCTCGGCGACGGAAACGTTGGTCAGGTCCGGTACGGTGACGACCTGCCCGTGACGCGTGATGCGCCCCAGCACGAAATTAGCCAGCAGCACGAAGGCCAGCACAAACACGATGGCCCCCAGTAAATTCTTGACTATCCAGTTGTTCAGCACTTTCATACGATCCGCAACATTTGTATCTGCAAATGTAACAATAAACTTGCAGACAAAAAAGAGAGAGGCTCGCTAGTCGAGCCTCTCTCCTTTCTCATTGTAGATCTCGTTTTGCAGGACCGAGAATTTGGTGACTTCTTCAAGTCCGATCTTGATCTTGTACTTGCGTTTCCATTTCCTGATGTAGGAGTCGAAATAACCCCGGGTCAGGTAGGCGCCCAGCATGGGGCTGACCTTGATGGTTACGGCTTTCAGGCCCTTGGCGACGGCCAGGTCGGCGATCTTGCGCTCGATCTGCTCGTCGATCACCACGCTCGAAGAGATCTTGCCGGTGCCGTGGCAGACGGGACAGACTTCCGTCGTGTCGATCTCCGTGACGGGGCGGATCCGCTGGCGCGTGATCTGCATCAGTCCGAATTTGGTCAGCGGCAGCACGTTGTGTTTGGCTTTGTCGCCGGCCATCAATTCCGTCATGTATTTGTAGAGCGCGTTGCGATGCTCCTGGGTCTCCATGTCGATGAAATCGACGATGACGATCCCGCCCATATCGCGCAGCCTGAGCTGCCGTACAATTTCTTCCGCCGCGAGCCGGTTGACTTCGTAAGTATTCTCTTCCTGGTCGTTGGTCTTGGACCGGATGCCGCTGTTGACGTCGATGACGTTGAGGGCCTCTGTCGTCTCGATGACGAGATACGCGCCCTGTTTGATCGGCACCACTTTCCCGAACGAACTCTTGATCTGGCGGGTCACTTCGAAGTGATCGAAGATCGGCTCCTTGCCTTCGTAGAGTTTGACGATTTTTTCCTGTTCGGGGGAGATCAGGGAAACATACTGCCGGGTCTCTTCGTAGATTTTCTCATCATTGACGTAAATGTTGGAAAATCCGCTGTCAAACAGATCCCGGAGGGTGGTCGTGGTCTTGGAATACTCGGTGAAAAGAAGGCTTACGCTCTTGTCTTTTGCGATTTTCTTCCAGGAACCTTCCCATTTCGCGATCAGCGAGCGACACTCTCCGACGAGGACCGCGGCGTTCTTGCCTTCGGCGGCCGTGCGGATGATCGCTCCGTAGTTTTTGGGTAGGATGCTCGTGACCAGGGTCAGGAGCCGTTTCTTCTCCTCCTTGGAGGAGATCTTCTGGGAAACGCTCACTTTCTCAGCGAAAGGGAGCAGTACAATGTTGCGTCCTGCCAACGAGATTTCAGCGGTCAGCCGGGATCCCTTGGTCGAAATCGGTTCCTTGACGATCTGTCCCACGATCATCTGCCCTTGCTTGAGTACGTTCTCGATGTGTCCGTCCTTTTCCAGGGCCGGTCCGATCGGGATACTCTCGTAGAGCTGTTTGAGATCCGTATTGGGATTGCTCTTCTTGATGAAGCTGTCGAAGGAAGAAAAATAAAGCCCCAGATCCAGGTAGTGGACGAAGGCTTCCTTCTTGTCGCCGATGTCGACAAATGCTGCATTTAAAGCGGGGAGGATCTTTTTGACTCTTCCGAGAAAAACATCCCCCACGCTATAACTGTGACCCTGACTGGACTCCTTGTTCAATTCGATCAGCCGATGGTTCTCCATCAAGGCGATCTGAACTTCTGACGCCGATACGTCGACGATCAGATCTTTCGCGGAAATCTCAGTCTCCATTTGTCAGGATTACTTCTTCTTATGCCGGTTCATGCGCAAACGCTTCTTGCGTTTGTGCGTCGACATTTTATGTCTTTTTCTCTTTTTACCGCTAGGCATAGCTTGATGGATTAAAAATTATTTTCCCTCCTTGACTGCAGCGACGAAGACCTTGGCGGGCTTGAAAGCCGGAATGTCGTGCTCGGGGATGGTGATGGTGGTCTTCTTCGTGATATTGCGGGCTGCCTTCTGGGCACGGTGCTTGATGATGAAGCTGCCAAAGCCACGGAGATAGACGGGGTTGCCCTTCACGATGGAGCCCTTCACACTTTCCATGAATGATTCGACAACGGTCTGGACCGTCGTCTTCTCAACGCCTGTGGCCTTTGCCACTTCGCTTACGATCTCTGCTTTAGTCATACGATGAATGATTTATGAGTTAACTATTACTGTGTCAAATGCAATTGGGACGCAAAAATAGAGTATTTTTCAGAATTATCAAAATCATTTTTATTATCTTGCAGTGTTTTGCTGGCACGATGATTGACTATATGATGGGACACATCAGGAAATGGCAAATACCTGCCAAATTGTCAGAAGAATATAGAATATATGGAGAAATACAACGAGAAAGAATGGATGTTCCCCGCCGGTGCGGAGGTCAATATCATACCTGTCATGCAGGGGGAAGGTCCCTTGCGTGTAGACGACAGCGAATTGCCGGAGGTACTCCCGGTGCTGGCCCTGCGTAACGCGGTCCTGTTCCCCGGGACCGTATACCCCATTACGATCGGACGGGAGAAGTCCATCCTCCTGATCCGGGACGCCGAAAAGTCCGGCTCTTTCATCGCCGCGGTGCCCCAGGTGGATATTTCCGTCGAAGATCCGAAGGAGACCGACCTGAACGCTTATGGTACGGTGGCCAAGATCATCAAGACCTTGGAGATGCCTGACGGCACGATCACCGCGATCCTGCAGGGATTCCGGCGGCTCAGCATCGATGCGGTCCTGGGCTATGATCCCTATATCACGGCCCGTGTCCATTATCTGGAGGAGTACCTGGCCGATGTCAACAGCGTGGACGTTCGGATGATCGCCGACTCGCTCAAGGAGAAGGCCTCTTCAATCATCAAGGCGTCCAATTTCGCGCCCAAGGAGGCCGTCGGAGCCTTGCGGGGGATCGAGGATTTCGGTTTCCTGACCAATTTCATCGCCACGACGGTCGATGTGGAGAACTTCAACGACAAGGTGGAGCTGCTCCAGTATGATGACCTGAAGGTCCGGGCCATGAAGCTCCTGACGGTGCTGGATGTGCAGCTGGAGTTCCTCAAGATCAAGCAGGAGATCAACCAGAAAGTGAAAGGTGAGATCGACCAGCAGCAGCGTGAGTATTATCTCAACAACCAGCTCCGCACCATCCAGGAAGAGCTGGGCATGGATGATGGAGAGGATGTCTCGAAACTTCGGGAGCGTGCGGCTGCCAAGGACTGGCCGGAAAAGGTGGCGGCTATCTTTGAGAAAGAGATTGCCAAGCTGGAGCGCTTCAACCCCTCCTCGCCGGACTACAGCATCCAGTTCAATTACCTGGAGTTCATGCTGGACCTCCCCTGGAACGAGATGTCCCAGGACAACCTGGATCTCAAGCATGCGAAAAAGGTCCTCGACCAGGACCACTTCGGTCTGGATACGGTCAAGGACCGCATCATCGAGTATCTGGCCGTCCTGAAGCTCAAGGGCAACATGAAGTCGCCCATCCTCTGCCTGTACGGCCCTCCCGGCGTCGGAAAGACCTCGCTGGGCAAGTCCGTTGCACGGGCCCTGGGGCGCGAGTACGTGCGCATCTCCCTGGGCGGCATGCATGACGAGGCGGAGATCCGGGGTCACCGGAAGACTTATATCGGCGCGCTGCCGGGCCGTATCTTGAATGGTATCGCGCGCGCCGGCAAGTCCAACCCGGTGATCGTTCTCGACGAGATCGACAAACTTAACTCGGACTTCAAGGGCGATCCTTCTTCCGCGCTGCTGGAGGTGCTGGATCCGGAGCAGAATTCGACGTTCCATGACAACTACCTGGATGTCGATTACGACCTGTCCCATGTGCTGTTCATCACGACGGCCAACGGCATTTCGTCCATCCAGCCGGCTTTGAAGGACCGTATGGAGATGATCAACGTCACCGGTTACCTCGCCGAGGAGAAGATGGAGATCGCCAGGCATTTCCTCCTGCCCAAGCAGTTGCAGGAGCATGGGCTGGATAAGAAAACCCTGAAGATCGATCCTGCCGCCCTGCGGGCCATCATCGATGAATATACCCATGAGAGCGGCGTCCGCGGCCTGGAGAAGCGCATCGCCAAGATTGCGCGCATCACGGCCAAGAAGATCGCCCTCGAGGAAGATTATCCGAAGGTGATCAAGAAAGAGCATCTCAAGGAATACCTGGGACTGCCGACCAATTTCCACGACCTCCAGAAGGGCAACGAGGTGCCCGGTGTCGTGACGGGACTGGCCTGGACCGAGATGGGCGGTGAGATCCTTTTCGTCGAGAGCTCCGTCTCGAAAGGCAAGGGGGTCATGACGATGACCGGCAATCTCGGAGACGTGATGAAGGAATCCGCGACGATCGCCTACCAGTATATCAAGGCGCATCCCGAACTGGCGAAGATGACCTCCGAGGAGTTCGCCGCGAAGGACATCCATGTCCATGTCCCCGAAGGCGCCGTGCCGAAGGACGGACCTTCCGCGGGTATCACGATGGTCTCCTCCATGGTCTCGGCGCTTCGCGGCGAGCGGATCAAGCTCCATTTTGCCATGACCGGAGAAATGACCCTGCGCGGCCGTGTCCTGCCGGTCGGCGGCATCAAGGAGAAGATCCTTGCGGCCAAGCGCGCCGGAGTCCGGACCATCGTCATCTCGGAGGAGAACCGCAAGGATGTCGAGGATATCAAGGACATCTATGTCAAGGGATTGGACTTTATATACGTACACGACATCAATGATGTCATCCAAGCGATATTCTGATGGACGTCAAGATCGAATCCAGTTGGAAACAGGCTCTGCAGAGTGAGTTCGAGAAACCCTACTTTGCGGAGCTTGTCCGCTTTCTGCACCGGGAGAAAGAGGCCGGAAAGGTGATCTTTCCGCCCGGCGGACAGATTTTCAGGGCTTTTGAACTGACCCCGCTGGACCAGGTCAAGGTCGTTATCCTGGGGCAGGATCCCTACCACGGATACGGGCAGGCCATGGGACTGTGTTTCTCCGTCCCGGACGGCGTGCCGGCCCCTCCTTCGCTGAAAAACATTTTCAGGGAGATCGAAAACGACCTGGGCGTCCCGATGTCGGGCAGCCCCAACCTGGAGCCTTGGGCCCGCCAGGGGGTGCTGTTGCTCAATGCCATCCTGACGGTGCGGAGCGGCGAACCGGCTTCGCACAGCGCCATCGGCTGGCAGCCCTTTACGGATGCCGTGATCCGTTGTGTATCAGATCACTGCGAGGGTGTCGTCTTCCTTCTCTGGGGCAATTATGCCCGTTCCAAGCGCGACTTGATCGACGCTTCGCGGCATTTTGTCCTGGAGGCGGCGCATCCGTCTCCGCTGGCCCGCGGCGCCTTTTTCGGCTGCCGTCATTTTTCTCGAACCAACGAGTTGCTTGCCCGTCAAGGCAAGACACCCGTCAACTGGCAATTATAATGAAACGAATCGCTTTGTTTCCCGGATCCTTCGATCCCTTTACTGCCGGCCATCTGAATATCCTGCGGCGTGCGTTGACGATGTTCGACGAAGTCGTCGTGGCAGCCGGTATCAACCAGGACAAGCGCGGGTTCTTCGACATGGACCAGCGTCTGGATATCATTCGCCAGGCCACTGAGGGCATGGCAGGCGTCTCCTGTATCAAATATGACGGGCTGACCGTGGATGTCTGCCGCGAAATGGGCATCGTGCATATCGTGCGGGGTGTCCGGAACATGCTGGACTTCGAGACGGAGCGTTCGATTGCGGACGCCAACCGCCGGCTGGCTCCGGAGATCGAGACCGTCATCATCCCGACGGCCCAGGAGTTCGCCCATATTTCCTCCTCTGCCGTGCGGGACATCCTGCGTCACGAAGGGGACACGAGCCTCTTCCTCCCGGACGGCGTTATCCTCCCGGACTGGCATGCGTAGGCTGGGACTCACGGGCTTCCTGCTGATGCTGGTTCTCCTGCCGGTACGTGCGCAGGTCGATTCGGCAGCCGTCGCCAAGACCTTGGGGATGGTGGATGCCTATGTCGCTGCGCTGGAGCCGGAGGACCTGGAGACCAAGGTGTCCGAATGCGACTTCCTGGTCGGCAGCTGCACGGATTCGCTGCTGCGCCAGGCCGTCGCCACGAAACTGTATGCCCATTATGCCGAGTCGCAGCTGATGGGCGACGAGTCGGTCGCCATCCATCTGTACGACCGCTGGTTCGCAGACGGGACGGTCGTTTTTCCGGACGAGGCGACGCGTTTCCAGGCGCGCCTGTTTGCCGAATTCAACCGCTCTTCGCTGACCGGTCTTCCGGCTCCGCGCCTGGTCATGGAAGGCCTGGACGGCGCCCCGGTGACCGTTCCCGCTCCGGACGGAACCCGCCGGAGCATCTTGTACTTTTATGACACGGACTGCTCCAAATGCAAGCTGGAGGCGATCCTGCTGCGCAGTTGGCTGGCGGATCAGGAAGCGGACCTGGACCTGTATGCCATCTACGTGGGCTCGGACCGGGACGCCTGGCAGGGCTATGTCAGCGAGCGCCTGCAGGTCGATTCTCCCCATGTCCGGGTATTCCACGCCTGGGATCCGGAGGTGGAGAGCGATTTCCCGCGTCTGTACGGGATCCTGCAGACGCCCCGCTTGTTCCTGCTGGACAGGACGGGCGTGATCATCGGACGGCGCCTCACGCCGGAAACCCTCCGGCAGCTGGTGGAACTGGGGACCATGGATGAAGAACTGTACAACCGCAATCCGGTCGGGGCGCGCCTGCCCTCGATCCGGGTGGAAGGGACCCTGCGCCGGGCTTGCGGTTCCGCCGTCACCCGCACGCGGGATTTGAGCCGCCTGAAAGGGCGCCCGGCCTATCTGGTCTTTTACTCGGAGAGCTGCAGCCGCTGCCAGGAAGAGATTCCGGCACTGGAAGCTTCCCTGAGGCGGGGAGGCAAGGCCTTCCTGGTCAACGTGGATGCGATCCTTTCGGAGCGTCCCGAACTGGCCAGGCAGCTCTTTGATGCCTTCGATCTGAGCCTGATGCCGCACATCATTGCCGTAGACGCACGCGGACGCATCACGCAGAAGTATTGTTCGTTCCGGAATTAATTGTTACTTTTGTTTGTATGTGCGCCCGGAAGAACAAGCAGATCCCCAATGTGGACCCCGACTTTCTCGAGAAGCAGAAGGCCGCTTTGGTGCGTACGCACCGGCAGGTGATCTATTTCAACGAGAAAGAGATGAACGCCATCGACGAGTATTGCCGCCGTTTCAAGGTCACTTGCAAAGGGGCGATGCTGCGGCAGGCGATCATCGAGCGTGTCCTTGCTGACATGGATGAGAACCATCCTACGCTCTTCTAAGCGCGTTTTTCGGATTATTGCAATGGAAGAAGAAAAGAAACTATACCCGTTCAAGCCGGTTCCCGTCGAGGAGAGTCCTGACCAGGTCTGGATGATTGCGGATCTGGGCTTCCCGGATTCCATGGTCAAGAACGGCTGGCTGGCGACCAATACGCTCTCCGAGATCATGGAGATGTACATGGACCGGGTCGTCGGCGAAGGGGTCTTTGCCGCTTATGGCCGCCAGTTCCCCGTCTCGGTCAAGCGCCTGACAGGGACGCGCCGTACTCCGCTGCTGGTTCATCCGG
>CAMOTB010000013.1 GCA_946625485.1 uncultured Bacteroidales bacterium | reverse complement strand
TAGCCGGAGCGGGGAGCTTACCGGACTTGAGGACGTTGGTGAGGTCAGTGGCCTCTTCGACGTCGAAGTTACCGGTGATGGAGGAGTTACCGCCGGTGATCTCGCTGTTGACGACCGGATAGGAATAGACCGTACCGTCGAGGACGATGGCGATCTGACGGCCGATGTTCTCCTTGGTCAGACGGGCCCAGATGTTGGCGCCCTCAGCATTCATCGTCATGGAGACACCCGGCTCGCCGCCGCGCTGCTGGCCGTTGTAGTCCACGCGGGCGTCGGTCACGACACCGCCGTCGAGCGGAGCCTTGCCGTCACGGGAAGAGGCCTTGATCGCGATGAGCTCATACACATTGGCACCCTTGACGTACTCCGTCGGCTTGACGGACCACATGGGCTTGAACTCGGCGGGGAAGATACCGGCGATCTCCGGCATCTCGAGGTAACGCATCACCTTGTCCATATCGACCGCATTGGCGAAACCGATGCAGGCGCTGGTATTCATCTGGGAAGGGGTCAGGACCGCGAAGAGCGGATTGGCCTTCTTGTAGTTGTCCACCTCGGCGGACTCACCCTGCTGCTGGGCAAGGACTTCGTCCACGACGGAGTTCTCGGCCGGCGCAGCCTCGGCGGCGGCAGCCTCTTCGGCGACAGGGGTCTCCTCAGCGGCAAGCAACTCAGCCAGGCGCTGGTTCGCCTCGACGAGGTAAGGATAGATCTCGGAATAGGTGAAGGTGGTCCAGAACTCGAGGGAGGCGGTACCCTGCAGGAGGTTACGCACACGCTCCGGCTCCTTGACACCCGGAAGCTCGACCAGGATGCGGCCGGTGTTGCCCAGGCGCTGGATGGACGGCTGGGTCACGCCGAAACGGTCGATACGGTTACGCAGGACGTTGAAAGAGTTGGCGACGGCGCTCTCAGCCTCCGTCTTGATCACGGCGAGAACCTCGTCGTCGGTGGACTCGGGCTTGATCCGGTCGCGCATCTCGTAGGTACCGAAGATCTGGGCGAGGCGCTGGCCGCCGGAGACTTCCTTCCAAGCGTCACCGAAGATGGTGATGTAGTCGCTCTGGGAGTTGACGCTGCGCTCTTTCGCCAGGTCGATGGCCTTCAAGAATTCGGGGGTCTGGTTGTTCTCGGCAAGCGCCTTGACCAGGTCGGCGAGCTGCACCTGCAGCATCACGTTCATACCGCCCTTGAGGTCCAGACCGAGGTTGATCTCCTTGGCCTTGACATCCTTGAATGTATAACCGAAATAAACTTTTTCCGCGGAAATCGAATCCGTGTACCAGCGGGTCTGCTCGGCCTTGATCGAGTCGAGGACGTGAGCCTGGTCAGCAACGGCGATCTGGTTGAAAGCGGGAGAATTCTGGAATGCGGAAGCCACGCTCTCCGCATACTTGACAGCCTTCTTCTCCTGGTATTTGGTCACCGCGGTAAAAGAGAGCTGCCACAGGCAGGCTATGGCCAGAAGGATGGCTACAAGCCTGATAGCACCTTTACTTTGCATACTGTTGTTGGTTTATATTTGTTATTCTTTCAATTCAATAATGCACACTTCGGCAAAATAGGACGCAAAATTACTATTTTTTTCTGTAGAAAGAAATTTTATACCACTATTTTCTTAATTTTGCACCACCAAACCCCATGAAGAGCAACATCAGACACATATTCATCCTCACCCTTTCCACAGCCCTCCTGACTGCGGGCGGCCTCTGTCGGAACGCCTCCGCCCAGGCCCTGGCCGACTCCCTGCGCAAGGCCTACGATTTCAAGGGAGCCGTGGAATGGAGCGAAAGGGCCCTGGAGCACGTGGATTCCAGTTTCTACAGCCGTTTCGAGCAGGAACTGATCCTCTCCCAGAACGGCCTCAACATGACCCGCTACTGCAGTCAGCCGGAAGTGGTTGCGCAGTACCGTTTCTCGCTGGAAGACTTCTTCCTCTACTACCCGATGGAGAACGGCGCCTGGCGGCGCTGCCCCAACGTGCTGGACTCCCTGGCCGGGCCCGGCGACCGGATGCGGGCCACCTACGTGCCGCGGGACGCGGAAGAGATCTATTATTCGGCCCGGGACGCGGACGGCATCCGCAACCTCTACCGGACCGCACGCAAGGACTCCGCGCTCTGGTCCGTGCCGCAGCTGATCAACGAGGAGCTCACCTCCGCCGCGGACGAGATCTTCCCCTTCCTGACCCGGGACGGGAAGTCGCTGTATTTCGCATCCAACGGACTCTACGGCATGGGCGGGTTCGACCTGTATGTCTCCCGCTGGAATGAGGACAGCCACGACTGGGATGCGCCCGTCAACCTGGGCTTCCCCTATTCCTCCCCCTACGACGACTTTCTCTTTGTCAACAGCGACGACGGCCAGTACTCCGTCTTCGCCTCCAACCGCGCATGCAGCCCCGACAGCGTCGTGGTCTATGTCCTGAATTACGACAGCATGCCCGTCCGCAAGGAGGTCTCGACCGTCGATGCCCTGAAGGAGCTCTGCGCCCTCACCCCCCGGCAGGACCGCCAGGACCGCAAGCGCCACGCCGCGAGTCTCCCCGAGGACGGCAATGTCGCAAAATACCGGGCCGCGATGGACCGGGTCCGGCTGGTCCGGGACTCCATTGCCCTGCATCAGGCTGGCCTGGAGCGGCTTCGCACCGCGCTCAAGGACGAAACGGACGCCGCCCGGCAGGCTGCGCTCCGACAGGAGATCCTCTCCGGCGAAATCGCCCTTCCGGCCCGCCAGAAACAGCTGAACCAGGCACTCAAGGAACTCCAGCAGATCGAAATGGATTTCCTCGCCAACGGCATTGTGATCGATCCGGACAAGCTCCAGGCCGAAGCGGACCGCGAAGTCATCGGCACCGCGTCCAGCTATGTCTTTTCCAAGAATGAATTCGGCCCGGCCCTGCAACTCACCCTCGAGAAGCCCGAGCCCAGCTTCGACTATAGCTTCAAGATCCTGGATGTCGGCCAGTTCGCCGAGGACGACACCCTGCCCGATGGCCTGGTCTACCAGATCCAGCTCTTCGCCTCTACCCGCAAGGCCACGGAGCGCGAGCTCAAGGGTCTGAGTCCCGTTTTCCACCGCATCGGAAGCGGCGGCAAGCACGTCTATTCAGCCGGGCTGTTCCGCAGCTATGCCGACGTCCTGTCGCAGCTCAACAAGGTGAAAGGCCGGGGCTTCAAGGGTGCCATGATCGTCGCTTTCGACCAGGGCAAGATGATCTCCATCCCCAACGCCCGCGCCCTCGAGGCCCGCACCCGGAACCTCTATGCGGTGCGCATCTGGCCGGAAGACGGCCAGAACCTCTCGGAAGCCGCCCTGACGGCCATCCACAGCCTGACCGACAAGGACATCATCCGGACGAAAGACGGGGCGGCCCTGGTCTATGAGGTCGGTCCTTTCTCCGACCGGCAGGCCTGCGAGCGGCTTGTCGGCGCCTTGCGCGAGGCTGGCGTCAGCCAGGTTTCTGTCACTGAGATCGAAGAGGCTGACCAAAAAGATTCTTCACTGCGTTCAGAATGACAACCTGATGTCATTCTGAGGCAGGTAACTGCCGAAGAATCTCTTTTTTAAGCTTTTACTCCGCCCAGGACGGCTGCTTGCTGAAGATCGCACGCAGCCGCGCCGCATCGAACTTCTCCCGGCGGTCGTAGGTATAAATGCCGTTCTGCTCCTGCTCCACATCCGTCAGCTGGGTATAGCAGTAACCGCTGACGTAATCCAGGCCCAGGATCGTGTCCGTCAGGGCCTCCAGGCGCGTGTACAGCTCGTCCAGGCTTTCCGGGCCCTTGCCATAGCCCCAGGTGATGGAGGAATACTGCTCGATCACCCACTTGATGCCGCCGTATTCGTCCAGGATGTAGGGCTGGCCGGTGTAGGCGCACTCGCGCACCGGATCGAAGGTCGGAACCGTGCCGTCTCCCTTGAGCGTCTGCTTCTCCTTCAGGCGGGCGGCATCCTGCTCGTAGTTGTGATAGGACCAGATGTCCGTCACTACGTGGTAGCCGCCGCTGACATCATTGACCGGACGATAGTCCAGCGCATGCGTGATCCGGTACACATCGGCGACCATGCGGTCATGGACGCGGGCGCGCTCGACGTCCTTGTCGCGGCCCCAGCTCTCGTTGAAGGGGGTCCAGGCGATGATGGACGGGTGATTCCGGTCCCGCACGACGATTTCCTCCCATTCGGAGATGAAGTTGCGCGGACCCTCCTCGCGGTTGACGTCAAAGCCCCAGCTCGAAGCTTCACCCCAGGTCAGGTAGCCGAGCTTGTCGGCCCAGTAGTGGAAACGCTCCTCGAAAACCTTCTGGTGCAGGCGGGCGGCGTTGAATCCGACGGCCATCGAGCGCTCGATGTCGGCCTTGAGCGCCTCATCGCTCGGAGCGGTCCAGATCCCGTCGGGATAGAAGCCCTGGTCAAGCACCATACGGAGGTACAAGGGTTTATTGTTCAGATAGATACGATTCCCTTCAATGTGGATTTTGCGCAGGCCCGCATAGGACTTCACGCAGTCCGTCACGGCGCCGGAAGCGTCCAGCACCTCAAACTTCAGGTCATACAGGAAAGGATCCTGCGGCGACCAGCTGCGGACCCGCTTGGCCGGGATGTCGAGCACCAGGGATGCGCCGTCGGAAGCCGCGACCGTCACGACGGAGACGGGCTTGGACCCGCCGTCGGTCAGCGTCGCGCGCAGTTTCATGCCCCGCTCCAGGGCATAGAAACGCGGCTCCACGACGAAACGCGCGCCGTCCAGGTCGGGCTTGACATAGACGCTCTTCAACCCACAGGGGGCGACCGCCTCCATCCAGACCGTCTGCCAGATTCCCGTCGTGCGGGTGTACATGCAGCCGTAAGAGGCGAAACGGGCACTCTGCTTGCCGGCCGGCTGGTCTGCGCTGCGCACGTCATCCTCGACCCGCAGCACCAGGTTGGCGCTCCGGCCGGGCTGCACATAGCGGGTGATGTCGAAATCGAACGACACAGTACCGCCCCAGTGCCGGCCCACCAGCTTCCCGTCGATATAGAGCGTGCAGTGATGGTCCACGGCACCGAAATGCAGGATCGTACGCTTCCCCGCCCAGGTGGCGGGAATCTCGATCCGGCGCTGGTACCACATGCTGGGGATGAAGTCCTTGTAGCCCACGCCGGAGAGCTCGCTCTCGGGACAGAACGGGACCGTGATCTTACCGGCGAATCCCTCGCTGGAAGGATATCCCTGGGCCAGGCCCGAAAGGCCGAAGTCGAAGGTATAGGTCCAGGTACCGTTGAGGTTGATCCAGTCTGCGCGCTCGAACTGAGGGCGCGGGTATTCCGGACGGGGAAGGGCGGCCGCCGTGGCCAGGGAGAGGGTCAGCAGACCCAGGAGAACGATCCAAATTTTCTTCATAGTGACAAGTATTTGGGCCAACCGGCCCGATTTTCCATCGAAGATAGGATATTTTTGGAAGAAAAAGTATATTTGTGAACGGAACGACAACGAACAACCTTAATACAATTACAACATGAGCGAAGAGAACGTGAAAAATCCTATGGATCTCAACGGAGATGGCAAGGTGACCCTGGGTGAAAGGGTGAAGTATGCCGCCGGCAAGGCCGACGAAGTGATCGACAAGGCAATGGACAAGATCAAGGAAGAAGCCAAGGAGACGGCCGCAGACGCCAAGGTTTTCTATGACAAGGCCGCCGAGAAGACCAAGGAGGTCGCCGGCAAGGTGAGCGAGAAAGCCAAGGACGTCTATGCCGACGCCAAAGAGGCAGCCGGCAAGGCTTCGGACAAGGCGAAGGATTTCATCGCCGAGGCTAAGGAAGATGTCGCTGAAGCAGCCGGCAAGGCCAAGGACTTCATCCAGAAAGGGAAAGCCGACAAAGAGGCTTAGAACTTCACGCTGAACCTAAGGACGGTGGACCACTTGCTGAAGCGGCCCGCCGTTTTTACATCTACGGCCGCCCCCGACCCGATGACCTTGGTCGTGCCGCGGAACGAGAACAGGTTGTAATCCCCAGCCAGGCTCAGATAGTAACGGTCCCAGATATAGCTGATCCCCGTCCGCGTCACGAAATTGAGGCGCAGGCTGGACTGGAGCGGATGCATTTCTTTCGAGGAGGCCTCCCCCGTCACGGGATCCACGACGTAGCGCGTGGATACATGGCGGTCGTACAGGGTCAGCAACGGCAAGGCCGTGAGATTGATCGCAAGGTTGCGCAACCCCCGGATGTCCGAGCCCTGCGGGTCACGGTGATAGGGCACGAAATTGTACGAATAGCCCGCACCGACCGATCCCTGGACCGTGCCCTGCCGGCTCAGGCCATAGACCAGGCCGGATATCGGCTCCCGCGGATCGACGGTCACTTCTCCCTGGAGGAACTTGACGCCCGCCATCCAGGATCCGGCCGAACGGCGCTGGATCTTGCTTCCCTTATAGACGGAGCCATAGGAGAAAGTCGAGCGGTTGAAGGAATACAGGCCCTCCGCGAGGATCATCTTCATCCGCCCCGGGTAACCGGACGAGCCGGAAAGCTCGTTCCAATCCGCCGTCCCGGGCTCCCCGCTGGCCAGCGTATAGGACAGCGGCTGGCGGATGTCGTAATACGCGACATAGGCACCCAGGCCCGCTCCTTGGTAATTGAAAGAAAAGGACTTGTTGTATTCGGCACTCTTGCGTCCGACCTCGCGGCTCATACCGAGCGTGATCGAACCGTAACCCGCATACAGCCCCACTCCCTTGTAGAGACGCTCCCAGAGTTCGCTGGAAAGGCTCGTCGGCACGCCGCCGGTCTCGAACTGATTGGTCTGTGACACGCCGGTCCGACGCAGGTCATTGGTCAGCATGACGCTCCATCGGGGCCGGGGCTGGAAGACATAGGCCGAATCCAGCCTGGGCGAAGGGGACGTCACGCGGGTGATGATCCTACGGATCAGGCCCGGCCGCTCTTGGGCGGCAGCTGGCTGGAACAGGAAAAGGGCGGCAGAAATCAGGGCCGGAAAGAGCACCCGGAAGCGGAAGGTTGGCATAGTGTCGGGTTTGAACGACAAAAATACGACTTTTTCGGAGAGGTTTGCTATCTTTGCAGCCTGTTTTTGAACCAGAGAAATCCTATTCTTATGCAAGATCTCTTTACGGGCACAGGAATCGCCCACAGCATCCTGCTCTTCGCCCTCGTGATCGCATCAGGCCTCTGGCTGGGACGATTCAAGATCAAGGGAGTGTCCATCGGTTCGACCTGGATCCTATTCCTGGGTATCCTGGTCAGCCATTTCGGCTTCCGCGTCGATCCGACCGTCCTGGCCTTCATGAAAGACTTCGGCCTGATCCTCTTTGTCTTCAGCATCGGACTGCAAGTCGGTCCCGGTTTCTTCCATTCGTTCCGCTCCACGGGCATCAAGCTCAACCTGCTGGCCATCGGCATGGTCTGCCTGGCCGTCCTGACGACCCTCGCGATCCACTGGGTCACGGGTGAGGAACTCAGCACGATGGTCGGCGTCATGTCGGGCGCCGTGACCAACACTCCGGGCCTGGGCGCCGCCCAGCAGACCCTGACCAACATCCAGATGGCCAAAGGCGCCGCACCGGAAGTGGCTGCGCTGGATGCGGCCAGCCTGGCTTCATCCTACGCCCTCGCCTATCCCCTGGGCGTGCTCGGCGTCATCATGGTCCTGATCCTGATCCGGCCCCTCTTCCGGGTCGATCTCCAGAAAGAGAAGGCCCAGCTGGACGACGACGACGACACTGCCGCCTCGATGGCCCGCCGCATGCACTGCGAAGTCGAGAACCCGGCCATCTTCGGCAAAACCCTCGCCGACGTCAAGCAGGGGATGGCGGACAACTTCGTCGTCACACGCCTGATGCGGGGCGACGAAATCTTCATCCCCCATTCCAGTACGGTCCTTCAGCAGGGCGACAAGGTCCTGATCGTAACCTCCCAGTCCAACGTGGACGCGATCCGCATCATCTTCGGCGAAGAGGTACCGCTCCACCTGAGCGACTGGAAAGAGCATGAGGTCAACCTGATCAGCCGCCGGCTGACGGTCTCGCAGCCGAAGGTCAACGGCAAGACCCTGCGCGACCTGAATTTCCGCGCCAAGTACGGCGTGCAGGTCTCCCGCATCCTGCGCACCGGCCTGGAAATCGTGGCCAAGCCCAACATCATCCTCCAGACCGGAGACATCCTCCAGGTCCTCGGACCGGAAGACGGGATCAAGCGGGTCGAGAAGGCCGTCGGCAACAACCCCGACTCCCTCAGCAAGCCCAACCTGGTCTTCATCTTCTTCGGCATCGCTCTCGGCGTGCTCTTCGGATCGATCCCGATCCGCTTCCCCCATATCCCGCAGCCGATCAAGCTGGGTCTGGCCGGTGGTCCGCTGATCATCGCCATCATCCTGGGCGCCTTCGGCCCCCGTTGGAAGATCAGCACCTACACGACGATCAGCGCCAACATGATGATCCGCGAGATCGGCATCAGCTTCTTCCTGGCCGCTGTCGGCCTCGGTGCGGGCGAGACCTTCGTCTCCTCGCTCATGGCCGGCGGTTACTGGTGGATCCTGTACGGCTTCCTGATCACGGTGATCCCCTGCCTGTTGATCGCGGTCGTCGCCCGGCTCCTCAAGGTCAATTTCTTCCAGATTTGCGGCCTGATCGCCGGCGGCATGACGAGCCCGGCCTCCCTCGCCTACACGCAGGATGCCTACGGCCCCGAGCACATTTCCGTCAACTATGCGACCGTCTATCCGCTGACGATGTTCATGCGGGTGCTCGCCGCCCAGTTGATGATCCTTTTCGCCTTTGCCTGACGGACGCTCGGGACAGGGCCTGCAATTGCTTTTTACCTTTCAAATTACGATATTTGCGATGCGAATGCGCATTGGTTCAATTATGAAGAGATTTTTACTTCCTATCCTTTGTCTGGCCGTGGCGGCCGGATGTTCCTCCCGGGGCGACCGGACGCAGGAACAGTTGGATGAGTTTGCACCCATCCAGATCGGATCCTCCTTTGTCAGCGGGATCTCCGACAACGGCCGCGAGGTGCTCAACTATTTCCGGCTCGCATCGGGCGAGGTGGACAACATCTACTGGGACCAGAACTTCGGAGACAAGTCGCAGCTGAACAGCCTCCCCCGCATCCAGCGGGAGTTCGCGGACGTCAATTACGGCCCCTGGAGCCGCATCGACGGACAGACCTTCGTCCCCGGCTGGAAGCAGGAGCGTCCGCTGGGCGCCAACTTCTACCCCGCCGATATGAGCGAGGAGGAGTTCCTGGCCTGGGAAGATCCCGACAAGAACAGCCCCTATACCCTGATCCGCCGGGGCGAGGACGGCTCCCTGAAGACGGTCTGGTACCACGACGCCTACAAGGCCCGCATCGAGAAGATCAACCAATACCTGATGGCGGCGGCCAACTATACGATCAAGCCCAGCGTGCGCCAGTACCTCCTCGCCAAGATGGAAGCCCTCAAGACGGACGACTATTTCAAGAGCGACACGACCTGGCTCTCCGTCCAGGACAGCAAGATGGACCTGATCATGGGACCGGCCGAGACGGAAGATGACCGCCTGCGCGGCGTCAAGACCTCCTACGAGTCCTATGTCCTCCTCAAGGACCTGGAGCTCACCTCGACGATCAACAACTTCGCCGCGATGATCCCGACTTTCCAGAGCCAGCTCCCCTGCCCGGAGGAATACAAGGTCTTTGAGCCCGGCAAAGGCTCGACGATCTATGCCTACGACATGATCTACTGCGCCGGCGCAGCCAATGCCGGTGTCAAGAAGATCGCCATCAACCGGCCCTACGACCTCCGTGCCCAGGAGGAGCATGGCACCCGTACCGCCGTCCTCAACAACGTGATCCACGCCAAGTACATCAAGATCATCCTGCCCGCCGGACGCCTCCTGATCACCCGTGACCAGAGCGCCAACCTCAACGGCAAGGCCTTCTTCTGGAACACCGTGATGCGCGAGATCGCGCACGGCATCGGCGTCAAGGAGACGGTCAACGGCAAGGGTACCGTCGAAGAGGCGCTCGGCGACGAGGCCCTGACCATCGAGAAGATCAAGGACAATGCCCTCGGTCTCTTCCTCAACCTCCAGTCCATCGCCTCCGGACAGAACGATCCCATGCTGCGGCGCAACGACGCCCTGGCGACCTTCGTCATCTCGACGATCCGTTCCGCCCGCTTCGGCGACGCCACCGCCCTGGGACGCGCCAACATCATCATTTACAACTTCCTCCGGGAGAAAGAGGCTTTCAGCATCGACCGCACCGGCCACTATCTGGTGGACTTCGACCGCGCCGAGCAGGCCATCACCGAACTGGCCTCCAAGGTCCTGACCATCCAGGGCAGCGGCGACCGCGAAGCCGCCGGTGCGCTGATCCGCAATTACGGCACAGCCTCCGAATCCCTGCTGCTGGACTTCGCTGCGATGAAACGCGCCCGCATCCCCGTGGATGTTCGCTTCCAGTTCGTCTGGTAGCCCATTAAACAGGATTTACATGAAAAGCCGTTCCTGCAGAGGGGCGGCTTTTTCGTTCTCATATTCCTAACACTAAAATACACATCAGACTATGATTGGTAAAAACATCCGGGAAGTCTCTGAACTTTGGAAAAGAGACAAAAAGCAATTTGTCAAAGCGGCCAGCTACTCTACCTACGTACTTCTGCTCAACAAGCACATCCTCCCGGTCTTTGGGGAGGCCACATCCGTCACGGAAGACGACGTACAAGCGTTTGTCCTGATGAAACTCGACGAGGGACTCAGCATGAAAAGCGTCCGCGAACTGGTCCTGATCCTGAAAATGATCGTGCGTTTCGGCGCCAAGATGGACTGCTGGCCGGTACCGGACTGGAACATCCGTTACCCTTCGGAGACGACCCAGACCCACATGACCGTGCTCAACAAGCAGGACCATCGCAGGATCATCGCCTACATCAAAGACAATTTCACCTGCCGCAACCTGGGGATCTACATCTGCCTGTCCGCCGGGCTCCGCATCGGAGAGGTCTGCGCCCTGCAGTGGAAGGACCTCGACATGGACAACGAAGTGATCCGGGTACGAAAGACCCTCGAACGGGTCTATCTGCCTGACAGTGAGGGAAAACACTCCAGGCTGATCGTGGGCCGGCCGAAGACCCAGAACGCCTTGCGTGAGATCCCGATGTCCCGGGACCTGATCCGCATGATACGGCCCCTGGTGCGCTTGATGAATCCGGATTTTTTCCTGCTCAGCAACGCGGAGCGGCCGGTCGAGCCCAAGACCTACAGGCTCTACTACAAGACCTTCATGGCCGGGCTGGGAATGCCGGACATCAAGTTCCATGGCCTGCGCCACAGTTTCGCGACGCGCTGCATCGAGAGCGGATGCGACTACAAGACCGTCAGCGTCCTGCTCGGCCACGCCAACATCGGCACCACCCTCAACCTTTATGTCCACCCCAATCTGGACCAGAAAAAGAAATGCATTGACAAGGTCTTCCGGGTCCTGCAATAGCGACCTTGTCACAGAAAGAGGCTGACGGTTTTGTCAGCCTCTTTAGTATATCAAAATGCAAAAGCAATGGCTAACGCTTGTCCACAGTCTTGACGCCCGGATAGTCAGCAGGATTGAAGGTAACCTGCTTGTCAGAAACGCCGAAGGCGATCTCGCGCAGCGTCAGGGTGACGCCCGAGAGCTTGGCGCTGAGACTGATGGGCCTGTAGGTCCCTTTGGCAATGACCAGGTCCATCGTCTTGGGATCGTCCTTACTCTTGTTGGTACGGGACTTCTTGCAGTGGATGTACCAGGCCTGATCCGTCTCCTTCGTCAGCGAGAGATCATACCCCTCGGCCAGCCCCTGGAACATGCCCAGGTCCCCTTCGGGCTCGGAAGAGGGTTTCCGTTTCTCGATCGTGACTTCCCCGTTGCTGGAGTTGTAGGTCCACTGCGTGGTCTCGTCCATCCAGGTGACCATCTGCTCGGAGGCCGCCTTGAATTCCATCCGGGCCTTTTCTCCCTTGGTCCAGACCTGGGATGAGATCGTGCCGACGATCGGGACCTTGAATTCGAGAACCATGGAGACGCCCTCGGCTTCGTGGAGACTCACTTCCTGATCCATCTTGGCCAGGATCTCAGCGGGAGTCTGGGCCAGGGCAAAGCTTGCGCACAGGACAGACAGGAGGAGGGTAAGGATGCGTTTCATTTTCTGAGATGCTTGTTGCGTTGTTTCCGACAAATATACAAATATTTCTCTGCCTCAGCCTCTGCGCCGAAGCGATAAAATCAGTATCTTTAGCCAAACAAAGTAAGGACAGACCCTGACTATATGAGAGAACTTAAATGTCCCAAGTGCGGAAATGTCTTTTCCGTGGATGAAGCAGACTACGCTTCCATCGTCAACCAGGTCAAAGGCGCCGAGTTTGACGCCGAGGTCAACCGCCGTATCGCGGAGCTGCACCGTCAGCATCAGGCCGAGGAACAGGCGCGTGCCGCCACCTTAGAGAAGGCCCATCAGAATGACCTTTTCAAGAAAGACCAGGAGATCGCGGCGCTCAAGGCGGCCGTCAACCAGCATGCGCAGGCGCTGGAAATCGCAGTCTTGCAGGAGCGCCAGCAGGCGAAGGATGCTTCGCAGGCCAAGGACGCCCAGATTGCTGAGCTCCGTTCCCAGGCCAAGCTGGCCGCGTCCGAAGCGAGCCTGCGCGAGAAAAGCCTGCAGTCCGAATACGAAGGCCGGCTGCAGATGGTCCGGTCCGAAGCCGCCACCCGCCTGCGCATCGCGGAAGAGGAGGTAGAGCGCCTCAAGGACTTCAAGACCCGGCTGTCGACCAAGATGGTCGGCGAGAGTCTGGAGACCCACTGCAGCACCGTCTTTGAGAGCGAGCTGCGCTCCTTGCTCCCGCACGCCTATTTCGAAAAGGACAATGACGCCTCGGGCGGCAGCAAGGGCGACTTCATCTTCCGCGACTACGAGGATGACATGGAATATGTGTCCATCATGTTCGAGATGAAGAACGAGATGGATGAGACCGCCAGCAAGCACCGCAACGAGGACTTCTTCCGGAAACTCGACGCCGACCGCAACGCCAAAGGCTGTGAGTACGCCGTGCTGGTCTCCCTGCTGGAGCCCGACAGCGAGCTGTACAACGGCGGCATCGTGGATGTGTCCCACCGCTATCCCAAGATGTACGTCATCCGGCCCCAGTTCTTCAAAGCCATCATCACCCTGCTGGTGAACGCATCCAAGAAATCAATGGAATACAAGCGCCAGCTTGCGGTTGCCCGCAGCCAGAGCATCGACGTGACCCGCTTCGAAGAGCAGCTGGAAAATTTCAAGGATGCGTTCGGGCGCAACTACCGTCTCGCCAGCGAGAAGTTCAAGACGGCCATCGACGAGATCGACAAGTCCATCGCCCATCTCCAGAAGATCAAGGATGCCCTCATCGGCTCCGAGAACAACCTGCGCCTGGCCAACGACAAGGCCGACAACCTCACCATCAAGCGCCTCACCCGCGGCAACCCCACGATGAAGGCCAAGTTCGACGAGGCCCGCCGGGACGAGCAGGCTTAGGAGAGCAGGACGGCCCCAATCAGGAAGAGGACGAGGATGATGTTTATCTTCTTGGATACGAACGGGTCCCGTACTTGAAATGGAGGTCGCAGAAATCCATGAAGCGGTCCCAGTCATAGTCGGTCACGTCATGCTTTCCGGCGCGGATATGATAACCCACATCGGTCATGATCGGCTGATGAATGCCGGGTTGTTCGAAGGTCCCGAGGCCCTTCATCCCATACAGTTCAAAGGCAGGCGCGGCATAGGCGGTGGCCAGGAATTCTCCTTTCTGGTCCGACCAGTTGTCTTCCTGCGCACTGGCGACATAGACATGGCGCGGCGCCATCAGGGCGATGAGCTCGTGCTGGTCGAAAGGCATGGCCGCCTCGTTGTTCGCATATAGTTTGTAGGCCGGACAGAACCACCATTCGAGCGTCTTCGTGATCCGTTCGACGTTTTCACCGTAGACCCGTTTGGCCAGGGCGGCCCCGGAACAACCGGAATCGTTGGAAATCACCACCTTGAAGCGTTTGTCCTGGGCCCCGGCCCAGAGCGCGGCCTTGCCCTGCCGGGAATGGCCCATGATGGCGATCTTTTTCTTGTCGACCCAGCGCTGGGTCTCCAGGTAATCGACCAGGCGGCTCGAGCCCCAAGCCCAGGCACCGATGGCTCCCCAGGAGTCGGACAGGATTTCCCGTTGCTGATAATCCGGGAACAGGGAAATGATGCTGTTGTCGATCATTTTCTGTCCCCTGCCATCGGGATAGATGTCATGGTAGCACATGGTGATGACGGCATAGCCGCGGTCGATGATCCTTTCCCAGGGCCAGCGGTTCATCTGGCAGCCTCGCTTCCAATCCGGATGGTCGGGTTTCTTGACCAACGGGAAGGCCGGGGAATATAGGATGGTCGTGTCGAGCGTCGTGCTGGGGTTTCCCTTGAAATTGTACGCGACAAAGACCGGAACCTTCCCTTTCCTGTGGTTGGGGATCACCAGCATGGCGATAGCCTCATGCTCCTTCTCTCCGTTGGAGAAGATGAAGCGCACCTGCTTGCAGGTCGCTTTCCCGCCGAGGAAGTCCGGATTCGTGGAGACATCCTCGTAGCGGACGCCGATCTTGTCGTAGCGGGTGCGTCCATACTCCTGGGAGAAGAAATACTCCAGGAGTTCGGGACGGCGCTTCTTCTCCCAGGTCTTCACATCCCGGACCGGAGTCCCGTCGTTGCAGACCATCATGTCCGGAAGGACAAAGGAGGGGACTTGCGTCTCATCATAATTGATACCTTCTTGCCCGTAAAGGTTACAGGCAAGAAGGATCAAAACTAAAAAGGTAAAACGATTCATGTATATAGGGGTTATTCTTCAACTCCGATATGCTTTGGAGGCAGGTTGTTTTCCGCTCCGGGATAGCCGATGTTCTGGTTGATCCGGCCCTGCTTGTTGGCGAGGAGCGCGTTGGTCGGAACAGGCCAGAGCACATGATGGACACTCATCTTATACTCAGCCCAGCGGTGCTTGACGCCCTTGTTGTAGAAATTATTCTTAGCCATCACCCAGTCATAGTAGAAGTTGATACCTTCCTGCTTGACATTGGAACCGGTGCCGCCCGGGCCAGAGAAGTTATCCAGTTTGTACGTGCGGCCGAAGTATTCACACTGCTTTCCGGTCTTGGCGAACGTATAAGCGACGCGGACGAGTTCGACATGGCGGTTCTCCTCGTAACAGAGTTCGCGGCAACGTTCATCCAGAATGGCGCCGATGTTGATGTCGGAGGCCGTGAGCGGATCGGCACCCGAACGCTCTCGTACGACATTCAGGTACTTGGCCGCATTGGCGGCATCACCCTTCCAATAGCAGGCTTCACCCATCAGCAGGTAGACTTCGGCGGAACGGTAGATATACATCGGAGTCTCGCCGCCCCAGTTGGACACGGACAGGGGATCCGGTACATACAGTTTGTACTCGGGCCACTGGAACCAGAAGCGGATGGAATCTTCCGGAGACATGGCCGGGTTTTTCACCAGATGGGTTCCATAGTAAGGGTTACCCGCCGCCTTCAACTTAGGATCGTTGTAGTACAACTCGTCCGGACTCTTCCAACTATCACGGTTATACTGCCCGCGGATGTCGTTCTTTTCCTTGTCGGTCCAAATGGTCCACTGGATATAGTTGGTGGCACGGGCGCGTCCGATACCACGGCCGTAGGTGCGGTTGATCTCATACTGCTTCTCGACGTCGTCGGTAAATACGACACCGGTCTTTCCGTCCGGGGTCGTGACGCCCACGACACGGGGCATAGTGTTGCGGCAGAGTTGGGACCGGACGGATCCCGGCACGTTGGGATAGTTGACCAGATAGAACAAGCCTTCCGTATTGCTTGCATCCAGCTTGCCTTCCACGCTGTGGAGGTCAAACATCAGGTTCGCACGACGCGGCCCGTCGTAACCAGAAGGTACCGATGCAAAGCGTTTGGTCATCAAAGGGTGCTTGGCCACGATCGCCTCGCCGATCTGGATCGCCTTGTCGTATTCTCCCAGGCAGATATCGATCTTCATCAACAAGGTTCCGCAGGCGCTTTGGGTCACCTGGCCGCGGTCTGCATCGTCCGGAACGTTGGCATAGGCGAACTCCAGGTCTTTTTTCAGTTGGGCCAGGATGTCCCAACGGTCGTAGGAATAGAAATCCGTCTTGGGCTCGGCGACTTCCTTGTCGATCCACGGCACGTCTCCGTACTGATGGACCAGTTTGTAGTAATAGTAGGCGCGATAGAAATAGGCCTCTCCCAGGATGCGGTTGCGCTCCGCTTCGGAAGAGAACTGAGCTTTGTCGATGCGGAAAATGACCGTATTGGCGGCAGAGATAGCCGCGTAGCCTTGTGTCCAATACCAGCCGGTACGGGTGATGTTCATGCTGTTCAGCTTGCCACTGTTGGTGTCGGGCAGAAGGGTGACGTCCAGATCCATCTGGGGGCCGGCCTTGTCGGTCGTTCCTTCGACACAGAAGTCCGACAGGATCATCTCGGTCAGCGCAGGGAAGCCATCCCCGTTGAATTCGTTATTGATGATATCCCGGCAGCGGAAAAGGGCAGCTTCGAAACCGGCGGCATCCACGAAGGTGTTTTCCGGCGTATAGAATGAGAGCGGTTTAGGCTCCAGCCATTCATCCCTGCATCCACAGAGGGACAGCATGAAAAGGATGACCGCTCCGGCTCTGAAAATCGTATTGTTTTTCATAATCGCAACAAATTAAAGGGTTACGTTGATTCCGAACGTGAAAGTGCGGGGGGCGGGAGATGAGCCCAGTTCGGGATCCCAGAAATGCCAGTACGGCGCAAAGACACAGGCGTTCTGTACCGTGGCGGACAGGCGGAGGGCCTGCATGGCCAGGCGGTGGCAGAAGGAAGCCGGCACATTGTAGCTGAGGGTCACGTTGTCCAGGCGGACAAAGGACTTGTTGACAAAGTTTGTTCCGATGTTCTTCGAACCGATGCGGGCGTAATCATTGATCGGATTGGTCGCCGTCCAACGAGGCATATAGTAGTCGGAGGTAACGTCAGGGATGTAATAGTTGTTGGCCGCTTCCTGGAACGAGCCATATTGACCCAAGAGTGAATAGAGGCTGGCCGAGAGCGTGAATCCTTTCCAACTGAGGTTGCTGAGCAGGGAGATCCGGGCACGGGGCGAAGTATAGCCCTGGAAGATCTTATCCTTATCCGTCATCATGTTATCGTCGTTCTGGTCCTTGTACTTGAAGTCGCCGGGCTGGCAGCCATACTTGGCCGCTTTTTCTTCTTCACCCAACTGCCAGACGCCGATCCGTTCGTAAGCCCGGATCCGGGAAGGATCCTGACCGATGAACCAGCCATAAGAGCCGCTGGTCGGGTCATCAGACTCCTTCTGGCCGATGACGTTGCCGTCCTCGTCCAGTACATCTTCCATGTCGCCGTACAGGTGGACGATCTTGCGCCGGTTCATCGACAGGATGCCGGTCAGATTCCATTTCCAGTCGTTGCGGTCAAGCACCTTGGCATTGAGGGTCAGTTCGAATCCATGGTTGAAGACCTGGCCCAGATTGGCTGTAACCGTCGTAAAACCAGTCAGATCCGGCAGTTTGCGGGGAACCAGCAGGTCATAGGTGTTGGCCCGGTAGTATTCGGCGCTACCGGAAAGGACATCACCGAAGAGAGAGAAATCCAGACCGAAATTGAGAGACGCCGTACGCTCCCAGCGCAGGTTCCGGTTGGCCATCGAACTGACGGTCATCATGGTCGTCGAATATAAAGAGCCGCCGGGAGTGGCAAACGGCAGCAGGCCGGATGACATCGTAGAAAGGGCATCATACCGGCCGATGGCCCGGTTACCATTCTGACCCCAGGAGACACGGAGTTTACCGTAATTGAACCAATCCTGGGCTCCTGCCATGAACTTTTCGTGAGTAAAGACCCAACCCAGGGCGAAGGCCGGGAATACGGCATGGGGATTCTCTTGTCCGAAAGCAGAGAAACCGTCCCGGCGGATGGACGCGGTCAGCATGTATGTGTCCTTGAAGGAGTAGAAGAGTCGGGCCATGAGGGCGTCACCCGTCTGATAGGTGTCGTCGCTGCTGATGGTCGGAACCGTAGCAAAACCGACGGCGTGATAGCCAAGGAAATCATTGGGCGCATAGCCGGAGGCCTTCATTCCGCTATACCAGGTCTGCCCCTTTTCGGCATTGGCCAGCAGCGTCACTTCGACATGATGCTTGTCTGCGAAAATCCGTTTCCAGCGCAAGATGTTATCGACCTGCCAATTATATTCCTTGGAGAAAGAACGGGTCGATTCTCCGCCCTTGCCTTCGTAACTGCGGTGCTCCGAAGACATGTGAAGATAGTATTCATGCCACTGCAGATAGGGAATGAAATCCATCTCATATTCAATTCCGAAGGGCAGCTGGAGTTTAGCAAAGAGATTGGCATTCAAGCTTTGGTAAAGACTTCTCTTGTCCGTAAACTTGCGGTCATAAAGGGGATTATGGGGGTCCAGTCCGTTCGGCTGGTACTGATAGAGGGACTCTGCCGTAGGATCATCGAGCAGATTGAGCGAGTAAGGTGTACATCTCCGGGACTGGGTCCAGTCACACATGACGGGGCTTTCGTCACGGGAGGCGAACTGGGCGTTGACGCCAACGCTCAAGAAATCCGTAATCTTGGTCTGGATGTTGGCACGGACACGGATATTCTTGTATCCATCTCCGACGATGAAACCATCCCGGTCTGCATAGTTGATGGAATAATACTGTTGGACGCGGTCCGATCCGGCCGAAACGCCCACGGTATAATCCTGTTGAAGTGCATTGTGAAAGACCAGGTCTTGCCAGTTGGTTGTCTTTCCGGCGAAATAATTATCAATCTCGACCGTCTTCAGATTCAGTCGGGAAAGCCATTGGGTGATCAGCTGCTTCTCCGTCACGGAAGTCGCAGGTGTCTTCTGGTCGTAGTTGAACCAGTCCAGCTGGCTGAGTCCGCCGGTGAGTTGGGTCGGATTGACGAACATCTGGGGATACTTTTTCAGGTATGCTTCACCGAAACGTCCTTCATTATAATCCTGACGCCAGACCAGGAATTGTTCCGGCGTCAAAACGGCCGGCACATTGGCTGCCTGGGCTACGGCCCAGCGTGCATCCAGGGTCACGACCGGCTTACCGGTTTTTCCGCGCTTGGTCGTGATGGCGATGACGCCGTTGGCCGACTTGGCACCGTAGACGGCAGCGGAGCTGGCATCCTTGAGAATATCGACGGACTCAATATCCATCGGGTTGATGTCGGAAATGGAGCCTTCATAAATGACGCCGTCCAGCACGATGAGCGGCGAATTGGAAGCCTTCAGCGACTGGTTTCCGCGGATTGTCAACGAGCCTTCACCCTTAGCCGTGTTGGTCACACCGACATTCAGTCCGGCGGCATTGGCACGAAGGATGTCGGACACGGTCCTGGGTGCGGTCTCGGCTATTTTTTCAGCCTTAATGTTGGATACGGCACCGGTCATGTCCCGTTTGCGGGCCGTACCGTAACCGATCACGACCACATCATCCAATTGGTTGACATCTTCCTCCATGACGACATCGATGACAGCTTGGTTGCCCGGCTTGACATCCTTGTCCAAAAAGCCGATGGAAGAAAAATGAAGGGTAGAACCGGGAGCCACATCCAGGCTCCAGTTTCCATCCAGATCTGTCACGGCACCCTTGGTAGGGTTTTCGACGAGGTAGACGGCGGCGCCGACGACCGGCTCTCCGTTTTTATCTACCACCTTACCCTTTACCAGATTCTGCGCCATAACATTCATAGCGGCCGCCGTCAGGAAGACGGTGACCAATGCATAGAATCGAAAGGCTTTCATAAATAAGTCTGTTAGATTAACTTCTTTAGGAAGTGTTGCCACTTCCATAACAAAGGTATCAAGAAACCCAGGTCTGGTTTGTGCTGGTCTGATTTTTTCCGGAATTTCCAAACCTGTTTATAGACAGGATCCCGAAAAAGTCTGCAAAGGAACACCCTTATATTATTAAACAGGTATGCAAAACCAACAAAAAAACAGACCGGAGCAGACCAGCCTGGCCGTTTTTGTATCTTTGTAACAGGCACTGAAAACTTCATACAATGAAAAGAATCCTTTCCCTGTCGCTGACCCTCATGGCAGCCCTGCTGCTGGCAGGAAATCTTTCCACCGCAAAAGCTGCACAACCCGCCACCCCCGCACAAGCAGAAACCTTCCGCCTGTCCTGCGGGGCCGAGATGAAGATTGAAGTCTGCGCTCCCGGCATTTTCCGGGTGCGGATTTCTCCGGACGGAAGTTTCCCCCAGTCCCTGATGGAACGCTATGGCATCCTCAAGACCGACTGGGAAAAGCCTTCCGTAAAAGAGCAGCGGGATGCCGACAAATGGACCCTGACCACTTCTACCCATGCTTTGACGGTGGACTTCAAGGCTCAGACCATCGGCCTGAAGGACGCCTCCGGAAAGAATCTGGTGGACGGCATCTCCTTCCATCCGGGCGGCAGCACGCTTTCCCGCGTGCTCAGAGACTCCATCCAGGTACAATATGGTGACATGGTCACCCGTCGTAACGGCGGCATCATCGGCGACGACGACGGCTCCCTCTCGGAGATGGACAAGACCGAAGGAGGAGACCCTCTCAAGAGCTGTGTGATCCGCATTCCCATCAAGGCCGACGAGCGCTTTTACGGTGGCGGCAGCACCTCGCGCGAGCACATCCAGCATCGCGGCGAGCGCTTGAGGATGTGGGCCACCTACCAGCACACGGAGATTCCCATGCCTTTCATGATGAGCAGTGAAGGTTGGGGTATCTACTCCAACTCCACCCGCAAGAGCTACTTCGATATGGGCCGCCTGGAAAAGGATGCATTCTCCATCTACACAACGACCCCGGAGGCCGATTTCTATCTCATCGCGGCCGACGGAATGCCCGGTATACTGGATGCCTACACCCTCCTCACCGGCCGGAACTATCTTCTCCCGAAGTGGGCCTACGGTTTCTGCTTCGGCCCCAACATGAAGGAAGACCAGTGGAACATCCTCTCCGATGCGCGCGACTTCCGCGCCATGGGCATGCCCTGCGACGTATTCTGGCTGGAACCCCAGTGGATGAGCAAACATTACGACTTTTCCAGCGCCAAAGACTGGAACTACAACAAGTTCTCTCCGGAGTATTCCTGGAAGCAGAATGATCCCGTGAAGCGCTACAATCCCTCCCTTTTCATCGGTCGTATGCGCGACATGGGCCTGCACCTGGGCCTCTGGATCTGTGAAGAATATGACCTTTCCATTGCCGAAGAAGACGCCTTGCCCGGCGCCAAACCCTCCGGCCTGGAGCATTGGATGGACCATCTGAAGAAATTCGTGACCATGGGCGCCGAAGGCTTCAAGCTGGATCCCGCCCGTACCCTGGACGAGCACACCTATCGGAAATACTACAACGGCCGGCCCGACAAGGAGATGCACAACCTGAACCAGGTGCTCCTGCCCAAGCAGATGAACCTGATGTACCGTGAGCATACCGGCAAGCGCGGCTGGTACCATTACTGCGCGGGCTGGAGCGGCACCCAGCACTGGGGCGCCTCCACCAGCGGCGACAACGGCGGTGGCAAGACCGCCCTCTTCGACCAGCTGAACCTGGGCAACAGCGGCTACATGAACACCTCGTGCGACGTGATGCACGTGTCCCGGGAGCAGGAGATGCAGAGCCTTCATTTTGGCGCCTTCCTGCCTTGGGTGGCGGTTAACAGCTATGCCCACTTCTATCATCCTTTCTATTTCACCGGAAAAGAGAGGGAAATCTACCTGAACTGCATCAAGCTCCGTTATGAGCTGATCCCCTACATCTGGAGCGCAGCCATCGAAGGCGTGCTCACGGGCATGCCCATGGTACGCAGCATGCCGCTCATGTTCCCGGCCGACCGGGCCGTGGACGACCTCTGGACGCAGTATATGTTCGGCCCGAACCTGCTGGTAGGCATCTTTACAGATGAGATTTACCTCCCCGCCGGGGAATGGATCGACGCCTGGACAGGCGAGAAGATCCAAAGCCACGGCGAGACAGTGAAACGCCCCTGTCCTGAGGGCCGCGCCGGACTGCTCTATATCCGCGGCGGCGCCATCATTCCCACCATGGAAGCGGCCGACCACATCGACATCCGGCCCCAGCGCGAATTCATCGTCAATGTGTACCCGTGGGGCGAGAGCGAATATATAATGAATGACTGCGACGCCGAAAGCTACGGCTACGAGCAGGGCCTGGTGGCCCGCACCCGCTTCCGCTGCAGTAAAAGCGGCAAGGCAGTAAAGCTTACCGTGGACCCCGTGGAAGGCCGTTTCGAGAACATGCCCGACACCCGCGACTACCGTTTCAGGGTGGCTCTGGACCGCAAGCCTTCCAAGGTGCATGTGAACGGCGTAAAAATGAAAGACTGGACTTGGTCCGCCCCTGGCGAAGGGACCGGAACCCTTACGGTGAACGCTGGCAGCTGCCCGGTATCCGAGACACTGACGCTTACCATCCTGTTTTGAAAAGTCGTTTAATTCAGCTATTTTTATAAGAAATAGTTAAAAAACGGCCATGTACAGGGAGAAACTTTACAAAAGCATCGTACACGAGGTTGAGAAAGGTATCCTGGACGGGAAATACAAACTCGGAGACAAGATTCCTTCCATCAACTCCTGGCGCATCAAGTCAGGGCTCTCCCGCAGTTCCGTGCTGCTGGCCATGGACGAGCTGATCAGCCGCGGACTCATTGAATCTGAACAAAGCGTAGGCTATTTCGTCAATTCTACCCGCGTGGAAATCACGCATCGTTTCCTTCTTATTTTCAACGAATTCAATTCCTTCAAGCAAGACCTCTACCATTCCATCCAGAACTCGCTGGGAAGCGGTGCCGTGACCGATATCGTCTTCTATAATTTCAACCGCGATACCTTTGACCTGCTGCTGGAAAACATGGCCGGAAAGTATTCCGTTTATCTGGTCATGGCCGGCGTGTTCAAAAACATAGAGCATCAGCTCAGGAAACTGGGCGGAGTGGTTATTGTGGTGGACTCATGCGACGACGATTCCGTGAAGGGTGTATTCTCTTCCGTGACGCAAGACTTCGCGCAGGATACGCACGACGCCTTGGAGGCCGGACTTTCGCAGCTCAATCATTACAACGAAATTGTCCTGGTCCAGTCCAGCCCCAAGGAGCCCATGGCGCGCTACGACGGCGTGCAACGCTTCTGCCAGGAGTACGATTTCACCTGCGCCCTCATCAAAACGATGAAAGACATGCCCCTGCGCTACGGAGTGGTCTATCTCACCCCGGAAGACAGAGAAATCGTGAACATCATGCGCACGGCCGAGAAGCAGCACATGAAGGTAGGCGAAGACTTCGGTCTCGTAGCCTTCAACGAGCAGGAATTGAACGAGATCCTGTGCAACGGCCTCACCACCATCTCTACAGACTTTGTCCAGATGGGCAAGACCGTGGTTGATCTGGTGAAAGAGAAGGAGATCAAGACCATCCGCAACCCCTGGCGGCTCATCCTGAGGAATTCCCTGTAACTAGACGGAAAACTGATAAATACAGGTATGGGAATAGGTCTGTCCGGGTCTCAGGATGATGTCCGGGAAGGCGGAGTGATGGATGGCATCCGGCCATTTCTGGGTTTCCAGAGCTAAGGCACAGCGGTGGCCGATGATGCGGCCCTCCTTGCCGGCATAGCTTCCGTCGAAGAAATTACCACTGTAGAATTGGATGCCGGGCTGGTCGGTAAGGATTACCATCACACGGCCGGAGACGGGTTCACGGAGGCAGGCGACACGGCGAAGGCCTTCACCGCCCAGGCACCAGTTGTGGTCGTAGCCTCCCGCTTCGGCAATGTCCCGGCCGATGGGCTTGGCGGAGCGGAAGTCGAAAGGTGTGCCCTCCACGGGGCGCACCTCCCCAGTGGGGATGAGCATGCCGTCCACCGGAAGATAGTTATCAGCCGCAATCTGAAGTTCATGGTCCAGGATGGGCCTGGAAGCATCTCCCGTGAGGTTGAAGAAACTGTGATGGGAAAGGTTGCACAGGGTGGGGGCATCCGTCACCGCCTTGTATTCCACCTTGAAGGCTTTCTCCGGCGTAAGGGAGTAGCTCAGTTCGATGTCCAGATTGCCGGGCCAGCCTTCTGCCCCGTCAGGATCTTTAAGCAAGAACTTTATGGCGTCCGGACGCACTTCCCGAACGGTCCACGGCACCCGGTCGATGCCAGTGAACCCGCCATGCAGGGTGTTGCCGTTGTCGTTGGCGCTGAGCCGGTACTGCCTGCCGTCCAAGGTGAAAGCCGCTCCGCCGATGCGGTTGGCCACACGACCGACGGCAGCGCCGAAAAAGCGCTCCCCGGGGCAGTCCTGATATTCCCGGAGGCTGGCATAGCCTACGATGACATCGGCCATGGCGCCGTCCTTTCCGGGGACCTGCAGCGAAAGGACTCGGGCGCCGTAGTTGGTGACGGTCATCTCCAGGCCACCACCCCTTATAGTATAGATTGCCGGGCTCATTCTTTAATAAGTTCTTTCTGGATCTGTTCCAGAGTTTTTCCCTTGGTCTCCGGCAACCACCAGGCAAAAAGAAGGGCCAGGGCGGCAATGACGGAGAAGAAGGTGAAGATATACTGTCCGCCGATGGAAAGGCACAGCGGGAAGAACCAGGTGAGGAGGGCGCTCCACACCCAGTGCGTCATGCTGCCGAGGACCTGGCCGCTTGCACGCACGTCGTTGGGGAAGACCTCTGCGATGACCACCCAGATGGTGGCACCCAGCGAGAGGGCGAAGAAGGCCACGTAACCCATCAGGAAAATGAGCATGTAATAGCCATGGAAGGCCTCCAGGGCAAAACCGCGGGCCACCATGGCCTGGCAGAAGGCCATGCCCAGGGCGCCGATGGCGATAAGCGTCTTCCTGCCCACCTTGTCGATGATGAGCAAGCCCAGCATGGAAAAGCTGAGGTTGGTAAGGCCGATGATGATACTCTGGAGCATGGCGCCCTCGCGGAACACGCCGGAGAGCTCCAGCAGACGCGGGGCGTAATAAAGGATGGCGTTGATGCCGCTGAGCTGGTTGAGGGTGGCAATGAGAAAGGCGATGAGGATGGGTTTCCAATACTTTTTCTGGAAAAGCCGGTCACCCCCCTTCCCGGCATCGGCCAGGGACTGGCGGATGGCCTCCAGCTCTCCAGCCACATTGCTTTCGCCGGTCTTCTCAAAGACGGCCATGGCATCGGTTTCCCGGCCTTGCTTCACCAGCCAGCGCGGACTCTCCGGCATGGAGAACATGAGCACGCTGAACAGGAAGGCGGGGATGGATTCGGCCATGATCATCCATTGCCAGTCGTTAGGAACGCCAGCAATCCAGTAGTTGGAGAAATAGGCCAGGACGATACCCAGCACAATGTTGAACTGGAAGAAGCACACGAAACGTCCGCGCCAGGAAGCCGGCGAAATCTCCGCGATGAACATGGGGCCCACCACGGAGGAGGCGCCTACGGCCAGTCCGCCCAGGAAACGGAAGAACATAAAACTATACCAGTTCACGATGGCGCCACTGAAGACAGCACTCACCAGATAGAGGATACCGATAACGATGAGCGAGCGCTTGCGGCCATACTTTTCTGCGGGTCTCCCGCAGAAAAGGGCGCCGATGATGGTGCCGATCAAGGCCGTAGCCATGGTGAAACCATGGGCGAAGTCCGTAAGGCCATAGACCGCCTGGATCTGTTTCTCGGCCCCGGAAATGACTGCCGTATCAAAACCGAACAGGAGGCCGCCCAACGAGGCTACGAAGGCCACCCAAAACATGTACAATTTAAGACCCTGTTTCACAGCTGATATTTGATTCGTTCGATGATATGATCCTGATAACATTCGTCCAGTTCTACGAAGTAACCGCTCCAGCCCCACACACGGACGATCAGGTCGCGGTGCCGCTCCGGATGCTTCTTGGCATCCAGGAGGGTTTCGCGGTTCAAGGTGTTCAGCTGCAGCTGGTGACCGCCCAGACGCATGTAATTGCGGATGAGCATGGCCAGTTTCTCAATGGTTTCTTCGTTGCGGAAGATGCTTTGGTCCAACTCTATGGTAAGCGGACCGCCGTTGATGGTGTCTTCCAGGTGCTGTTTGGAGAAAGAGCGCATCACGGAAACAGGACCCTGCTGACGCAGGAACATGCTGGGCGTGAAGTTGGCAGGAATCACCTCCCCGGCGCTGCGGCCGTCCGGAGTGGCCGGAAGGTCCTTGGCGTGGAAGATATAGTACATGGCCGTGCCGGTGCCGGCGCGCCAGATACCGCCGCGCTCGTTGCGCTTGCCGCTCAGGCCTTGGGCGAAGGAGGCCAGCAGGGCCCCGCCGATGGCATCCGGTTCCTCCTGGTCAAGGCCCATCTTGGGCGCTTCGTTGCGAAGTTTCTCCTGCAGGGACTCGTGGCCTTTGAAGTTGTTGTGAAGGGCATCCATGAGTTCATCCAAAGGAATGGATTTCTCCTCATAGTAGTACTTCTTGATCACCGCCAGGGAATCGGCGGCGGTGGACAGGCCGGTGCCGTGCACGCCGTAGTTGTTGGAGTTGCCGCCCAGGGTGATGTCCTGTGCGCGTTCGATGGTACCGCCCATGAGCATGGACATCCAGGGAGCCGGCACGATGTAGAGATTGTCGTGTGCCTTGGTGATGCGGTCGCATTCGGCTTTGATCCGACTGTCTACATAGGCGTAGAATGCTTCGTAGGTGGGATACTCTCCCAGGTGTTCCAGGGCGTCCGATACCACACCGGCGAAAGAGAGGGCGTCTATGTTGACGATCTCCATGCCGTTTTTGGGCACGATGAACTCCCAGCAGGCGGCCACCACGTAATTGTAAGCATCCTCCGGGCTATATCCCAGTTTCAGAAGGCCGGGAATCACCACATCGTCGTTGTCATACTGGGGGAAACCTAAGCCGCGCTTGGTAAGCCTGGCGCCCATCTTGTACACCTCCAGCGGGGTTTGGGCGTCACAACGGAGGTTGATCTTGGGGTCTATGAGATTGAGCTCGTAGCTGGCTCTCAGGCACATTTCGGACACCTCGTTGAAGAGATATTCACCCTTCTGGTTACGTCCGCCCAGCACGATGCTCTGGCCGTTGTCTCCTTGCTGCATGCCGATGTAAAGGTCGCTGTCCTTGTTGCAGGTAAGGAAGAACTCCTCGACGAGGTCGAAGGCCTCGTCATCGGTGAGGCGGCCAGCCTCCTTGTCGGCCTTATAATAAGGATAGACATACTGGTCGAAGCGGCCCAGGGTATTGTGGTAGCAGTCGCTTTCCCAAAGAGCGAAATGCACGATCCTAAGCAGCTGGAGGGCCTGGTGCAGGGTCTCGGGGGCCTTCTCGCGGATGTGCGCGAGATCGTCCGCCACGGTCTTCAAGCCGGACGATTCCGCGCAGCGCTGGTATTTGAAGATGAACGCCTGTACGGCCTCGATGCTTTCCATGGCCGATGCCAGGAAGCGCTTCTGGTCTTCCGTGAGGCCTTTGTCTCCAGCGCGTTTTTCCACCTGTTGCTTCCTCAGGCCAAGGCCGTCGCGGAGGATACCTTCATAGTCGGCCGATAGATTGGAGAGGGTGCCGCGCTCGTGGAGGGTGTGGTGCTTTTTGATCTCGTCCCACTCGTCTTCCGTAAAGACGGAAGGGACACGGGTGATGGTTCGGGTCGCCACGATGGTTTCCCCCTCCAGGATGATGGGTCTTTCGGCCTCCAGCATAGCCTTCAGCATATGCGCGCTGCGTTCCTGCGGATGGATGCCTCCAGCCTTGAAGCTTTCGCACAACTTGTCCAGCCCCAGCTTTTCCGGAGTAGTGCGGAAGGCGTGGTGCTTCCGGTTCCAGATAAAGGCTTTCAGTAGCTCTATTCTTTCAATCATAGTACCAATAATTGAATGCCTTTTCCCGTGAACATATCATGGATTTCAGGTTCTTTTTGCTCGTCAAAGGGCGGGTTGTACGGCAGGCCCACCATCGGGTATTTGGCTCCTGCGGTTTTGTGGTAACGGAGCAGTTCTACCCTCTGCAGGCCCTCTGCGCCCTGGAGAAGGCGGGCCGTCGCTTCCATGTTCTCCACCGTGTCGTTCACCCCCGGAATCAGGGGGATGCGGGCCACGAAAGGTTTGCCGAAGGCCTTCAGTGTTTCCAGGTTTTCCAGGATCCGGACATTGTCCACTCCGGTATAGCGCCTGTGCCGGGCCGGATCCACCAGTTTTACGTCAAAGAGCATGAGGTCGGCCTTCCGCAGCACTTCCCTGAAAGCTTCGGCCGATGCGTAGCCGCTGGTTTCCACCGTTTTGTGCACTCCGGGGAGAAGATCCATCACTTCGCACAGGAAAGGGGCCTGCATGAGCGGTTCCCCTCCGCTGAAAGTGACGCCTCCGCCGCTGTCGCGGTATAAGTCCTTATCCCTGAGCAGCTTACGGGCCAGCTCATCGGCGCCGATCCGATAGCCGCACAGCTCCTTCCTCCCTTTCTTCTCCAACCACTGAGGTTCCGGGACCCAGCCCTCCGGATTGTGGCACCACGCACAGCGAAGCGGACATCCTTTCAGGAAAACCATGCTTCGGATGCCGGGTCCGTCGTTGATGGCAAATTCCTCAATGCTGAATACAATCCCGAAGCGCATAGCCTTTGTTCTCAGTGTCTTTAAACAAAGATACCAAGAAACCCATCGCTGGTTTGAGCTGGTCTGATTTATTCCCGCATTTACATACCTGTTTGTGGGAGAGTTCCGGTCAAACCCGGAATAACAATTCGAGCCTTACACTCCGGGTCGTTTGACTGAACAAGGTGACAGACAGGTGTCCGTCGTGGATTGTCTTCTCAATTTTTGCACCCGGGCACCGTACTCTGTTCAGTTGAACATGCTCGGGGATCCTGAAATGCTGGGTCATCGGGAATCCGCCGACCAGGTCGACATTCATTGAGAGCGAATTTCCTTCCCACCGGTAATCGGAAATCTCAAGGGCGTTCATCGAAATGTGCCGGTCACTTCCTATCCATTGCGGATACTCCTGTTTTTGGTGGAGGGAGAAGACCCTGACCCCATGAGCGGGAACCGGAGCCTGCAACACGCCATCCTCCATGCTCCCGGCAACGCCGGTCCAGAATTCGTAGGTATCCCTTGGCGCAGAATCGATGCCAAGTTCTTCCGTTGTCACAGAAATCACGGATTCCTTGTCTGTCCAATTGAACAGGGCAACGACTTGATACTCCGGCATCTTCGAATTGTTGACACTCAGGTTCCACACCGGAAGCATATCAAAATAAGGATATAGGCTCGCCGGACGGACCCTGATGGCAGGAAGCGTCTGCTGGAGTATTTTCATTTTGTCCATATCCAAGCCGGCAAGCTTGTCTCCGAAGAACGTCAGCTGGCCCGGGAGGGCGATGATGGTCGCAGAAACCCGGGCTTCCTCCATCGGGAGATCCTTCACAAGCAAAGTATCCGGATCGCAGATCATCGTGATATTATGGGCGAAAGACTGATTCAGGAAGCAGCGGGCCTGGTTCATGACATTAGGCCAGACAACGGGCTTGTTGGGGTGGACGATATCCGCCCCAAGACGGGAGGCGTCGGCATATGTGGACTCCGGGCCCGTACTATGTCCCTGGCATGCCAGAAGATAACTATCCTCCCCTATTCCTTCACGTATCGCCTTGACGCATAGTTCAAAAGGGTTCGGGCAGCCGGGGTCGTGGAAACAAGCCCTGATCTCGGGCCTTTCATATAAATGGGCGCAGTAATTGTGACTGCGGCCGGACATCCCGTCAATCTTAAAGTACCTGTACCCCCACTCCTGCGCCGCGGTCCGATGTATTATCTTTATGTGCTCGCGGGCCTCCGGGACCGTCGGGTCGAGCGTATATCGTCCGTTCCAGGAGGGGATCGGCTTCCCTTCTTTGTCGTGGAGGAACCAGTTCTTGTGCTCATTGTAAAACTCGACACTTCCCGTCCCGAACGGAGCGATCCAGATGCCGGGGATGAATCCAAGCGCCCGGATATCGTCCGCGAGTTGTTTCATCCCCTTGGGAAACTGCTTCTCGTTGACTTCCAGGTTCATGTTATAGAAACCGGAAACCGGAAGCTTGTCCGAGTTTCCCTGCCATGACTCGATATGCCAGATATCACATCCGAAAGGCTGGAGATATTTCTTACCTATCCGTGCTTCAGACAGATTGTCTTCCGCTGTCGCAGTGTCGAAATAGGTGTTCCAAGACATCCATCCTGTCGGGACCTTATGTTCCGGCTTCAGGGAAATGGCCTTATAATAAGGCATGTACCGGTTCTTGAACCAGTCATTGGTCTGGGTTATGGAAAACGTGGATTCTGCGGACGAATGGATGCGCCCGGACATTCTGAGACTGAACGAACCATCCTTTTCGCTCAGAATCTCCAGTTCTGCGGCAGAAAAAGAAAGAAGGATGTCTTCCTGAAGGGCAAAAATGCTGTCATTATGACGGTTGTCCACGATTCCGTTCGAAAGGTTGAGCACCCGTTCGTTTTCATCTGCATGCGCCCGGCAGGCAAATGCATCTTTTTTGAATGTGACTTTTCCTTCCAGCGAAAAAACACCTTCAAAATTCTGAGCCGAGCGATGAAAAAAGAGAATATCAAGACGCTTCCCTTCTGAATTGACGACCCAATATCCCTGTACGTTCCCGGATGGATCCACGATGGAGAACCTGTCGGGGACCCCGTCCCGTGATTTGGACAGGGTCCAGTTCACACCATTTGAAACAAATGATAACCGGGCGTCTATCTTGAATGACGGAGCCGTGATGCACAGCCTGGACAGATCTTCGTCGAAGGCACAATCCGCGGATCCGCCAGATGTACATTCCGTCCGGTTTTGAGAGTCCTGTACACCGTTACTCTTTGAGGGAAAGGCATGAATCGTCCCGGATGAAGATAATGCGATTGTCCCGAGAGTGAAGTCCTTGATGAATTTTCTACGTGTTGTCACAATAGTCAAAGTTTTTGGTTGTGGACATCAAAGATAGTGCATTTTCTGATTACATCAACAATTGTTTAACTTTGCAAAAAGCGACTGCGTATGAGAGTCATCTTATTCTTCCTGAGCGTAACGCTCTGTCTGAATGCCCTGGCCGGGGGAGGTGCTCAGCTATCGCGTCTGCGGGCAGAACCTGGCAGATGATTCCAATGCACGCGACCCCAGGTTCGGGGACCTCTATAAAGGAGACTGGCATCAGGTCCGCACCTTTGACCCAAAGGCACCCGAGTGCCGTTTTTCCGTATTCAACGATGTCCATAACCGGATCCAGTGGTACGAAGACCTGGCCTCCCAGGTGGATTCCGCATCGACAGACGTCCTGTTCCTGAACGGCGACATCGCGTCGGCGGCCAACCATGAACTGGACGAGTTCGTTCATCTCGAGATCGATCCATTGGGAAACCTGCCCGCCGGGATTCCGGTCTTGTTCGGACGCGGGAACCACGAAGGCCGGGGCAATAATGTAGAGTTGATGGCCGACGTATTTCCGAACTCCGATCCCGCTCCGTTCTATTACACCTTCCGCCATGGCCCCGTGGCCTGCATCGTCTTGGATGCGGGCGAGACGGGAAGGAGCCGTTCCATCCTCTACTGCGGCTCAGAGGTGTATGAGGATTACCTCTTCGAGCAGATCGAATGGGCCAAGAAGGCACTGAAGGAGCCGTGGTTCCGGAAAGCGCCCATTAAAGTGTGCCTGCTTCACGTGCCAATGATCGACGATCCGGACAAAACAAAGAAACTCCTCCATCGCTGGCTGAACGTGCATTTCGTTCCGCTTCTGAACAAGGCGGGCATCGACCTGATGATTGGCGCGGACCTCCACACCGCCATGTACTGTGAGCCCGGCACCATGGGCAATGACTTCCCGATCATCGTAAACAACGAAGCGCGCAGGCTGGATTTTACCTACTCCCATGGCTACATCACTCTGCGCTCTTTCAATCCCAAAGGGAAACTGGAAGTCGAAAAGACCATTTCAGCGAAGTAATCAGCCATTCGCTCGCTAGAATCCTACTCCAAGATGGAGCCCGACCGTATTCGTCGACAGGGTCGGTCCTAAGAATAAGTGAAGATTCCTCCAAAAACGGAATCTTATGCCGGGTTGCCACGTGGCGGCAAAAAGAACATCACCTTTGCTGTAGTCTATAATCCTGACGGTTTCTCCGGTCTCACTGTTAATCCGATACCCGCCGTTCACCTTGTAAACATAGCCCGCGCCAATGGCGACATCACTATAAAGCGCTACGACGTCTTTCTTCCCAAGATGGAAATACCGGCGCATATACAGACCCGTGGAAATGCTATAGACACTGGCAGGGGCAGCATCAATCCAGGTCTCCCCCTGCCATACCATCAAGCCAAAAGTGCGTTTGTCGTCTATCCTTACGCCGCCTGTGACAGCCGGCCCTCCGGTCACAAATCCTCCATACACACGGGCGGTAAACTCCGGCTTCCACGCCTGCCGGCCCTCAGCCGAAAAAGCGTACTTCCATCCATCGGCCCACACTTTGGCATCATCAGCCAGGGTCTGAGCCCTCAAGGGGACCATGACTGTAATAATTAGCGAGGCCGCAAGTAATATCAATTTTTTCATAGCAACAATTATAATCCATAATCCGGACAATCTTGCACGAAATGACCGAAAAGATAAAGGGGGTTACTTAGGTGCGGAATGAGGGGGTTTCTTTACAGCGGATTCTCCACGTTGTGACTCGCCACGAAAGGAAAGAATGGGTGTCTGTATTCCTTTCGTGGACGAGATTTGGGGTTCATTGCATATAAACTTGCGACGAGAGGCAAATAGCAGTGCTTTTTTTCCTTTCGTGGACGAAAGGTGGACTTGGAAGACGGGGAATGAGTGGCATGGACGAGATTTGCCCAGGCGCGGAGCTGAGGGCGGATTTGGGCTTTGATGGCACCGGGAGGGGCGTTTGACTCACCCCAAACGTCGTGATGAAATGGACCGGCCACTCCGACTACAAGGCCATGAAGCCCTACATCGA
>CAMOTB010000012.1 GCA_946625485.1 uncultured Bacteroidales bacterium | reverse complement strand
CTGCGCTGGTACATGCTGACCAACGCCCAGCCTTGGGACAACCTCAAGTTCGACGAGGCCGGCGTGGACGAGGTGCGCCGCAAGTTCTTCGGCACCCTGTACAACACCTATTCCTTCTTCGCGCTGTACGCGAATGTGGACGGCTTTGACCCGAAAGCGGCCGCCGTCCCGTATGCGGAGCGTCCGGAGATCGACCGCTGGATCATTTCCCTGCTCAACAGCCTCATCCGCGACGTGCGCGCCGCCTATGAGGATTATGATATCACGCTCGCCGGCCGCCTGATCCAGGATTTCGTCTGCGACCACCTGTCCAACTGGTACGTCCGTCTGAACCGCAAGCGCTTCTGGGGCGGGGAGCCGGGGCAGGACAAGCAGGCCGCCTACCAGACCTTGTATGAGGTGCTGCGGACCGTGGCCGTGCTGGCTGCGCCGATCGCGCCGTTCTATATGGACCGGCTCTACCTGGACCTGGTTCCGGACGGCGCTGAATCCGTGCACTACGTGCTGATGCCGAAGGCCGATACTGCCCTGATCGACAAGGATCTGGAGGAGCGCATGGCGCTGGCGCAGAAAGCGACTTCGATGGTCCTGGCGCTGCGCCGCAAGGTGAATATCAAGGTCCGCCAGCCGCTCTCCAAACTCGTCATTCCCGTGATCTCCGACAAGGTCCGCGACCAGCTGGAAGCGGTCAAGGACATCCTGCTCGGTGAGGTAAATGTCAAGGAAGCGGAGTTCCTCGCCGATACGACCGGCATCATCACCAAGAAGATCAAGCCCAATTTCAAGACCCTGGGCAAGATCTACGGCAAGCAGATGAAGGAGATCGCCGCTGCGTTCGGAGCTTTTGACCAGGGCGTGATCTCCGAGATCCAGGCCGCCGAGTCCGAAGGCCGGACCTATACGGTCGCCCTTCCTTCCGGTCCGGTGGACCTGCAGCCCGGCGATTACCAGATTTCCTCCGAGGACATGCCCGGATGGCTGGTCGGATCCGAGGGCTCGCTGACGATCGCGCTGGACATCGCGGTCAGTGATGAACTCAAGAACGAAGGCGTCGCCCGCGAACTGGTCAACCGCATCCAGAATATCCGCAAGGACAGCGGTTTCGAGGTGACGGACAAGGTAGATGTCAGCATCCATGCCGACGGGGCCGATGCCGAGGAGATTGCCGCGTCCCTGGCCGACTATAAAGATTACCTTGCTTCGCAGACGCTCGCCTTGTCCGTGGATCTCAAGTCGCTGGACGAGGCCCCCGATACCGCCGTCGAGGTAGAGTGGAACGAAACACCCATTAAGATCAACGTCATAAAACATACGAATATGGCTGAAACGAAGAAACCCGCCAAAGTGGAACAGCCGGTCGAAAAGACCCGTTATTCCGATGAGGAACTGGCTGAGTTCCGTGTCATCATCGAGGACATGCTTGCGAAGGCGCGTTCCGAGTACAACAAACTCCGTCAGGTCGTGATGCACAATGGCAGCAACGACATCGAAGACACCTCACCTTCTTTCAAGACGGTTGAGGATGACGGTGCCAACCAGCTTTCCAAGGAAGAGGCCAGTGCTCTCGCCCAGCGCCAGTACAAGTTCATCCAGAACCTCGAAGCCGCTATCGCGCGCATTGAGAACAAAACGTATGGCGTCTGCCGCGTGACCGGCAAGCTGATCCCCAAGGAGCGGCTCCGTCTCGTCCCGCATGCGACCCTGACGGTGGAAGCCAAGGAGATGTTGGCCAAATCCGGAAAGAACTGATCCGGATATGGCGCTCTCCAAAGGGAAGAAACTGCTGATTCTGGGTATTGTGCTCGTCGTCATTGACCAGGTCATGAAAGTCCTGGTCAAGACGAATATGTCCATCGGCGAGCATTTCAGCGTGATCGGCAACTGGTTCCAGATCCTCTTCATCGAAAACGAGGGGATGGCCTTCGGGATGAAGTTCGGCGGAGCGGTCGGAAAGTATTTCCTGACCTTCTTCCGGATCTGCCTCTTCGCCGCGTTGAGCTGGTGGATTTCCCGCCTGGTCAAACGGGTGGAGGTCCCGACAGGGGTGCTGGTCGGACTGACGCTGATCGCCGCCGGGGCCATGGGCAATATCATAGACTGCCTTTTCTACGGACTGATTTTCGAACCGCACATGCCCTTCATGCAGGGGCGTGTCGTAGATATGCTTTATTTCCCGCTGATTGATACGTATCTGCCGCAATGGCTGCCCTGGGTCGGCGGGAAGCATTTCACCTTCTTCGATCCGGTATTCAATTTCGCTGACAGCTGTGTCACCGTCGGCGCCTTTTACCTGATCCTTTTCCAGTGGAAGTTCTTCTCCAAGGAAGATTCCAAGTGATTTCTTGCAGCCGGGCACGACACTGTTTCGTGCCCGGCTGTCTTTTATAAGGGCAGGTCTTTGTAGAAGGGGAGGTTGTCTTTCATCAAGATATCGATGGGCATCTTGATGAAGGTTTTTTCTTTTTTCCTGTAGATCAATTGTTCGATGATCGCTCGGACCGAGATGAAGCCTTGCGTCATGGGGCGCTGGCTTAAAAGGACTGAGATCGAACCGTTCTTGAGACAGCGCACATTATTGTAGGAGAGGTCGAAAGAGGCGACCTTGATGTCCTTCAGTCCGTGTTCTGCCAAAATGTCCGCAATAAAATAGCCTCGTGAGTTGAGGATGGCGACTCCTTTGATACCCGGGTTTTGTTTCAGGACTGAGATGACGGCCTGAGCGGAGGCTTCGCTGTCATCCATGGAGAAGAACAGTTCCTTCACTTTTCCTGTCCGCCCCGTTTCCTTGACGTAATCATAGAAGCCGTTAAGTCTTTTCGAGTAATTGTATGATTGCTCACTGCCGGCTTGTTTGGGCCGGCAGAGCAGGATCTCGTTGTCTGTTCCGGTAAAACTCTCCAGCAGGCGGCAGATCAGACGCCCGCCTGCAGGCTGGTCCGCCATCAGCGAAGCGATGGGATTGGTCCCTTCGATGGTTGAATCGACAAAGGCATAGGGGATTCCCCGATTGTCCAGATCTTGGCAGAGTGACCGGGTTTCTTGCTCAAAGATGGGGCCCAGGATGATTGCATCAGGGTTCTGTTTCAGGATTTGTGCGTAGGCTTTATGACAGGAATTGGCATCAAATTGGTCGTAGGTGATATGCGTACTGACTATGCTTAGATCATTGAATTCATCCAAGGCGGATTTGATGCCGGAGTCGATGGCACCCCAATACTCTCCTTGGCTGTATTCCGGAGTGCAGATCACTAGCTCATAGTTCTTCTTGATTGAGATGACAGAGGTATGGATGTTGAGCTTGAAGTCGATCTCATCAAGGATAGCCCGTACTTTTTCTTCTTTGTCAGGCGAGACCTTGCCTCGGTTGTGCAGGACCCGGTCTACTGTTCCTGAAGAAACCCCGGCCCGGGCGGCAATCTCCTTAATAGTCAGTTGTCTTCCCATGATTTTGAAATCCTTTTTACAAAAATATGTTAATTATTTGGCGTTTCAAATATAAATTCCATATATTTGTGCACGGACACACTCTTTGTTATCTATTGTTTTAGTCAGGCGTTTTATTTTTTTGACAGGGTGTGTGTTCGGACACATAATGTGAAAAGAGCATGCATACACATTTGAACAAAAGGCAGTATTATCTATCCTTGCTCATGTTGGCAAGTTTGTTCTTCGTCTTTGGCCTGGTATCTTGGGTCAATTCCATTCTTGTGCCCTATTTCAAGGTCGCCTGTGATCTCCAGACGGATCTTCAGAGTTATCTGGTCACCTTCGCTTTCTATATCGCTTATCTCGTGATGACAATTCCGGCTGCCCTGATGCTGAATTGGACAGGTCTGAAGCGAGGCGGCTCCATCGGTCTGTTGATACTCGCCTTGGGAGCAATGATGTTTTGGCCTGCTGCATTGACACGTTCCTACGGGCTTTTCCTCTTGTCCCTGTTTACCATGGGTACCGCGCTGGCTATTCTCCAGACGGTCGCCAACCCCTTCGTGACCATCATCGGGCCGGAGGAGAGCGCGGCACGCAGGATCAGTGTCATGGGTGTTTGTAATAAGTTCGCCGGGATCATTGCTCCTTTGGTTTTCGCTGCGCTTGTGATCCGTCCTCAGGACAAACTGACGATGGATCAGGTGCAGGCGGGTATTTTGACCGGCGCCGCAAAGGAAGCCGCCCTGGATGAAATGATCCGCGGCGTGATCCCGCCCTATCTGGTCCTGGCTCTGCTCCTCGTCGTGTTTGCCATCGTCTTCCGGTACTCCGCGCTGCCGGATCTTCATCCCGGGCAGGATGATACTTCGCGCTCAGGCCAGACGGACCGGCGCTCCATTTTCTCCTATCCTTATCTGATTTTGGGCGTAATCGCCTTGTTTGCCCATGTCGGTTCCCAGCAGATCTCCATCAGTACCATTATCGGTTATGCAAACAGTATGGGCATGGGCCTTGATCAGGCGAAACTGTTCCCGTCCTATACGTTGGGATGCATCTTGCTGGGTTACCTTGCCGGGATCGTACTCATCCCCAAATGGATCAGCCAGCAGAAAGCACTTGTCGTTTGTACGATCACCGGGCTGGTTTTGTCGGTTCTGGTCCTGGTCCTTCCTCCCAAGGCCTCCATCGTGTGTCTTGTTTTGCTGGGTATACCCAATTCGCTGATTTATGCGGGTATCTGGCCGTTGGCCATTCCCGGACTTGGTCGATGGACGAACTTGGGTTCTTCCCTGCTGGTGATGGCGCTCTGCGGAAATGCGGTCCTTTCTCTCCTGTATGGATTCGAGGCGGACCGGATTGGAGAACATGCCGCCTACTGGTTATTGATACCTTGTTTTGTCTATATGATTTATTATGCGGTTGCCGGTCACAAGGTCGGCAAATCGCTTGAATTGAATTAAAGCCTTGATTCGTATGCGTGTAAAAAAAAGAAAAGAGGCTCTTGCCGGAGGACGTGTCCTGACTCCGGAAGGAGAAGTCCGAAAAGTCTTGGTGTGGGAAGGAAACCGGATTCTCGGACTGGCGGACGAGGCGCCTTCTGATGCGGTTGTAACGGATGTCCATGGGATGATTGTTTCCCCGGGTTTCATTGATATCCATACGCATGGAGCGGGCGGGGCTGATTTCATGGATGGAACCGTTGAGGCTTATCTGACCGCGGCGCGGATGCATGCGGTCCATGGCACGACGCTTTTGTATCCGACGACGCTGACCTGCTCGGATGAGGTTCTTTTCAAGTCTTTCGAGACGTTCCGTGCGGCGCGGGACGCCAACCGTGAAGGGGCTGCGTTCGGCGGGATCCATCTGGAAGGCCCTTATCTGGCTCCAGCACAGGCAGGTGCGCAGGATCCCAGGTACTTGCGGAATCCTGTACCGGAAGATTATCTGAAAATCCTGGACGCTTGCCCGGATATTGCGCGGTGGACCTTCTCCCCGGAGCTGGAGGGCGCTTCCGATTTTGCCTGCGAGTTGAGCCGGAGGGGCATCCTCGCTTCCATCGGTCATACGAATGCCACCTTTGACGACTGTGACAAAGTTTTTCATGCCGGAGCCCGTCACATGACTCATTTCTTTTCTTGTATGAGTACCATTACCCGTCGCAATGCGTATCGCTACGCCGGGGCTTTGGAATACGGCTACTACCAAGACGGCATGTCCTTGGAGATTATCGCCGACGGCATCCATGTCCCGTCTTCCCTGCTTCATCTGATCTTGAAGTTGCGGGGTGTGGACAGTATCGCCCTTGTCACAGACTCCATGCGTGCAGCCGGTATGCCTGACGGAATCTACAAGTTGGGCGATCTGGTGGACGGACAAGATGTACGGGTCGAAGACGGTGTGGCCAAACTGATGGACCGGAGTGCTTTCGCTGGGAGTGTCGCGACAACGGATCGTTTGGTGCGTACCATGATACAAATGGGCGGCTGCAGCCTGCTTCAGGCCGTTCAGATGGCTTCAGCCAACCCAGCCCGTTTCATGGGTATTCAAGACCGGAAAGGGTCGCTCGAAGGCGGAAAAGATGCAGATATCGTCGTATTTGATGACCAGATCCGGATCGAGCGGACCATCATTGGAGGGAAAACAGTTTATAAAAGAAAGAAACCATGAACAGATTCAGATCAGCTGCCTTATTGTTTTTATTCATTTCCCTTGCCTTGCCGGCCCGCCAGCGGATCGGAATCATCGGCTTAGATACCTCCCACTCGGCTGCGTTTACCAAATTGATGAATTCTCAGGATCCGGCAACGCGCGAGTTTGAGGTCGTCGCCGCATATCCGCAGGGGAGTTCCGTCATTGAATCCGCCTATTCCCGGATTCCCCGGTTTACGGAGGAAGTCCAGAAATATGGCGTCAAGATCACATCCAGCATTTCTGAACTGTTGGAAATGGTAGACTGCGTCTTGTTGGAAACCAATGACGGGAATATCCATCTTGAGCAGGCCGCCGAGGTGTTCAAGGCCGGAAAGAAGATTTACATCGACAAGCCGGTGGGCGCCACGCTTGCCCAGGCGATAGCGATCTATGCCTTGGCAGAGCGCTATGGTACAACCTTCTTCTCTTCTTCTGCCGTACGCTTCACGGCCCGCAACCAGGAAATCCGTGCCGGGAAGTTCGGACGGATCCTGGGAGCAGACTGTTACTCTCCCCACCATCCTGAGCCTACTCATCCGGACTTTGGATACTATGGGCTTCATGGCGTGGAAGAACTGTATACGGTCATGGGAACCGGCTGTGAGTCGGTCAGCCGGGTCCATACCGAGAGCGGTGATGTTGTGACCGGTCGTTGGGCAGACGGGCGGATCGGGACTTTCCGGGCGATTGTGAAGGGTCCCGGTATCTATGGAGGGACTGCCTTTACGGAAAAGAAAGCTATACAGACCGGTGGCTATACCGGTTACCAGCCGCTGGTGGATGAGATATTGAATTTCTTCCGGACGGGGGTATGTCCTGTCAGCAAGGAGGAGACCTTGGAGATATTCACTTTCATGGAGGCCTCCAACCGGAGTCTGGAACTGGATGGAAAAATGGTCCCGCTCTCTGTGATCCGTAAACAGGCGGAGCGAGAGGCGCAAAAACTATTGAAAGCATACAAATGAAACGTGCGCTGAGCTACATAGTGGCCTTGTTAGCGTTATGCTGTTGCTGTTCGCGGACCGAGTCCGTTCCGTTGAAACAGATGACGGTCATCGCACCGGGGCATTTCCATGCGGCCTTGACGCAGAAGACTCCTCTTCCGGGAGTCGGAGATACCGTGCATGTCTTTGCTCCCGAAGGTGTGGAACTGCAGACATATCTCAAAACGGTCGCGTCTTACACGGACCCGGAGACCGGCTCGTCCCGTTGGGTCGAGAAAGTGTATGCAGGAGAGGATTATCTGGAAAAGGTTCCTCCGGCCCAATCCGGATGTTTTGTCGTCCTGGCGGGGAATAACAAGTTGAAATCCAGGTATATACTTGAGTCGGTCCGGAAAGGGTACCATGTCCTTGCGGACAAACCGATGGCCATCAGCCGGGAGGATCTGCTCCTGTTGGATACGGCTTATCATGAAGCATCTGATAAGGGCCTGGTCATTCGCGAGATGATGACAGAACGTTTTGATCTTCTCAACCGGATTGTCCGCAATCTGGTGGCGGATCAGGATTTCTTTGGTGTCTGTCAAAGGGTGTGGATGCTCAGTGTGCACCATTTTTATAAGGAGGTTTCCGGAGTCCCGGTCCGTCGTCCGGCTTGGTATTTTGATGTTACCCAGCAAGGAGAAGGAATTGCGGATGTGACGACCCATTTGATTGACCAGATATTCTGGATCTGCTCGCCGGCTGCCCCTGTCACAGCGGACCGGGTCGTGCTGAAGGAAGCATCCCGCTGGACGACTCCTCTTTCCATGGAACAATTCCGTCAGGTAACTGGAGAATCAGTTATCCCGTCGTTCCTTGCTGACTACGTTCGCGGGGACAGTCTTGAGGTAAGTGCTAATGGTCGGATGTCTTTTATGCTCGACCAGATTCCCTGCGACATCGAAGTGCACTGGGATTATGTTGCTCCTGAAGGCGCAGGGGATATCTCGGTATGCCGCTATACAGGCTCCCGCGCAACCCTCGAAATCGTTCAGGATGCAGAGACTGGTTTTGTCCGTCAACTCTTCCTGACGGCGCCTTATGCCGAGGCGGCATCTGCCGTTGCCCGTCTGAAGGCTGATTTCCCTTTTGTGCACCTTCAGGATGATGGAGAGGGCCGTTTTTTATTGGATGTCCCATTGAAAGAACGGAGCGGGCATGAAGAGCACTTCGGCCTGGTCGCCCGCGCATTTCTGCATCAAGTGGATGAGGCTTTGATGTCGGATGAAGAATCCGCCAATACACTGACCAAGTACAAACTTACTATTGATGCGGTCAGTGCCGCAACAATGAGATGAAGAAATTATAAAAGAATAAAGTAAGAGGATCATGGAAATAGTCAGAAAGAAGGATAAATTGACCGTTTTCTTTTCAGACAGTACGGAGGAAATGGCCCGAAAGTCTGCAAAGGCGGTCGCCGGACGTATCCTGTCCCTGTTGAGGCAGAAGGATACGATCAATATGATATTCGCTGCAGCTCCTTCTCAGTCAGCTTTTTTGGATCAGTTGATTTCATATAAAGAGATCCCCTGGGATCGGATCAATGCTCTCCATATGGATGAGTATATCGGGCTGGATGAGAGTGCTCCGCAACGTTTTGGCAACTTCCTCAAACAGGCGCTGTTCTCGCGGGTGAATTTCCGGAATGTCTTCTATTTGGATGGGAATAATCTCGAAGATGGGGAATGCGAGAGATATGCTACTTTGCTGGCGCAATATCCTCCGGATATCGTGTGTCTGGGGATAGGTGAGAACGGGCATATTGCATTCAATGACCCCCATGTCGCGTTCTTTGATGATGCGGCGGTGGTCAAGCCTGTAACGCTGGATGAGGTATGCCGGAGGCAGCAGGTGGATGACAAATGCTTCTCCCGCATCGAAGATGTCCCGACACGGGCATTGACGCTGACGATTCCGACTCTGCTGAGAGGTACATATATGTATTGCATAGTTCCTTTCAAAACCAAGGCTGAAGCCGTGTTAAGGACCTTATCCGGACCCGTCAGTGAAACCTGTCCAGCCTCTGTGTTGAGGACTCGTGACGAAACCTATTTATACTTGGATCCTGATAGTGCATCGCTTGTGGATGCAGATCATTTATAGAGAGGTAAAGACTTATGAGTACAAGAAGAGATTTCATCAAACAGGCCGCCGCCGTTACCGTAACGGCCCTGGCCGGCCATTCCATCCTGTCCCCGGCATCGGCCGAAGCTAAGAAAAAGGCATTGGGGGCCAACGACAAGATCCATATCGGTGTCATCGGCGTCAATTCGAGAGGCAAGGCGCTGGCCAGCAATTTTGCAAAGATGCCCGGATGCGAGGTCGGCTTCCTTTGTGACTGCGACTCCGATGCCCTGGCGCGTTGCCAGGAAAGCGTCCGCAAGGTCACGGGAAAGACCCCGAAAGGGGAGAAGGACATACGCCGGTTCTTGGAGAACAAGGACATCGATGCCGTCGTGATCGCCACTCCTGACCACTGGCATGCTCCGGCCGCCATCATGGCCCTCCGTGCCGGCAAGCATGTCTACCTGGAAAAACCCACTTCGCATAACCCTGCCGAGAACCAGATGCTTCTGCGTGCAGAAAAGAAATATGCCACCCAGGTCATCACGGTCGGAAACCAGCGGCGTTCGTGGCCGCAGGTCCGGGAGGCCATCGAAGAGCTCCATTCCGGAGTGATCGGGAAGGTCCACTTTGCGAAGTCGTGGTATACGAACAACCGGCCTTCGATAGGCATCGGCAAGGTTGTACCTGTCCCCGCCCATCTTGACTGGGATCTTTGGCAGGGCCCGGCTCCGAGAGTCGCGGAGTTTAGGGACAATTACATCCATTACAACTGGCATTGGTTCTGGCGTTGGGGCACTGGAGAAGCCTTGAACAACGGAACGCATTTTGTGGATCTGCTGAGGTGGGGCCTCGAAGTCGGCTATCCGACCCAGGTCAGTTCCGTGGGGGGCAGATGGCGTTTCCAGGATGACTGGGAGGCCTATGACTCCCAGTTGATTTCGTTCCAGTTCGGAGACCAGGCTGCGGGCTCATGGGAAGGCCGCAGTTGCAACATGGTCCCCGTGGACGGAAAGAGTAGCGGCGTTACCTTTTATGGCGAGTCGGGTGCCATGTCCCTCTCCGGAGGCAATGAATACAAGATTTTCGACATCAAGGGCAAGCTCGTCAAGCATGTCAAGAGCACGGTCGCATTCCGGGATGGTGACCTGCAGAATCCTTCGGAGCAGCTCGACGGCTTCCATTTCCAGAACTGGTTCAATGCCATCAGGTTCGGCGAGAAGCTGAATTCGACCCTGGAAGAGGCTTGCAAGAGTACCCAGCTTGTCCAGCTGGGTAATATTGCTGCCAGGACTGGCCATTCCCTTCAGGTCAACCCTCAGACCGGATTCATTATCGGTGATCCCGAGGCGCAACAGTATTGGGGCCGCGACTACGAACCTGGCTGGGAGCCTTTTATTTGATGATTTGCTGTTGCTTTTCCAATCATGAAACGATTCTCTATCTCAGCCGTAGTTATCCTTCATACTCGGACAACGTATCGCAGGCGCTGGGACAGGCGCCGGGGGTTTTTTTTCCAGTTTGTCGAAAAAAATAGGGATCAGACGGGTGGCTTAATGATAAATTAAGCCGGGCGTTTAGGCTAGCGGTTTATTTTTGTGGAAAACACAAAAACGATGAACCGAAGTTGCCAGGCTCGCTGGGCCCCCCTTGTCTGCATGCTGCTGTCTTTGCTGTCCTGCCGTCCGGATGCGATCACACCGGATTTGGGGCCGGCCGTACCGGATGCCTGGGTGGAACTGGTGAAGGCATATGATGAGGGAAGGGAGTACGTCGGGACGACGGTAGTGGGCAGCTTTGCCAAAGTCTTCTTCATCGGGGCTTCGGTCGTGGTGCCCAAGTCGGATTTCGTGATCGAGGATTGCAGCGGGGGCGTGGAGCCCCGGACGGTGAGCTATGACGCTGCGACCGGGATGTGGCTGCTGGACGGCGTTTCTTCGGGGGTGAGCCGGAGCAACGGACGGGTGGAGGAAAGCCTGCCGGTCTATGCCTGTTTCAACGAAAAGGAACTGGTGCTGTATGCCGCCAACGGCGACGTGCTGCACTTCGACAATATCTATTACCAGGAGCCTTCGCCTGATCCCGGACCCGGTCCGGAGCCGCCGAAGCCCGGGATTCCTTACGAGATCCCGCGCATCTACATCACCACGCAGGGCCAGGCTCCGGTCCAGGACAAGGAGAACTATGTTCCCGGTACGATCCGGGTTGTAGATCCGTCCTGCACATTTGCCGATTCGGCGGACTTCGAAGCGCCGATGAAGATCCGTGGCCGTGGCAACTCGACCTGGGGCATGCCCAAGAAGCCCTACAAGATCAAACTGGAGGAGAAGCACAAGATCCTCGGCATGCCCAAGGATAAGGAGTGGTGTCTGCTGGCCAACTATGATGACAAATCACTGCTGCGCAACATCGTAGCCATGGAGATCTCACGGCGTCTGGGCTTTAGCTGGACGCCGCGTATGGTCAGCGTCGAGATGTGGTTCAATGGCGCCTATCAAGGCGTTTATACCTTCAGCGAGCACAAGAAAGTCTCCAAGAACCGTGTCAACATCGACGTCGCCACCCCCGGGGACAATTCGGGCGAGGGGCTCACCGGCGGCTACTATCTGGAGTTCGAAAACGAATCCATCAATGAGCCGTGCTGGTTCAAGACCGACCGTTACGGCGTCACGCTGATGTACCACGAGCCCGAAGAACCGACCGCGGAGCAGCAGGCCTGGCTACGGGACTATGTCAATGCCTTCGAGACGACGCTCTGGTCGCTCGGACACACGGACCGGGGTCCGGTCAACTATGCCGATTACATCGATGTCCGTTCCTTCATCAATTATTACATCCTGGAGGAACTGGCCAAGGATCCGGACGCCAATTTCCGGAAGAGTACCTTCATCACCAAGGAGCGGGGCAAGAAGCTCGAACTGTACCACGTGTGGGATTTCGACATCACTTTCGGCAACTGCAACTATTGGGGCAACGGCCTGATTCCCGGTGATTTCCTGCTCAAGAACCTGGTCTGGTACGAGCGCCTGTTCAACAAGGATCCGGAGTGGAGGAAAGCTGTCAAGGCCCGCTGGAACGAGATGTATGATACACTGGCAAGCATCCCCGAGTATATCGACGCCCAGGTGAAACTGCTGGACGGGGCGCAGGACCGCAACTTCGAGCGCTGGCCCATCCTCGGCATCTACGTATGGCCGAACGCGGTCTGGTACAATACCTATCAGGAAGAGGTAGATTACCTGAAGACTTTCTATCTCCGGCGCCTCTGGTGGCTCAACGATGAGATCAATAAATTCTGACAGATATATGAAACACCGATTCATTCTCTTGCCGGCGCTTTTCCTGCTGGTCCTCACCGTCTCTTGCCGGACGGAGCGGGAGCCGGTCGATTACGTCAATCCCTATGCCGGCAATATCAGCCATCTGCTGGTGCCCACTTTCCCGACCGTGCAGTTGCCCAACTCGATGCTGCGCGTCTATCCGGAGCGGGCGGATTATACCTCCGAGTATCTCAACGGCCTGCCGGTGATCGTGACCAACCATCGCGAGCGCTCTGCATTCAAGCTCTCGGTGACGACGGGGCCGGAGAGGGGCCCGGTCATCCCCGTGTCATACGACAATGAGCACCTGACTCCCTATTCCTTCGATGTGACCCTCTCCGACGGGGCTGTAAAGGCGCGGTATGCGCTTTCGCACCAGTCGGCAGTCTATGCCCTGGAAGCAGATGCGCCGCTGACGCTCGTGCTGGCCAGCATGAACGGGACGGTCAGCTGGGACGGGGAGGCCTTGGAGGGCTGGCAGACCGTTGCCGGGCAGACCCGGGTCTATGTCCACATGGAGCCGGAAGTCCGGCCTGCGACCGTAGACAGCAGCCGTCGGGACGACCGGAGCTGGGTGACCCTGGGCTTTACCGGAAAGCAGGTCCGGCTCCGCTACGGCGTCTCGTTCATCAGCGCGGCGCAGGCGGCCGAGAACCTGCACCGGGAAATAACGGACTTTGACCTTGAAGCCGTGGCCGCGGAGGGCCGCCGGATCTGGAACGAGACCCTCGGCCGCATCCGCGTCGAAGGTCCCGAAAAGCGCAAGCGGGTGTTCTATACTTCTTATTACCGTACTTTCGAACGGCCGGTCTGCCTGAGCGAGGACGGCCGCTACTGGAGCGCCTTCGACAATGCCGTCCATGAGGATGGCGGCACGCCTTTCTATACCGATGACTGGATCTGGGACACCTATCGGGCCGCGCATCCGTTGCGGACCCTGATGGACCAGACGATGGAAGAGGACATCCTGGCCTCCTACTTGCGGATGGCGGCGCAGATGGGGAACGGCTGGATGCCGACTTTCCCGGAGATCAGCGGTGACTCGCGCCGGATGAACAGCAACCACGCCATCCCGACCTTTGCCGACGCCGTCGCCAAGGGCCTGAAGGTCGATGTTCCTGCCGCTTTTGAGGCCGGCTGGAAGGGCATGAAGGAGAAGACGCTCGCGCCCTGGTGCGGCAACCCGGCCGGCTGGCTGGATGCCTTCTATTGGGAGCACGGATACGTGCCCGCGCTGCGGGAAGGAGAGCCGGAAAACGACCCCAATGTCCATCCCTTTGAGAAACGGCAGCCGGTTGCCGTCAGTCTGGGCACAGCCTATGACTGCTGGTGCCTGTCCCACCTGGCTGAGGCCGCCGGTAAGCCGGACGAAGCCGCATATTTCTGGGAGCAGTCTTTCAATTATCGCAAGCTCTTCCATCCGGAGACGCGTTTCTTCCATCCCAAGGACAAGGAAGGTGAATGGATCCCGGATCTGGACTACAATTTCCCCGGCGGTATGGGTGCCCGCGAATACTATGACGAAAACAATGCCTGGGTCTATCGCTGGGACGTCCAGCACAACATCCCGGACCTGGTCGCCCTGATGGGCGGTCCGGAACGCTTCTGCGCCGAGCTGGACCGGATGTTCGCCACGCCTTTGGGACGCGGGAAGTATGCCTTCTTCGCCAAACTTCCGGACCATACCGGCAATGTCGGCCAGTTCTCCATGGCCAACGAACCCTCCTTGCACATTCCCTATCTCTACAATTATGCCGGGGCGCCGTGGAAGACCCAGAAACGTATCCGTCAGATGCTGGATACCTGGTTCAGGGACGACCTGATGGGCGTGCCCGGCGATGAGGACGGAGGCGGGATGACATCATTCGTGGTTTTCTCTTCCCTGGGCCTGTATCCTGTCACGCCGGGTGAGGCGGTCTACGCCATCGGCAGTCCGGTCTTTACGGATGCCCGGATGCGGCTGTCCAACGGCCGGACTTTCCGGATCGTGGCGAAAGGCGCCTCGGATGACAATAAGTATATCCAGCGTGCCAAGTTGAACGGTGAAACCCTGGACGCGCCATGGATCCGTCACGGACAGCTGATGGAAGGCGGAGTCCTGGAACTCGAAATGGGTCCCCTGCCCAACAAGGATTGGGGGTTAAAAAAACCTTAATTGAAAAATTAATTACCTCTTTAATATAGATTTCCCCGGAGGGTTAAGGCTCAAATTATATATTTGACCTCGATTTAATTTAAAAATTTTAAAAAACACACTTTATAACACTAACTGTTTATGAAAACCCATTGTTTCAAGATGCTCCTGATCGGAGCGACGATGCTCTTCACTTTCGGTGCAGTCGTTTCCTGCAACAAGAAAGACATTGAAGACCTCCAGACCCGTGTGTCGGTCCTTGAAGGATCGGTCCATCAGCTCCAGGAAGACTTGAAGGCTGCCATGGTCACGGGTGCAACCATCCTCAACGCCAGCCAGGACGGCGACGGCGTATGGACGCTGAATCTCAGCGACGGCAAGACCATCACGATCGCTCCGTCTTCCGGTGGTGCCGATGTGACCGTCGAGGAGACGGCGGATGCATTCGTCATCACGGTCAACGGTACGGCTTACGCCATCCAGAAAGTCGCTTCCGCCGCCATCAATTCGCTGGTTTTCTGCCCGGGCTTTGCCGATGGCAAGGTCGTGCTCGCAGAGGAGGCGGTCGACGTGTTCTTCCTGGCTACTCCGGCCCTGACGGCCGATCAGGTGGCTGCCGCCCAATTTGACATCGCGGATGCGCGCGAGGTCCAGACCCGTGCCGGTGCCGGTCTCTTTAAGGTAGATGCCGCCGCCCTGGACGGTGACCTGCTCAAGCTGACGGTCAAGGCGCTGGCTGCCGAGGCCGGAAAGCTCTATACCGTGGCTGTCAAAGCCGTCCTGAACGGTACGGCTATCAGTTCCAATTACTTTTTCGTCCAGGTCGGCGAGGATCACAGCTTCGACCCCGAGGTCCTGGTCGATCCCGTCGTGAAGGAAGGTGTCAGCCTGACCAAGCTCGAGGGCGAGCAGGAAGGTTATCACCGTCTCCTGATCCCCAATTCCGCGGCCAAGTTTATCGAGGGCTTCAACCTGAAGGATTACTTCCAGGAGCTGCCTGCCGGCAATATCACCTTCCAGCTTGCTCCCCGTGAGGATCAGAATGAGAACGTCCAGCGTGCCTACGATACCATCGCCGAGGCCCTTTCCGCCGACGGTACCTGGTCTCTCAAGCGCCGTCTCGGCACCGACTGCTGGAACAGCGAGGGCAAGAACGGTATCATCATCTATACCGTCGCCAACGACGTGATCAAGCACAAGATTTTCTGGCAGATCGACAACCCGGTTCCCGGTATGGGCCTGGACCAGTTCCTGACCAAGGACGGTTTCCCGGATGGTCAGCACATCGAGTATGGTTCCGAGGCTTCCGTCAATGCCAAGTGGATGATCCCGGCCGGCGCCGGCGTCTATGACCTTGCCACGATCTTCCTCAAGGCGACATTCCCGGAGGGCGAACTTCTCCCCGAGCCGATCTACCTCCGTCACGGACAGGCCAACAAGGCCCTGCAGATCATCCAGAACGCGTCCCTGATGAAGGGCGACGAAGAGTTGATCGGCAATGACGGTTCCCACTTCGTCCTCGGTGATGAGCTGAAGGCGCTTGTGAAATACTCCCGCGGCCTCGTGTGGCGTACTACCCAGCCTTCCTGGGCCTCTTCCATCCGTGAGAACTGGTCCGATGAGGAGAAGGCGGCCTGCAACGGCCCCGCAAACGGTGAAATCCTCGGCGGCTGGGACGGTGGCGGCGACATCCCCGGCCTGATGGGATGGGAGATCAACGAAAAGGGTCTCGTGACTCATGACAGCTATAAGGGATGGTGCTTCCGTTCCGGTATCGGCCTCTTCCTCGAGTACGAGTACGGCGAGCAGACCATCGGCCCTTGGCATTGGTTCTACATGTGGTTCAACCGCCGCGTCAGCCCGACCGGCGCCAACGACCCCGATGCCCGCTAATCCATCCGAAGCAGAACACCGATTTCAAGATCGAATCGTATGAAATTAACAATCAGTAACATACTCATCGCCCTGATGATGTTGCTCTCTTTGTCCGTCAGTGCCCAGACCCGCCTTGTCCAAGGCGTGGTCCTGGACAAGGACGGGGAGCCGCTCATCGGCGCCGGCGTGATGGTCCAAGGGACCCGTACGGGAACCGTGACCGATGCCGGCGGAAACTTCCAGCTCCAGGCCGCCCCCGGCGACCGTCTGGTGGTTTCCTTCCTGGGGTTTGAGGATGCCGTGGTCTCTGCGGCGACGACCCCTCTGCGAGTCGTGCTGAAGGATGACAGCAACTTCCTCAATGAGACCGTCGTAGTCGGTTACGGCACGCAGAAGAAGGCGACCCTCACGGGCGCCGTCTCCGCCGTCAACAACAAGGAGATGGTGGTCACCAAGAACGAGAATGTCATCAACATGCTCTCCGGCAAGGTGGCCGGTGTCCGCATCACGCAGAACTCTTCCCAGCCGGGTGAGTTTGACAACAAGATCGATATCCGTGGCATGGGCACTCCGCTCATCGTCGTGGACGGCGTGCCGCGGGACCAGGCCTATTTCTCCCGCATGGATGCCAACGAGATCGAGAGCGTGTCTGTCCTGAAGGATGCCTCGGCCGCCATCTACGGCGTCCGGGCCGCGAACGGCGTCATCCTTGTCACGACCAAACACGGCACTTCTTCCACGGAAGGCAAGTTCGACATCGACCTCTCGGCCAATGTCGGCTGGCAGAGCTTCCTCTATGTCCCGGAGACCTCCGATGCCGCCTCCCACATGCTCCTGATGAACGAGAAGCAGTTCAACGGCTTCAACGGCAACTATCCGATCCGCAGCGTCCCCAGATACCAGTGGGACCAGATCCTGGAATACAGCTCCGGACAGAAAAAGAGCACCAACTGGGCGGACGAACTCTTCATGAACAACGCCCCCCAGGAGCAGTACAACCTCTCCGTCAACGGAAGCAGCGACAAGATCGACTACTTCTTCAACTTGGGCTACATGGACCAGATGGGCTCCTACAAGAGCCGTTCCCTCAATTACAACCGCTGGAACTTCCGCAGCAACGTGGACGCCCGCATCACCGAGCGCCTGCGCGCCAGCCTCCAGCTCAGCGGTTACATGGATGAGAAGAACCAGCCCCATACGGATATCTGGACCGTGTACAAGAAGGCCTGGACCTATCGTCCGACCTCCCAGGCCTGGCTGGATGAGGAGCACACCCTTCCGGGCTACGACACTGAGATGCTGGAGACCGACAACCCGGTCGCCACGACCAGTTCCGCTTTCACCGGTTTCCGCCAGGAGAAGCGCTACAATTTCAACGGCGCCCTTGCCCTGACCTATGACATCCCCGGTGTGGAAGGCCTCAACGTGAAGGCTTTCTACAGCTACGATTATTATACGACCAACAATTCGAGCTACAAGCGGACCTACAACCTCTTCAACTATGCCCCCGACGGCACGCTGGAGATGTTCGGACGCAACGATCCGGGGTCGGTCAACCGCTCGACGGATCCGAGTTACGGAACCGTGCTGCAGCTGTCCACCAACTATGACCGTACCTTCGCGGATGCGCACCACGTGAGCGCGATGCTGATGTATGAGGAGTCCTATAACTATTGGGACAGTTTCTATTCCGAGCGTGTGATGCTCTTCGACAACCAGTACCTGTTTGCCGGTGAGTCGGAGAATCAGGTCGGTTCGATGAACGGGGTCGGCGACATGTCCCGGCGCGCGTTCATCTTCCACGGCAACTACGACTACAAGAGCAAGTATATCCTCGACCTGGCTGCCCGTTACGATTCGTCGTCCAAGTTCCCGGCCGCAAGGCGCTGGGGCTTCTTCCCGTCGGTTTCCGCCGGCTGGCGCATCAGCGAGGAAGGCTTCGTCAAGGACAACGCTCCGTGGATCACCAATCTCAAGCTCCGGGCTTCCTGGGGCATGATGGGTGATGACGCCAGCGCGGGTACCTACCCGGCAACGGTGGTCGGCTATGAACTCAGGCCCAATGACCTGGGCTGGTTCTACGATTCTTCGTTGACCGGCGGTGTCGCCCCTACGGCCATCCCCAACTACAACCTGACCTGGTACACGGCCACGACCTGGAACGCCGGTATCGACTGGAGCCTGTGGCGCCAGAAGTTCACCGGAACGGTCGAGGTGTTCAAGCGCCTGCGCTCCGGCCTGCTGGCCAGCTCATCCGTTGTCCTGCCCGGTACGGTCGGTGCGTCCATGCCGCAGGAGAACATCGAGAGCGACACCACCTTCGGATATGAGATCCAGCTCGGCCACCTCAACAAGGTCGGCGAACTGACCTATTGGATCAACGGCCAGGTCTCCGCAACCAAGAACCGCTGGGTCTATCATCTGGACTCCGTGGCCGGCAACTCGATGGAGAACTGGCGCCGCGGCAACGTCTCCGGACGAAACAAGGACATCTGGTTCGAGATCGAGGAAGGCGGACGTTTCACTTCGCTCAGCGAGATCCAGCAGCACCTTACGACCGGTGCCAATTACGGCCAGGGAACCCTCCCGGGCGATTACTGGTATATCGACTGGAACGAAGACGGCGTCGTGGACGGCAATGACAGCCATCCCGTGGCCACCTACAACCTCCCTGTGTTCAACTACGGCCTGACGGTCGGCTGCGAATACAAGGGATGGGACTTCTCGATGAACTGGCAGGGTGCCGCCGGCATCTACAACCAGTACAGCGAAGTCTTCACCGAGGTCGGCCCGTTCAACGGCGGCGCTGCGCTCAACATCTACAAGGACCGCTGGCATACGGCCAACAGCTGGGATGATCCCTGGAACCCTGCGACCCAATGGATCGAGGGCTTCTATCCGGCGACCGGCCACAGTTTCAACACCGGTACCACCGGCATCCTTAACAGTTCTTATGTCCGCCTGAAGACCCTCGAGCTGGGATACACCCTGCCCAAGAAATGGACGAAGGTGGTGGGCATCAAGAGCCTGCGCGTTTATGTCAATGGATACAACCTCCTGACCTTCAGCGGTATGAAGAACATCGACCCGGAGCGTCCCGGTACCAACGGCGGTGTCAATACCGGCTCCAACAGTATCCTGTTCTACAACTATCCGGTCAACCGCACGCTCAATGTCGGTGCCAACATCAAGTTCTAAAAAGGAGGAAAGAATATGAAAGCATATAAAATTATCATCCTTCTCAGTGTGATGACGTTCGGCGCCTGGGCCTGTAACAATCTGGATCTGGAGCCCAAGGGCATCCTGGATGAATCGACCCTGTTCGGTTCCGAATTCGGCGTGAAGAAATACTTCTCCGGCCTGTACAACAACATGCCCATCGAGGATTTCCTCTATAAAGCGACCGATGAAGGCGGAGTAGGTTATGGTACCAGCAACAGCAGGAACTCACGCAATAACTGGTGGGAGGCACTCAAGAGCTACGGCTCGACGAGCTGTGCCGAGACGGCCGGCCGCCATGGCAACCTCTCCGGTGCGTGGGGTTACTGGCCCTACGGGGATATCCGCAACATCAATGTCTTCATCGCCGGCTTCCCTGACTACAAGGACAAGTTCACCGAGGAGCGTTTCGAGGAACTGATGTCCGAGGCGTATTTCATCCGTGCGTTCTATTATTTCGGCCTTGTGAAGCGCTACGGCGGCGTCCCGATTGTCAAGGATGTCTTGGACCCTACGGCTGATCCCGAGTCGCTCAAACAGCCCCGCGATACCGAATACGACTGCTGGAAGTTCATCCAGTCCGACCTTCAGTATGCGATGGAGCACGGCTCCAAGGACAAGACCAACACCCAGCGGGGCAACGCCTATTCAGCTGCAGCCCTGATGGCCAAGGCCATGCTCTATGCCGCGTCCGTGGCCAAGTACAACCAGTACACGGGCATTACGGGCGAGGCTACCGATCTCGGCCTGATGGGCATGGATCCGTCGGAGGCCCGGGAGTTCTACCAGGCTGCTTACGATGCCTGCAAGTTCCTGAAGGAAGCTGGTTTCCGTCTGCATACGGGCGGTGACAAGGAAAAGGCTTACACCGAAGTGTTCATCGAGGATCTCTCCGGTGAGGAGGATATTTTCACCAAGCACTACGGTATCGAAGGCCAGGTTGCTCCCAGCCACACCCAGCTCTACCATTCCTATGACGGCATGGTCCTGCCGAAGGGCACGAAACTGGCCCAGGGTGTCGGTGCCGCGATCCAGCCTACCTGGGAACTGATCAGCCTGTATGAAATGCCGGCCATTACGGACGAGAACGGCCTTCCGGTCCGTTTCAACGATATCACCGATATCTGGAAGTCCGGTGAGATGGAGGCGCGCTGCCGTGCCAACTTCTTCTTCCCCGGCATGACGGAGTCGCTCTCCGGTACGGTCATCGACCTCCAGACGGGTCTCTACAAATCCTATCCCGGCACGGCCAAGGACGGTTGTCCCGAAACCAATGTGGAGACGGACTACACCAAGCAGTACCGGATCCGGGCGTCCAGTCTCGGCAAGTACGAGAACATCGATGGCGTCTCCTATAAGGTCAGCGGCGTCTTCGGCTATTCGACCGGAAACGGTGACGAGGACGCCAGTTACATGGGCACCTTCATCCGCAAGTATGTGGACTACAATGCCGATCCTTCCACCCGCAACCTCAACAAGAGCTGGCATCCCTACAAGGTCTTCCGCTATGGGGAGGTGCTGGTGAACTGGGCTGAGGCAGCTTACGAACTCGGATTGGAGACAGGCAGCGACGCTCTCAAGAGAGAGGCGATCGAACATGTCAACGAGATTCGGGAGCGTGCGGGCGCCCATCCGTATGAGTATGTCGCTTCTCCGGAAGATGTCGGGGAGGAAAAGTACGGCTACCCGGTGGACGAGAACCTGCAGTTCATCCGCGACGAGCGCAAGCGTGAACTCTGCATCGAGAACCAGAGCGACTGGGACGAGCGCCGCTGGCGGGTCGCCCATTCCCTGTACAACAACTTCATGGTCCACACCTTGTCGAGTTACTATGTCGTCAATGAGGGCAAATACATCTTCCTCAACGAAGCCAATCCCTTCGGACGTGAGCTGACCTACGACAAGCGCTGGTATTACGAGCAGATCCCGGGCGGCGAGATCAACAAGAATGACAAGCTGATCCGCAATGACGGTTATTAACAGATACGCAATGGAAATGAAGAATATGAAGAAAGCAATCTATATCCTGATGGCTGCCGCAGCCGCGCTCTTGTCGTCCTGCATGGAGATCGACAACTTCGATGCGCCCGCTGCGAAGGTGGAAGGACGCCTCATCGACAAGACGACGGGCCAGAACCTGCTCGTGGACCAGGCCGACACCCATATCCGCATCTGGGAGCGCAGCTACAGCACCAATCCCGCTCCGCAGGATCTGGCCGTCAAGATGGATGGTACCTACAAGAACACCAGACTTTTCAGCGGCACCTATGACATGCTGCCGCTGGACGGTGCGTACTGGCCTTGTGACACGACCTACAACGTCGCGATCGGCAAGGCCGGCAAGGTCCAGGATTTCGAGGTGACGCCTTACCTGCACGTCGTGGACTTCACGGCCGAGCTCGACGGTACCACCCTGACCCTGAGCTGCAAGTTGCAGGCTCCCGTCACGGAGGGGCTTCCGATGGTCATCGAGGTCCGCCCGTTCCTGAGCCTGAATCACTTCTGCGGTGCCGCCAACCACATCGACTACTATTATACCGATGATTACCGGGTCCTCATCCGCAAGGCGTGGAGCCGGATCGGAGATGCGGAAGGCAACGGCAGCGAGACCTACAGCGTCAGCATGCAGGTCAAGCCGGGCTACCACTACTGGGTCCGCATGGGTGTCCAGGTCAACAACCAGTATAAGAACTGGAACTACTCCGAGATCAAGGAGATCGACGTTCCCAAAGCCAACTGATGATGAAGCTGCTCCGAAAACTGACAGCACTTCCGCTGGTGATCCTCGGGCTCTCCTGCTGCGAGCAGCCCGAGGTCATCCCCGGGAGGGTGGAGCCGGATCCCGGGCCGGACAAGCCGGCCGAATCCGAATATGCCGATCCCGGCGTCAAGCCCCATCAGGACGGCCAGCCGTACGATACGTACCGCGGCCTCGTGATGGCCGGATACCAGGGCTGGTTCGGTACGCCTGGAGACGGCTCTCCCATGACGAAGGTCCCCAACCAGGGCTGGTACCATTACCGTGAGAACGAGCAGTTCCGTCCGGGACCCCTGCGCAACTCCATCGACTTCTGGCCCGACATGTCGGAATATACCAAGAAGTATGTGGTGGGCGACGGGGACGCGACCGGCTACAGTTCGCCCTTCATCCTGCCGGACGGCACGCATGCCACGGTGTTCAGCTCCTACGACGAGTCCACGGTGCTCCTGCACTTCAAGTGGATGAAGGACTACGGACTGGACGGCGTGTTCATGCAGCGCTTCGTCGGCGAGATCCAGAGCGCGGACCACAAGGACCATTTCGACAAGGTGCTTGCGCATGCGATGAAAGGATCCAACCAGTACGGCCGTGCCATTGCGGTCATGTACGACATGAGCGGTATCAATTCGTCCAGGACGGCGATGGCCGCCTCCATGGTCGCCGATGCGCAGAAACTGATGGACGAATACCAGCTCAAGGACCGCGGCAGGCAGAAATATTACCTGCATGAAAACGGCAGGCCGCTGTTGGCCCTGTGGGGTGTCGGTTTCAGCGATGACAACCATCCGAGGCCCTCGTTCATCGAGAGCTATGTCGATCAGCTGATCGCCCAGGGATGGTCCATCATGCTCGGTTGTCCGGGCTATTGGCGCCTGGGAGGCAATGACTGCGTGACGGGGACGGAGCATCGCAAGCTGATCGAGCTGATCAAGAAGTGCGATGCCTTCATCCCCTGGTACGTAGGCCGCTACTCCAATGACAACTTCGAAGGCACGGACTGGCAGGACCGCATCAAAGGTGATATCGCTGCGGCGAAGACCTATTCTACGGAAGGACATATCGTGGTCTATGCGCCTCATGTTTTCCCGGGCGGCAGCGACCGCAACATGCATCCCAACAACGGCTATCCCGACGGAGACGTGACCCAGACGGGTTTCCGCGCCGGCGGCAAGTTCTACTGGAAGCAGTTCTACCGCGACATCAAGGCCGGGGCCCAGGCCATCTACGTGGGCATGTTCGACGAGATCGACGAAGGCACGGCCATCTTCAAGCAGATGCATGTGTCCGAGGTGCCGTCCAACGTGCCTTACAAGAAATCCAGTGTCCCTGCGTCGTACAATTACACGACCGACGACGAGTACTACATCAGCTGGACCGGCAGTACCTATTGGACTTCTTCCACCCCGCAGAGCAGCGCCCAATGGAGCAAGACGACGACCGAACTCGCGATCCGCTTCCAGGGCATCGACGACAACCTCCCGACGGACTGGTACCTGTTCCTGACCGGCGAGGCTGCCAAGATGCTTCGCGGCGAAACAAAAATGACTGCGACGATGCCGTCGCGCTAATCCCCGTGTAACGATGAACGCTAAGAGAATCATACTGGTTTTTGCCGCTCTCTCCGCGGCGATCTTCTGCCTCTCCTGCAGTTGCGAGCCCAAAGCCGGCGGAAAGGAAGAGGTGGTGGAACTGGAGATGCCCGGCAATCCCTTTATCAAAAACCTTTACCTGGCGGATCCTTCGGCCCATGTCTGGGCGGACGGACGCCTCTATGTCTATCCCTCCCATGACAATGATCCGCCCCGCGGCTGCGACCTGATGGACGGTTACCATGTCTTCAGCACCGACAACATGAAGGACTGGGTCGATCATGGCGAGTTCCTGCATTCCCGTGATGTGGAATGGGGCCGTCCGGAGGGCGGTTTCATGTGGGCACCGGACTGCGCCTGCAAGAACGGGAAGTATTATTTCTATTTCCCGCACCCGAGCGGTACGGACTGGAACAGCACCTGGAAGGTGGGTATCGCCGTGAGCGACTCGCCGACCGGCGGATTCAAGGTCCAGGGATACCTGGAGGGCTTGGGAGATGCTTTCTCGATGATCGATCCCTGCGTCTTCATCGACGATGACGGGACGCCGTACTTCTATTACGGGGGTGGCGGCCGTATCATCGGTGTCAAGCTGAAGGACAACATGACCGAGATCGACGGTGAAGTCCGTCCGATGCAGGGCCTGCGCGATTATCATGAGGGTCCGTGGATCTTCAAGAACAAGGGCGTGTACTATCTGATGTATGCCGACAACCATCAGGAACCCGGCAAGGGCGGCCGCAACCAGCTGCGTTATGCCACGGCGGACAATCCGATGGGTCCCTGGGACTACAAGGGCATCATCCTGAAGCCCACCGACTGCGATACAAGTCATGGTTCGGTCGTCAAGTTCAAGGGACAGTGGTACCTGTTCTATCACAATTGCTCGATTTCAGGCAATGGCTGCCTGCGTTCCATCTGTGTGGATAAACTCTTTTTCAACGAAGACGGAACGATCCAGGAAGTTGTGCAAACGCATTGATGGTTGATATGGTTGATTTTGCTTTGCACCGGATGGCTGCCCTGCTGGGAGTGTCGCTGCTGCTTTCCTGCGGCAGCGGATCGGCCCGGCAGGGACGGCCCTCCGAAATCTCATATGATACGTATGAGGGTCTGGTAATGGCCGGCTACCAAGGCTGGTTCAACGCCCCCGGTGACGGCGCCGGGCGGGGCTGGTACCACTATGAGAAGCGGGGCTCCTTCGCTCCCGGCTCTTGTACGATCGACCTTTGGCCGGACGTATCCGAATATGAGACACTCTATCCGACGGAGTTCGTGTACGAAGACGGCACACAGGCCTGGATCTTCTCGGCCTATGATGCCTCCACGACGGATACGCATTTCCGCTGGATGCAGGAGTACGGTCTGGACGGGGTCTTCATGCAGCGTTTCGTGGGCGAGATTGCCAATCCTTCAGGCCGGAACCATTTCAACACGGTGCTGGACCATGCGATGGCCGCGGCCAACAAGTACAGCCGTGCAATCTGCGTGATGTATGATCTCAGCGGCATGCCCTCCGGGGGACCGCGTATCCTGTTGAAAGATATCCAGGAACTTGCCGGGAAGTATCAGCTGTTCGATCATGCGGCCAATCCGTCATACCTGTATCAGAACGGTAAGCCGCTCGTGACGGTGTGGGGGGTCGGATTCAACGACAACCGGCGCTATGGCTTCGACGAGGCTGAAGAAATCATTGACGGACTCAAGGCGCTGGGATTCAGCGTGATGCTGGGCGTGCCGACACATTGGCGCAACTTGGACGGAGATACGATTCCGGACGAGCGGCTCCATGCCCTTATTGCCAAGTGTGATGTCGTGATGCCCTGGTTTGTCGGCCGGTACCGCCATGAGACCTACCCGAAATACCACGACTTGATTCGGGCCGACGTGGCCTGGGCCGACGAACATGGGATTGCCTACGCACCGCTCTGCTTCCCGGGTTTCTCCTGGGACAACATGCAACGCCCCGGTCGTCCTACGTCGCTGATTCCGCGCGACGGGGGTGCTTTTTTCAAGGATCAGCTGGATTTTTGCATCGACGCGGGCGCCCGGATGATCTATGTCGCGATGTTCGACGAGATCGACGAGGGTACGGCCATTTTCAAACTGGCGCGCCGTACGCCGGTCAGCCAGCCCGGCAGCCGTTTCGTCCAGCTGGACGAAGGGGTCGAGCCGGACACGTACCTGAAACTGGCGGGCGATGCCGCCCGGAGATTGAAGCAGACGCTCAGTCAGCGATGAGGTCCTTGAATTCGACCTCGTATTTCAGATTGATGGAAGACAGGTAATCCTTGCAGAAATTGTCATAGACGGATTTCGCAAGACCTGTCTTTCCTTGTTGATAGAGGATGCGGCATTTGGCCCGCAAGGCATCTTCGTTGAGGAAGTCATGGAGGAAGATGGTATTGGCGGCCTTGATCTTCAGTTCATCTCCGATGTTGTCCGCATCCAGCAGTTTACTCAGCACGTTGATCGTCAGGTTGGAAAAGTCTCCCTTGTATGAGTCCAGCCAGTCGAATTCACAATCCGGCAGCATCGCGCCCCGAAGGAGCAGCTCCAGGATGCAGTTGAGCGTGTCTTCATCTTCCTTTCCGGCGAGCAGGCCCTTGACGCAGAGCCAGTCGCACTGCGCTCCGTCCGACAGGGTGATGTCCCAGATCTTGTTCTTGTTGTTGATCTTGAAACCGTCCAGCGATTCGAGGAGGCTGCGCAGCTTGGAGATATAGACGTTGCGGTTGTTGTTGGCGGCTTCCTCGGGCTTGTAGGACCAGAGGGTACGGTTGACCTTGCCGCTGCTGATCCCGACGGAATCGTCTGCGGAATGAAGGAGCAGCAGGATGGTGAGGGCCTTGAGGTTGGGCGTGAATTGTGCGGTGATGTCCTTCCCGTTCCGGTCGCGTACGTTGAATCCTCCGAAGAAGCAGATGCTGTTGCGTGAGAAATCGTAGTGCCGGTGTCCGGCATCCAGGTCGATCCGTGCCGTTTCCTCGTTGGCGGATTCCTTTTTCTTTTTCAGGAGCCAACTGATCCAGCCGGCTGCGGCGAGCAGTGCCAGGATGGCCAGGGCGGCGATGACGCCGGGATGCAACTTGCGTCCGGCCGCCTTCTCGACCGGCTTGACGATGCTCTGGTGGAGCAGTTGCATCGTGACGGGCGGCCAGTTGAGGCTCTTGACCTGAACCGTAGATTCTCCGCTTACCTGGGCGCGGATCAACGTCGCATAGAGTTTCTTGCCGGAAGCATCGAAGAACAGGTCATAGCAGCTGAACTGGGAATCCCCGCCGAATCCGGCGGACAGCGAGACTTCCTCATATCCGCTCCCGTCTTTGCTGAACTTGATCAGTTTCCCGCCGTCGAAACTGCCGAAAGCATAGAAACAGTTTTCCTCGTCATCCCAGATCATTTGTTCGCCCCAGATGGCATCCGGCAACTGGGGCATTTCCCAGAGTTTCCTGACCTCCAGGGTATGGAGATCCAGGGCGTATAAATCCTTGTATAATTTGGGCGACAGCCCCTGCTTGCCGGACAGGTTGCCTCGTCCTCCGAATATGTAAAGCGTATCAGAGACGATGGCGACGGCACAGCCATAGCGGGGGGTGATCTCTTCGATGCGGTACTGGCGGTCGGTGCCTTCGCTGCCGCAGCGCTGGATCAGCAGGTCGTTGTTGTAGTGGTAATGGCCGTAGCCGCCGAAACTGACGACGGCCTGTTCTCGCTCCCACCAGGTAGCGGCATTGTTCCAGTAGTTATGGTCCTTGCTGGGGAGCTCCCCTCCTTCCCAAGCCTTGCGCTCCGGGTTGAAGAAGGCTTCCGTGCATTCATCCAGATTGTAGGAGACCAGCCGGCTTCCATTCCAGATCAGCTGGTTCGGTGCATGGGCCGGATAGGCACCGGCGACGGCCTCGATCTGACGGCTTTCCCGGGTACGGCAGTCGTAAACAGAGATGACGGATCCGTCTGCGGACATGTAGAACACTTCCGCCGGATCGAAAGCGACAGACGGCTCACGGCTGAAGGTCTTGGTGAAGACCTCGTCCCAGCTGATGTAGCGGTCCACCAGCCAGTTGGGATAGACCGTCGTGGCGGGTGCGCCCTTGAGGTTGTCCAGGCAGACGTCGCCGTCGTGGACGGACAAGTCCCAGTGCCGGATGCGCCGCTCTCCCCGATAGAGCATGATGTCCCGGAGAGCGATGGAAGCGACATCGTCCAGTGTATAGCCGGGAATGAGGCAGTGTCCGAAAGCGATGCGGAGATGACGGGCTCCCCGGGCTCCGGCATCCTTGACTGTCATCACCGTCCCGGCATAATCCAGGGAGATTTCTCCGTCCCTGGGATCAATCTCGATGCTCACAGGCAGCCACTTGCGGGTCGTCAGCGCGGCGCGGATGTCGTGGACATACTCTCCGGTGACAAGGATGGGATAGTGATTGTCATTCCGGTCGACGGAATACATCAAGTCGATATTGTCACCTTTTTCCGTGATGATGCGGAATACCGTGCCCAGCAGGTTGTCCTGGCGGTTATACAACTCAAAATCCATCCGGAAAGGCTCTCCCTTCAGGTCGATAGCTTTTCCTCCCTCCAGCAGCAGGGCGGTCTGTTCGTTGGTGGAGTAAGGGTAAGTCCGGATCCTGAGGCCGTATTCATAAGGAGCGGCGGCCGCCCGGAAGGGCGCCAACGAAAGGATCAGCAGGAAATATGTTCCTAATATCTGGACGAGACGGGATCTCATAATCATGGTTATCTTCACAAAGATAAGAAAAAAGGAAGAACAATTGGCGGCAGTTTTGTATATTTGTGTAAATCTTGAAGTTATGAGAAAAATCAGCATTCTTATCCTGGCCCTGTCGCTGGTCTTTTGCGTGTCTTGCTCGCCGGGATGCCGCCGCATCCGCGGCGGAGTCCGGGTGGAAACGGAGGGGGGGACCCTTCAGCTCCGGTTTTATGATCCGGCCACGGTTCGTGTGACCCGTTCCGCGGGTCGTCCGGTGGAGTCGCCGTCTTTCTCCGTGGTCAAACGGCCGGAGAAAGTGCGTCTGTCCTCCCGGCAGGAGGGAGAATGTCTGGTGCTCTCATCCGAAGCACTGACAGCCCGCATCGACCGCAGGTCCGCGACCGTCTCTTTTTTCCGTCCGGACGGGACGCCGCTGGTCGCTGAACGGCCCGGTGGGACGCTCCGCTCGCAGGCCTTCCTGCTGGAGGACGGGGAGTCCCTGTATGGCCTGGGACAGCATCAGGGCGGTGTATGGGACTGGCGCGGTCACGAACTGACCCTGCAGAACAACAACATGGAGATCGCCCTGCCGCTGGTCCATTCGTCCAAGGGATATGCCCTCTTTTGGGACAATTACAGCACCACGCAGTTCAGCGACGGCCCGGACGGGATGTGCTTCTCCTCGGAGGAAGGGGAGCAGGGTGACTATTACCTGATCGTCGGCCGGGATGCCGATGCGGTCGTTGCCGGCATCCGTTCGCTGACGGGGCAGGCGCCCCTGAGCCCGCTCTGGGCCTATGGCTTCCACCAGTCCCGCGAACGCTATGTCAGCCAGGAGGAACTGGTTGGCGTGGTGAAGCGTTACCGGGAGCTGGGGGTCCCGCTGGACGGCATCGTGCAGGACTGGCGGTACTGGGGCATGGACAATGCGGAGTGGAATTCGGTGGAGTTCCGCAATCCGGCTTACCCGGAGCCCCGGAAGATGATGGATGAAATCCACGGGCTCCATGCGCATGCATTGATCTCGGTCTGGCCCTCTTTCGGCCCGAAAACAAACATTTATCAGGAGCTGGAAGCCATCGGTGCATTGCTGCCGATCGAGACATTCCCGCCGGACAACGGGGTGAAAGTCTATGATCCTTTCAACCCACAGGCGCGTGATATCTATTGGTCCTACATGAAACGCCATATCTGGGATGCGGGACTGGATGCCTGGTGGCTGGATGCCACCGAACCGGAGCACAAGAATCCGCAAGCGTCCGATTTCGCTTTCAACACGGCGGCTGGGTCTTTCGGCGCCATGCGCAATGCCTTCCCGCTCTATTCCTGCGGGGGCGTGTATGACCATCAGCGTGCCGATGCGCCGGAAAGGCGTGTGCTGATCCTGACCCGCTCGGCGACGGTCGGCCTCCAGCGCTACGGGGCGCATTGCTGGTCCGGGGATTTGACTTCGGGGTGGGACGCCCTGTCGTGGCAGATCCCCGAGGCGCTGCATTTTTCGCTCTGCGGGATGCCGTATTGGAATTCCGACATCGGCGGTTTCTTCTCCGCCCACCGCTATCCGGACGGCTGTCGGGATCCGGAATACCGCCGCCTGTACCTGCGCTGGATGCAGTTCGCCGCTTTCACGGGCATGATGCGTTCGCACGGGACCCATACGCCGCGGGAAATCTTCCAGTTCGGCGGTCCGGGTGACTTCGACTTTGAAGCCCAGAAGGAGTGCATCCGCCTGCGCTACCTGCTGCTGCCTTATCTCTACGGTACGGCCTGGCAGGTCACTTCGGCGGGCAGCTCGCTGATGCGGGCCCTGTTCCAGGACTGGCCCTCGGATCCGAAAGCACGGGCCGTTTCGGACGAGTTCCTCTTCGGCCGGTCCCTGCTGGTGGCGCCTGTAGTGACGGACGCCCTGTCGCGCGAGGTGTATCTGCCGGAGGGCGGCTGGTTCGATTTCTGGACGGGAGAGCGCGTGGCAGCCGGTATGCAGACGGTCGATTGCCCTTTGGACCGCATTCCGCTGTTTGTGCGCTCAGGCACGATCCTGCCTGTGGGGCCGGATGTGCAATATGCCTGTGAGAAGCCGTGGAACAGCCTGCAGATCCGCGTCTATCCGGGTGCGGACGGTTCCTTCGTGCTCTACGAAGACGAGGGTGACGGCTACGGTTATGAGCGAGGCCGTCGCTCCGAGATCCGTTTCCGATGGGACGACGCCGCTTCGTGCCTGACGATCTGTGCACGGGAGGGCTCCTTCCCGGGAATGCCGGCAGAACGCGAATTCCGCATCGTGGGGGTCCGTCCGGGCTGCGGTATAAACACAGATCGTGACGCTGCTGACGTCACGATCTGCTATACAGGAGAGGAAATGACCGTGACACTTCCGTAAAGAGACCTGCGGAGACTCATCCCGGAAATGCTGCCGTTCCCTGGCTTTCAACTCAGTTGTCGTATTCGATGATGACGGCGGAGATGGTTGTCGTGTTGGTGATGACAATGGGGAAAATGGGCACCTTGTAGCTTTCCACGGTGTTGATGTAGGCCAGGGCCTGGTTGGGGCCGAGTCCTTCCGTCATCTCCAGGATGGCATTCTCCATCGCAAGCTTTTTCTCCTGGCCGCCGAATCCGAAGATGTACTGGCAAGTGATTTCTTTCTGGATCGGTCCCACCGTGTGGAAATTGGCCTGGTTGACGACAGCCGAAGGGGTCGTGCTGAGGAAGGAAGTCGTCGCACAACTGCCGCAAAGCAAGGCTCCCAGCGCGACAGAAAGGATTAAAAGCAGTTTTTTCATGGTATCATGTTTTTGAGTGTTCTTCTCAAAGATAAGAAAAAACAATGAAGAGTCATATTCCTGCCGTGTTTCTATGGGGATAAACCGGACGCCCCGGTTTGCTTTTGTCATTTCGACATACATCCGCCCCACCCCCGTCAGGACATACATCCGCCACCCCCGTCGCGACAAACAGCCCCAGTTCCTTGACGACAAGCATCCCCGACTCCGTCGGGACAAACAGCCCCGGACTTGCGACGAAAGGAACAGGAGTGCCGCAATATTCCTTTCGTCGCCAGAAATCGGGCAGAATGGAGGGAAACCGTGCGACGAAAGGAAAGAGACGCCGTCTATATTCCTTTCGCCGCACTCAGTTCGTCGCGCTCGTATCGGTGGACTTGTTTCGCACGCGAATCATTGCAAAGGCTGCCACAAGATGCAGGCGGTTAAGGCGAAAGCCCGCAGGGCTGGGGAGTTTGAGGGGCATGCCCCTCAATAGGGGACGTTGTCCCCAGACAAAAAATGCAGGCGGTTAAGCCGAAAGCCCGCAGGGCTGGGGAGTTTGAGGGGCATGCCCCTCAATAGGGGACATGTGTCCCCCAGACAAAAAATGCAGGCGGTTAAGCTGAAAGCCCGCAGGGCTGGGGTGTTTGAGGGGCATGCCCCTCAATAGGGGACGTTGTCCCCAGACAAAAAAATGCAGGCGGTTAAGCCTGCATTTTTGTCTGGATGACTGGACTTGAACCAGCGACCTCCTGGTCCCTAACCAGGTGCGCTACCAACTGCGCTACATCCAGAGGAATTGGGGATGCAAAGATACAACTTTTTCGGGCCAAAGCAAATTCTTTTGCAAGAAAATGAATTATCTTCGCGGTATGAAACGAATGATTCCCCTTTTCGTGCTTTGCGCATGCCTGGCGGCCGCTTGCGCCCGGCAGCCCAAACAAGAGGTCTTGCAGACCGGAGACTTGATTTTTGTCGGCATTCCGGCCGACTACAGTCTGGATTCCACGTCCATGGACTCGGCCATTGCCGAGGCGACGGGTGCGAAGGACAGCCTAAACCTGATCCATGTCGCCATTGCCGAGGTGGATGCTGCGGGACAGGCCTGGATCATCGATGCAACCATTAAATATGGCGTGGACCGCCATCCGTTGGATACTTTCCTGACCCAGTTCACGCTCAAGGACGGCTCCCTGCCGGTCTTCGAGGTGATGCGGCTCAAGGATGACAGCCAGGCTGCGAAGGACGTGGCACGGGCCAAGCAGTATGTCGGCATGCCCTACGACGTCGCCTTCCTGCCGGACAATGATGCCTTGTACTGCACGGAACTGGTCCAGCTCAGTTATCTGACCGAAAGTGGCGAGCAAGTCTTCGCTTCCGCCCCGATGAATTTCAAGAACGCCGAAGGGGAGTTCCCGCTCTATTGGACCCAGCTTTTCGAACTGATCCACCAGCCCATTCCGCAGGGCATCCCCGGAACCAACCCGCAGGCGATGTCCCGCGACCCGCAGCTCCGCTCCGTCAGCGTTACGATTCCTTAGGAGACGGACCCATCGTAAAGACCAGTTCGCCGCCGGCGAGGATGTCGGAAAGGGAGAGCACCGTGCCGCTGAAGGGCTCGCCGTTCAGATGCATGGACTGGATATAGATGTCTTCGGGGCTGGTTTCAGCGCCGGATGCAGTGACGGTGCGGATCGTGAAGGTTTTGCCGTCGGGCAGATGCAGGACGGCGGATCGCACAGACGGACTCCCGATGTCGAACATGCCGCTGCCGGGACAGACGGGGTAGAAGCCCAGGGCACTCCAGACATACCAGGCGGACATCTGACCGCAATCATCGTTGCCGCAGAGCCCGTCGACGGCATCCTTGTACATTTCCTTCTTGATCCGTGCGACCATCTCCTGCGTCTTCCAAGGCTGCCCGGCATCATTATATAGATACGCCACGTGGTGGCAGGGCTCGTTGCCGTGCGCATACTGGCCGATCAGGCCCGACACGTCCGGTACGACGATATCCTCGGCCGACAATTCTGTGGCAAACATCTCGTCCAGCTTGGCTGCCAGCGCGGAAGGGCCGCCATACAAAGCAACCATCCGCGCCCGGTCGTGCGGTATGTAGAAGGTGTACTGCCAGGCATTCCCTTCGATGAAATCCTGGTCATGCGCGGCAGTCCGCAGGGGATTGAAAGGCTCTTTCCACCTTCCGTCCGCAAGCCGCGGCCGGGTGAATCCGACGGAAACGTCGAAGACGTTGGCAAACTGCCCTGCCCGGGCGTCGAAATAGGCCGCCTCTTCCGTCTTTCCCAGTTTGCGCGCCACCTGCGCCATGCACCAGTCGTCATAGGCATATTCCAGCGTCTTGGACACGGAACTGGGTTCCATGCCCGTCGGGATGTATCCGTACTGCTTGTAAAAGCCTACGCCGCGGTCGGGGTCCTCTGCAATCGCCTTCATGGCAGCCCAGGCCTCTTCGTAATCGAAGCCGCCCATGTCCTGAAGGATGGCATCCGCCATCACGGGCACGGCATGGTATCCGATCATGCAGAAGGTCTCGCAGGTGCCGTATTCGTTGATCGGGAGCATGCCGATCTGCCGGTAGCGCTCCAGCATCGAGCGCACGAAAGCGACGTTCCGCTCCGGGCAGATCAGGTTGTAGAGCGGATGTACGGCGCGGTAAGTGTCCCAAAGCGAATAGTTGGTATAATAATCGCCTTCCGGGCAGCGGTGGACCTCCTTGTCCCAGCCCCGGTAGCTGCCGTCCACGTCCGTGATCAGGTTCGGGACCACCATCGTATGATACAGGGCCGTGTAGAAGATCCGGGCCTCTTCCTCCGTACCGAAGGAGGCCTGGATGGGGGAGAGGGCCGCCTCCCATTTGAGGGCGGCAGCCCGTGCGATGTCGCCGAAAGACTTGCCGCCCAACTCGGCGTGCAGGTTGGCGCGCGCCGCTTCGCAGCTGACCGTGGACACGCCGATGCGTACCTGCAGGGGCTTCTCACAGGGTACGGCGACATGGAGCCGGGTCATCCGCTCTGCCGTCTCGCCGGGCGCGAGGGTCTTCCCGTCCGCCCAGCCGGTCGCGACCACGACGGGCTCGGAAAGCTCGGCGCAGAAGTACCACACGTGGTTGCTGATAAAGCCGTACGAGCGCCGGAACCCCTCTATGTGATGGCTGTCTGTGCAACGGACGTCGGCCTCGTAGATTCCGCCGTCATTGCCGTGCAGCATGTCGAAGACCAGCCCCGGACACTGCTCCTGGCCTTGGAAACTGAAACGGTAGTAGGCGCAGCGCTCGCTTGCCGTCATCTCGCAACGGATCGCCTCTTCGTCGAGCGTGACGGCGTAGTATCCCGGTCGGGCGGACTCGCTCTCGTGGCTGTAATGGGCCCGGTAGCCCGGCTGCTCCGCCGTGCCCGGATCAAAAACCGGATCTCCGCAGACCGGCATCAGCAGCAGGTCGCACATGTCCGTCGCTCCGGTGCCGCTCATGTGCGTTTGGGAGAAGCCCAGGATGAAATCATCATCGTAGTGATAACCGGCGCAGTGCTGCCAGTCGTTCAGTCCCGTATCCGGGCTGGGTGAAACCATGCCGAAAGGGACTGTGGCCCCGGGGAAGACGTGACCGTTGTAGGCCGTGCCGATCATAGGGTCCACGTGGCCGGCAAGGGTGGGGCCCTGCCGGCAGCCGTTCAGGGTGAAAATACAGAGAAGGAGGGTGGTTAGAAGAGCGGTGCGTTTCATAAAAAACTGCGTATCTATGTATTGTAAAGATACGCAGTTTCAATTTCAATTGCAACGGACCCGCTCGCGGAATCGCATCCGGCGATCGCGGTAGATGACGGTGATCCGGTCGCCGGAGTCCCAAGGAACACTTTGCCCTTCCGGGATGACCCAAATGTGCGGGGGGCCGAGCTTGCGCAAAG
>CAMOTB010000011.1 GCA_946625485.1 uncultured Bacteroidales bacterium | reverse complement strand
ACTCGGCCTGGAGCTTCTCCTTCTCGAGTCCGGTGAGCTGGCGCAGGCGCATCTCGACGATGGCGGTGGCCTGCGTCTCGGAGAAGCCGAAAGTGGCGACGAGCTCGGCCTTGGCCTCTTCGATGGTGGCGGAGCGACGGATGATGGCGATGATCTCGTCGATCACGTCGATGGCGCGGAGAAGGCCTTCGAGGATATGTGCCCTCTTCTGGGCCTTGTCGAGGTCGAACTTGGTGCGGCGCACCACCACCTCGTGGCGGAAGTCCACGAAGTTGGCGATCATCTCCTTGAGGGAGAGGGTGCGGGGACGTCCCTTGACCAGCGCGACATTGTTGATGGCGAAGCTGGACTGGAGGGCCGTATACTTGAAGAGGGTGTTCAGCACGACGTTGGCATTGGCATCCTTCTTGAGATAAAAAACGATGCGGATGCCCTCGCGGCTGGTGAGTTCCTTGATGTCGGAGATGCCTTCGATGCGCTTGTCCTCGACCATTTCGCCGATGCGCTTGATCATCTCGCTCTTGTTGACCATGTAGGGGATCTCCGTGACAACGATGACCTCGCGGCCGTTGTCCAGCTCTTCGATCTCGGTCTTGGCCCGGACGACGACCTTGCCGCGGCCGGTGTTGTAGGCGTCGATGATGCCCTGGCGGCCCTGGATGATGCCTCCGGTCGGGAAATCGGGACCCTTGATGTGCTCCATCAGCTCCTCGGTCGTGATGTCCGGATTGTCAATGTAAGCGCAGATCGCGTCGCAGCACTCGCTGAGGTTGTGGGGCGCCATGTTGGTCGCCATACCTACGGCGATGCCGGAAGAACCGTTGAGCAGCAGGAGCGGCGCCTTGGTCGGCAGGACGGTCGGCTCCGGGATGGTATCGTCAAAGTTGAGCTGGAAGTCCACGGTATCCTTGTCCAGGTCGGACAGGACATCTTCCGCCATTTTTTCCAGCTTCGCCTCGGTGTATCGCATGGCCGCAACCGGATCGCCGTCCATGGAGCCGAAGTTGCCCTGTCCGTAAACCAGGGGATAGCGCTGGTTCCAGTTCTGGGCCAGACGGGCCATGGCATCGTATACGCTGGAGTCTCCGTGGGGGTGGAACTTACCCAAGACTTCACCGACGATTCTTGCGGATTTCTTGGTCTGTCCGGAATAGCTCAGTCCCAGGCCGTCCATGCCGAAGAGCACTCTCCGCTGGACCGGCTTGAGTCCGTCTCTGACATCCGGCAGAGCCCGGGAAACGATAACGGACATCGAATAGTCGATGTAGGCGGTCCGCATCTCGTGGTCGATCTCGACCGGCTCGATGAGACCGTGAATCGTTTCTTTGGTCATTTCTTCACTCATATCTTTTCTTCTATAAATATTGGCCTGTTATAAACGTACAAATTTAGCAAAAATTATCGATTATTTTGCTACTTTTGTACCAATATTTATTTATGCAAATCCGGATTTCAGAAGAATTGAACACCATCCTCCTGTACGCCCGCGACGAAGCGATGCGTACGGGGAGTTATGCCATCGGGGCGGACCACCTGATGCTCGGCATCTTACGCCATGCGGACAACGCCGCATGCCTGCTTCTGAAGGAGATGGAGGTCGATCTGACGGCCTTCAAGCGTTACATCGATTCCTGCCTGTTCCGGGATCACAGCGTCCCGTATTCGGCGGGGGACAGCATGTCCGTAGGACGCAGCGCCCAGAATGTGATCAACATGGCGGCCTTCGAGGCGTTGAAAGTGGGGACGGCCGAGGTGCAGCCCCTCCATCTGCTGCTGGCCCTGTCCCGGGCCGCCGAGACGGCCTCCGCTCCCTGGCTGGCCGGCCGTGGCGTGGATACGCGCAGCATGATCAGCCGGCTGGAACAGCACGGATGGCGTTATTCGACGACCATGCAGCCGCCGGCGGAAGAGGAGGTGCGGAAAACGATGGAGTCGCAGATCCGTTCCCTGGTCCTGATCACCCCTTCGTCCGGAGGGGGCAAGGTCCCCAGTTAAGCGTTTTCTTCGCTTTTGTCGAAGGCCTTGACAATCTTGGTGACCAGCGGATGACGCACGATGTCGGCGTTGGTGAAACGGATGGTCGCAATGCCTTTGATCCCTTCCAGCAGGGTGATGCCTTTCAGCAGTCCGGAGTCTTCCTTGCGGGGCAGGTCCACCTGGCTGGCATCTCCGGTGACGATGAACTTGGCGTTGGCGCCCATACGGGTCAGGAACATTTTCAACTGTCCCAGGTTGGTGTTCTGGGCCTCGTCCAGAATGACGCAAGCCCGGTCCAGCGTCCGTCCGCGCATATAGGCGAGGGGAGCGATCTGGATGGTTCCTTCGGCCATGAATTCCTGCAGTTTGCGGGCCGGGATCATGTCTCCCAGCGCATCATAGAGCGGCTGCAGGTAGGGGTCCAGCTTGTCCTTGAGGTCTCCGGGCAGGAATCCCAGGCGTTCGCCGGCTTCGACGGCCGGGCGGGTGAGGATGATGCGCTTGATTTCCCGGTTCTTCAAAGCCCTGACAGCCAGCGCGATTGCGACGTAGGTCTTTCCCGTACCGGCCGGCCCGATGGCGAAGACCAGGTCATTGTCGAAATAGGCTTTGACCATTTCCTGCTGGGTCAGGTTGCGGGCTTTGATGGGCTTGCCGTCGGTGCTGTGGACGATGACGGCCTCGCCGTTGAGGCGGAACTTGTCCGGGGAATTCTCCCCGTCGAAGATGTCTTCGACATCGAAGACGGTCAGGTTCATCTTGTGATGGCGGCGCTCGATGAGCTCGGCCAGGCGGGTCTCGAACTCTTCGATCTGCGTGTCTTTACCGTCCAGGACGATCGTGTCGCCGCGCGCCACGACCTTAAGTCCCGGAAAATAAGTGCAGAACTCTTCCAGTATTTTGTTGCCCGCTCCGTAGATTTCGACGGGGTCGATGGCTTCCAGTCTGATGGTTTTCCTCATATCCGTGACAAAGATAGGATTTTTTTGTCACGGATTATTCATTAACTTTGCAAGTTATCAATAGAAATGTCAGGTATGAGGAGAATCATGATCCTATGTTTGTCCGCCGCCCTTGTGCTGGGCGTTACCGGGTGCGACTTTTTCCGGGTGATCGCCGGACGCCCGACTTCGTCCGAGCTGGAGGCGAAACGGGAAGCGCTGGTCGCGCAGGATATCGCTGACCAGCAGGCCCGGGAACGGGAACGTTTCGTCCGGGATTCGATCCTTGCCGCCGAAAAGCACATAGCGGACTCTGCCGCGGCGGAGGAGTTTTTCAACGCGGCCAAGGTTACGCGCCTCCATTCCCGGTCCCTGCCGGGCTTGAATGCGGAGGATTTCCCTTACCGCTACTGTATCATCCTGGCCGGTTTCAGCCAGCCGGGCAATGCGGAGGCCTTCTCTGCCCGGCTGAAAGAGGCCGGATACGAGCCTGCCGTCCTGCATTATAAGCGAGGGGTCAATGCCGTGGTCGGCATCTGCCCGACCAACGATTTCGGGCAGCTCCAGCCGGCGTACGAGAAGGTTCGTCAAGAGAAGTTCTGTCCCAAGGATGCCTGGATTTTCATCAAGGACGTTGCCGAATGAAACGCTGGTTTTTCCTGACTTTGCTGGCTTTTTCCAGCCTTTCCCTGTCTGCCCAGTTCCGCGGCGGATATGAGACCTTGAACGATTCCGAGACGGTCGCCGCCTTGAAAGAGCATATTTCCTACATCGCTTCCACGTCCATGCAGGGACGTGCACCCGGATCGGAGGGCGAGAAAGAGACGGCCCTCTATGTGACGGAGATGCTCAAGTCGTACGGCGTGGACATCCTTTCCGGCGAGGCGGGTGATCCGTTCGGTATCAAGCAGGAATCCGGCGATACGCTGACCTCGCGCAACGTGATCGGCCTGATTCCCGGATATGACAAGAACCTGCGGGAGAAGTACATCGTGATCGGTGCCCGGATGGACAACCTGGGCACGATGTCGATGACGGTGGACGGGGAGAAGCGGACCGTAGTATTCAACGGAGCCAACGGCAATGCTTCCGGCGTCGCGATGCTGATCGAGCTGGCCCGTATGCTCAGCACCAATTCGATGATGCTGCGGCGTTCCGTCATCCTCGCCGCTTTCGGAGCGTCCACGACGATGTTCGCCGGGTCCTGGTATTTCCTGAACCGTTCTTTCGCCGATGTCGCCAACATCGAGGCGATGATCGACCTGGATATGCTGGGGACGGCCAGTGAAGGTTTCTACGCCTATTCCTTCTCCAATCCGGACATGAATATCATCGCACAGACGCTGGAAAACACCCTCCAGCCCGTCTTGCCGGAGATTACGGCCCAGCAGCCGTTCGTGTCGGACCAGCTCTCCTTCTATGACAAGGAGATCCCTTCCATCCTGTTTACGACCGGCCGCTTCCCCGAGTATCAGATCCACCGCGACGTGGAGTCCATCATCGAGTATGAGCCCATGGAGCGGGAACTGGAATACATTTACAATTATACGGTCTCGCTGGTCAACGGACCGCGTCCGATCTTCAACGTGGACTCGGAGGTCCGCAAGCGGGGCTCATCCGGAGCGGCGGTTATTCCGTACTACGACTGCGACCGCCGGCCCTCTTTCCTCGGCAGCAATGATCCCCGGGTCTTCCTGGAGAAATGGGTGTACCAGTACCTTCGCTATCCTGAAGAAGCTGTCCGGAACGGTATCCAGGGCCGGGTGCTGGTGGATTTCGTCATCGACGAATCGGGCAAGGTCACGGACGTGAAAGTCCTCAAGGGCGTCGATGAACTGCTGGATGCAGAGGCCGTACGGGTGATTTCGGCCTCTCCGGCCTGGAAGCCGGGGCTCGTCCGGGGCAAGAAAGTGAGAGCCGAAATCTCCCTGTACGTGGAGTTCCGTCTGGAAAAGAAGAAAAACAAAAGATAAAGATTCATGGAGTACAATTTCAAAGAGATTGAAAGCAAGTGGCAGGCCCGCTGGGTCGCTGACCGTACCTTCAAAGCGGTAATTGACAAGGATAAGCCGAAATTCTATGTCCTGGACATGTTCCCTTATCCGTCCGGGGCCGGACTGCACGTTGGCCATCCCCTGGGCTACATTGCCAGTGACATATTTTCCCGCTATAAGCGGCTGTGCGGCTTCAATGTCCTGCATCCGATGGGGTACGACGCTTTCGGCCTCCCGGCCGAGCAGTATGCCATCCAGACCGGACAGCATCCGGAAGTGACGACGACGCAGAACATCAACCGCTACCGCAGCCAGCTGGACCGGATCGGCTTTTCCTATGACTGGGACCGCGAGGTACGTACCTGTGATCCGGGCTATTACAAATGGACGCAGTGGGCTTTCCTCAAGATGTTCGACAGCTGGTATGATCCGGAGCAGGACAAAGCCCGTCCGATCTCCGAGCTGGTTGCCCGCTTCGAAACATCCGGCTATGAGGATGTCACGCCGGAGCGCTGGGCTGCTGCCACGGAGAAAGAAAAGTCCGATATCCTGATGAATTACCGGATTGCCTATCAGGGCGAGACTTCCGTCAACTGGTGTGAAGGGCTGGGTACGGTGCTGGCGAACGACGAGGTGAAGGATGGCCTGTCCGTGCGTGGCGGTTATCCGGTCGAGCAGAAAAAGATGACACAGTGGCAGTTGCGCGTCTCCGCCTATGCTTCCCGTCTCTTGGATTCCCTGGACAGGCTGGACTGGACGGATTCGCTCAAGGAAATGCAGCGCAACTGGATCGGCAAGTCCGAAGGCACCGAGATGGTGTTCGATACGATCTGTGACGGAAGGCGGAAGCCCATTACGATTTTCACGACCCGTGCCGATACCGTGTTTGGCGTGACGTTCATGGTGCTGGCCCCGGAAAGCGAGCTGGTCGACGAACTGACGGCTGCCGACCGGAAGGAGGCTGTTGCCGCTTACATCAAGGAAGTCAAGAAGAAGACGGAACGCGAGCGCATCGCCGAAACGCGGACGGTCACCGGCGTCTTTGCCGGATCGTACGGGATCAACCCGCTCACCGGTGAGCAGATCCCCATCTGGATCTCCGAATATGTCCTGGCCGGCTATGGAACCGGTGCCATCATGGCTGTTCCGGCCCATGACAGCCGCGACTATGCCTTTGCCAGGAAGTTTGACCTCCCGATCATTCCGCTGATCGAGGGCTGCGACGTCTCAGAGCAGAGCTTCGATGCCAAGGAAGGCGTGATGTGCAATTCCGGTTTCCTCAACGGCATGCAGGTCAAGGAGGCCATCGAAGCGGCCAAGGATTACGTGGAAGCACACGGGCTCGGCCGCCGCAAGACCAATTACCGGCTGCGTGATGCCATTTTCAGCCGCCAGCGTTATTGGGGCGAACCTTTCCCGATCTATTACAAGGACGGGATTCCTTGCCCGGTTCCGGAGTCGGAACTGCCGCTGACCCTGCCTGAGATTGATTCCTACAAGCCTTCGCCGGACGGCGAACCGCCGCTTGCCCGCGCCAAGGATTGGACCTGGCACGGTTATCCGTTGGAAAAGAGCACCATGCCCGGATTTGCCGGCTCGAGCGCCTACTACCTCCGTTACATGGATCCGCGCAACGACCAGGCGCTGGTGAGCCGTGAGGCGGATGAATACTGGCGCAACGTGGACCTGTATATCGGCGGTACGGAACATGCCACCGGCCATCTGATCTATTCCCGTTTCTGGAACAAGTTCCTCTATGATCTCGGCTATGTCTGTGAGGATGAACCCTTCCAGAAACTGATCAACCAGGGCATGATCCAGGGCCGTTCCAACTTCGTCTACCGCATCGTCGGGACCAATACCTTCGTCTCCCTGGGCCTGAAGGACCGGTATGAGACGACCGAAATCCACGTGGACATCAATCTTGTCCGCAACGACCGGCTGGACCTGGAGGCGTTCAAGGCCTGGCGTCCGGAGTTCGCCGATGCGCAGTTCGTCCTCGAGGATGGCGAATACATCTGCGGATGGGCCGTCGAGAAGATGAGCAAGAGCATGTTCAATGTCGTCAATCCCGATGTCATCTGCGACACCTACGGTGCTGACACCCTTCGCCTGTATGAGATGTTCCTCGGACCTTTGGAGCAGTCCAAACCCTGGGACACGAAGGGCATCGACGGCGTCAACCGTTTCCTGAAGAAATTCTGGCGTCTCTTCTACGACCGGGACCAGTGGCTGGTCACGGACGAAAAAGCGACTCCGGCCGAGTTGAAGGTGCTCCATCGCCTGATCGGCAAGGAGCAGGCGGACATCGAGTCCTTCTCCTTCAATACGACGATCAGCGCCTTCATGATCGCGGTCAACGACCTGACCTCCCTGAAGTGCTCCAAGCGCGAGATCCTGGAGCCGATGACGGTCCTGCTCAGTCCTTTCGCCCCGCACGTCGCCGAGGAACTCTGGCACGCGCTCGGGAACACTTGCAGCGTATCCGACGCCCGTTTCCCCGAATATGTCGAGGCCTATACGGTGGAAGACTCCTGCACTTACGCCGTCTCCTTCAACGGAAAGACCCGCTTCACGGTGGATCTGCCGAAGTCGATGGACCGTGCCGAGGTGGAGGCCAAGGTGCGTGAAATGGAACAGACCGCGAAGTATGTGGGCGGGCAGTCCATCGTCAAGGTGATTGTCGTGCCGGGTAAGATCGTTAATATCGTCGTGAGATGAGTCTGAAATTGAACCGTGAAAATCTTCTCGCTACCTTGGGTGATTATGTGATGATGACCTTGGGCGTGATCTTGTATTGCGCTTCCTGGGAACTCTTCATGATCCCCAACGATATGTCCAGCGGCGGCCTGACGGGTCTTTGTACCGTGATTCAGTATGCCACCGGAGGCCGGTTGAAAGTGTCCTTCCTGTATGCGGCCTTCAATGTGATCCTGCTGCTGATCGCCTTTGCCGTGATGGGAGCCCGCTTCGGGTTCAAGACCATTTATTGCATCGGCATGGCGACGGTCTTTTTCCAGGTCATGTCGCTCATTCCGGAAGCGCACAGCGTCGAAGGCCGTTTCCTGTATGTGCCGGAGAAGATCATGATCCCGGCGATCGCCGGCTTGCTGGAAGGCGTCGGGCTGGGAGTGATTTTCCGCCACGGGGGCAGTACCGGCGGGAGTGACATCCTTGCCTTGATGGTCAACAAGTTCTGGCCGATTTCTCCCGGCCGGTTTTTCCTGCTGACCGATTTCGTGATCGTCATGTCCATGCTCCTGTTGCCGGACCGTTCTTTCGCGGACCTGATCTACGGCTTTATCATGGTCCTGATCTCCGCACCGGTCGTGGATGCCGTCCTGATCGGCGGCCGTTCCGTGGTACAGGTCATGGTGTTCTCCAACCAATACGAAGAGATCGCAGACTATATCATCCATGACCTGGAGCGGGGCGTTACCGCGATCCAGGCGATGGGATGGTACACGCAGCAGGAGAAAAAGGTCCTGTTGATCGTCATGCGCCAGAAGGAGGTCCACGAGGTGACCCGGAAGATCAAGGAACTGGACAAGACGGCCTTCATCTCCATCACGCCTGCGAGCAATGTGTATGGAGAAGGGTTCGAGGAGATCAAGACCGGACTCAACCTGAGCAAGAAAAACAAAAAGTAATATGACTGTAAATGGCAAAAAGGTGTGGGGCGCCTTTAAGGAGTATCTGCTGATCACCGTCGGCATCCTGAGCTACGTGCTCGGCTGGACCATCTTCCTGGTACCGAACAATCTGGTCGGCGGCGGAGTGACCGGCCTGGCTTCCATCATTCAGTATGCGACAGGTGGGGCGTTCAAGATCGGTTATTCCTATTTCGCGATCAATGTGGTGCTGCTGATCGCCGCCTTGTTCCTGCTGGGCAAATCTTTCGGGGCCAAGACGGTCTATGCCATCTTCCTCGCTTCCGTCGGGCTCAACCTTTTCCAGGAAATCATCCCCCAGGACATCATTCAGACGCTGGCGATAGACAATGGCAAGCTGATGTGCGTCATCATCGGCGGCATCATGGCCGGAGTCGGTATCGGGATGACGATTTCCCAGGGCGGCAGTACGGGCGGTACGGATATCATCGCGTTGATAGTCAACAAATACCGTAACGTATCTCCCGGGCGGATGATCCTCTCGATGGATGTCGTGATCATTCTGTCCTCCTTGCTGGTCCCGTCTTATACGCCGGCTGGCGGCCTGGTTCCTTTCACCGAAAAGATCATTACTGTCGTCTATGGCTTGATCCTGATCACGATTTGCAGCACGGTGCTGGACCTGTACCTTTCCGGTTCCAAGCAGTCCGTCCAGGTTTTCATCCTTTCCCACAAATATGAGGAGATCGCGGACCTGATCACGCGTGACCTTCACCGGGGCGTCACGGCCATCGAGGGAAAAGGCTGGTACACGCAGAACGAGATGCAGGTGTTGATGGTCATCACGCGGAAGAGCGACCTCAATCTTCTGCTGAAGATGATCAAGAGGGTGGATCCGGATGCTTTCCTGTCTGTATCTTCCGTGACGGGCGTATATGGCAAGGGATTCGAGACCATCAAACTGGCTCGGCCCCAAAAAAAGAATTAAAATCTATAAAAAACATAAAAATATGCTTTCCGGCATTGGAGTCGCGACGCTCCAATGCCTTTTTTTTAGTTAACTTTCATTCACAAAACCTATGTAATTATGAAAAAAATATTAAGCGCAACCTTGTTCTGCGCCCTGTTTTCAGTCATTGGTGGAATTCTTTTTTTCGGAGATGTGTTTTCTTCTTTTTCTTTTTCGTTCCGCCTGGCCTGTCTGACGTTCTTTGCAATGACCACGACCTTCCTGACGCTTTGGCTCGTATTCCGCCAGGCGGCAGAAGCCCTTCCGGACAATCCCGGGGAGACGGTGACATCCGCGACTCCCGCTTCGCAGGATGAACCCGGAAAAAGAGGTTATGAGCTGTTCCAGCGGATCGAATCCTATATGGAAGACAAGCGGCCGTATCTGGATGAAAAGCTCAACCTGGACAGTTTCTCCAAAGCGGTCTTTTCCAATAAAGTGTATGTCTCCAAGAATATCAACCACTATTCCGGGAAAAACTTCAGGCAGTTCATCAACTGGTACCGGATCCAGTATGCCCTGGACCTGATGAAAAAGGATCCGCATCTGCGAATGGAAGAGGTTGCGATGATGTCCGGCTTCCACACGACCGTGTCCTTCAATATGGCCTTCCGCCTGTTTGTGGCGAAAACGCCTACGGAGTGGCATGAAGAATATGTGGACTCGCTGAGGAAGGGTTAATCCCTTATCCCTTTCCAGGTTGAAGGGACCGGGGCGGTCACGTGTATCTCGGTCTTACGGACCGGATGGACCAGCCGGATCGATCGGGAATGCAGACAGATCCCGCCGTCCGGATTGGATCGGGACGCCCCATATTTGAGGTCCCCTTTGATCGGGCATCCCATGTGGGCCAGCTGACAGCGGATCTGGTGATGTCGTCCCGTGAGCAGCTCGATTTCGATCAGGTGGTACCGCTCCGTACTGTAAAGGAAGCGGTATCGTAGTTCAGCTAGTTTTGCGTCCGGGTGGGAACTGGGCTTGGGCCCTGCCCCGTCCGCAACGATATAGCTTTTATTCTGTTTCTCATTTCGGACGATCCAGCCTTTCAGGTGACCTTCCGGCTGGTCCGGCTTGGCGCAGCAAAGGGCCCAGTAAGTTTTGTGTACTTCGCCTTCGCGGAACATGGCGGAAAGGCGCTCCAAAGCTTTCGATGTCTTGGCAAAGACGGTGATGCCGCTCACCGGCCGGTCCAGTCTGTGAGGGATACCCAGATAGACCTTTCCGGGCTTTCCGTCCCGCTGTGCAAGGAAAGCCTTGTAGGTCTCGGCCAGGCATTCGTCCCCGGTCCTGTCTCCCTGCACGAGATCTCCAACCGATTTGTTGACAATAAGCAAATGGTTGTCTTCCAGGAGGATGCGCTCCTTCAGGAGGGTGTACTCGGCGGGGGGTAGGGTTCTGTATTCCATAGATTCCTTAGCAGTTCCGCGAAAATACGCTTTCCCTTCCGCTTTTCCAAAGGGATATGACAATTTGGCAGAAAAAACGAATGGCACGGGATTGGATAGAATGGAGGAGCCACCCTTGGAACCGGTGGCAGATGTAGAATAAAACAAAACATTGATATTATGGGAAAAATCATCGGAATCGACCTCGGCACTACCAATTCGTGTGTCGCTGTCATGGAAGGCAACCAGCCTACCGTCATCATCAACAACGAGGGTGAGCGTACCACCCCGTCCGTCGTCGCCTTCACCGAGGGTGGCGAGCGGAAAATCGGTAACCCGGCCAAGCGTCAGGCTATCACGAACCCCGGCAACACCATCTTCTCGATCAAGCGTTTCATGGGTGAGACCTATGACCAGGTCGGCAAGGAGGTCGCGCGTATGCCGTACAAGGTCGTCCGCGGCGACAACAATACGCCCCGTGTCGACATCAACGGCCGTCTCTACTCCCCGCAGGAGATCTCAGCTATCATTCTTCAGAAGATGAAGAAGACGGCGGAAGACTATCTCCGTCAGGAAGTGACCGAAGCGGTGATTACCGTACCGGCTTATTTCTCTGATTCCCAGCGTCAGGCGACCAAGGAGGCCGGCAAGATCGCGGGACTGGATGTCAAGCGTATCATCAATGAGCCTACGGCTGCGGCCCTGGCTTATGGCTTGGACAAGAAGAACAAGAACATGAAGGTCGCGGTCTATGACCTCGGCGGCGGCACCTTCGATATCTCCATCCTGGAGCTCGGCGACGGTGTGTTCGAAGTCAAGTCCACCAATGGTGACACGCACCTGGGCGGTGACGATTTCGACCAGGTCATCATCGACTGGCTGGCCGGAGAGTTCGCGGCTGAGAACGGCGGCATCGACCTGAAGAAGGATCCGATGGCCCTGCAGCGCCTGAAAGAAGCGGCTGAGAAGGCCAAGATCGAACTGTCCAACCTGAGTTCCGCGGAGATCAACCTCCCGTACATCATGCCTGTGGACGGCATCCCCAAGCACCTGGTGAAGACTCTGACCCGTGCCAAGTTCGAGATGCTCTGCGACGACCTGTTCCAGCGCAGCATCGAGCCTTGCCGCAAGGCTCTGGCAGATGCCCATCTGACGACCTCCGACATCGATGAGGTCCTGCTGGTCGGCGGCAGCACCCGTATCCCGAAGATCCAGGAGCTGGTGAAGAACTTCTTCGGCCGTGAGCCCAACAAGAGTGTCAACCCGGACGAGGTGGTTGCCATCGGTGCTTCCATCCAGGGCGGTGTCCTGGCCGGCGACGTGAAGGATGTCCTCCTGCTTGATGTCACTCCGCTGTCCCTCGGTATCGAGACGCTCGGCGGTGTGATGACCAAGCTCATCGAGTCCAATACGACCATCCCTGCCAAGAAGTCCCAGATCTTCTCCACGGCGGCCGACAATCAGCCTTCCGTCGAGATCCGTGTCCTGCAGGGTGAGCGCCCGATGGCCAAGGACAACAAGCAGATCGGTGTCTTCCATCTGGATGGCATTGCCCCGGCGCCGCGTGGCATCCCTCAGATTGAGGTGTCCTTCGACATCGATGCCAACGGTATCCTGAAGGTTTCCGCCCTCGACAAGGCGACCGGAAAGGAGCAGAACATCCGTATCGAAGCCTCCAGCGGCCTGTCCGATGCCGAAATCCAGCGGATGCGTGACGAGGCCAAGGCCAACGAGGCGGCCGACAAGGCGGAGAAGGAGCGTGTGGACAAGATCAACAATGCGGACGCCCTCTGCTTCCAGGTCGAAAAGTTCCTGAAGGAGAATGGCGACAAGGTCCCGGCTGACAAGCGCAGCGCCGTCGAAGGCCCGCTGAACCTCCTGAAAGAGGCTGTCAAGAGCCAGAATGTGGCTGACATCGACCGCTATACGGAAGAGATCAACCGCGTGATGAGCGACCTCTACCAGAGCATGAGCGGCCAGGGTGGCCCTCAGGGAGGTCCCCAGGGTCCTCAGTACGGCCCTCAGGGTGGTCCCGACTACGGTCCGCAGGGCCCTCAGGGTCCCGAGGCTCCGGACGAGCAATAATTGACATTCCCTACAATTTCCAATGCGCCCGATGGAACGAAAATGCTTCCATCGGGCGCATTTTTCGCCTTTTTTGCTCCCGATGGACAGTTTTTACCACCCATCGGGAGCACCTGTCTCTCCGGGTTGCGCAATATTTGAGCATAATGCTTATCTTTGAAACGGCTGTTTCTGCATTTATGCCTATGAAAAAGACGACACTCCAATCCATCGCCGACCAGTGTGGCTGTTCCATTACGACAGTTTCCCGCGTCTTGAACGGGAATGCGGATAAATATCGCATCAGCAAGCAGACGGCTGAAGCCGTCATGGCCGAGGTGACCCGGACAGGATACGTTCCCTCCTTTACGGCCCAAAGTCTCCGCAGTAAGCGGAGCGGCATGATCGGTCTGTTGCTGCCTTCCATTGCGAATCCTTATTTTGCCGATATGGCGAGCCATGTCGTGTCGGAGTTGTACAAGTCTGATTATACGGCGATTCTGGTCGATACGATGGAGGACGCTTCCCGCCTCAATAAAAGTGCGCGGGATCTTTTGCTGCGGCGTGTTGAGGGAATGATTGCCGTGCCGTGTGGTGATGACCCGTCTGTCCTGGAATTGGTCGGAAGGGAAGTGCCGGTCGTGTTGGTGGACCGATTCTACGAAAAAACCACGCTCCCTTATGTGACGACCAATAATTTCAAAGGCGGTTATGACGGTACGCGTCTGTTGATCCGTAGCGGCCATCGGCGGATTGCCTGCATTCAGGGCGAGCGGGATTCGATGCCGAACAGGGAACGGGTCAACGGATTTGTACAAGCGATGCAAGAGGCCGGCCTGGAGGATCGTATGCTTGTGGCCGGGAATGAATTTTCCGTTCAGAACGGGTATCTTTCCACCAAATTATTCCTGTATGGCCCTGATCGTCCTACTGCCATCTTTGCGTTGAGCAACACGATCATGCTGGGTGCACTCCGGGCCATCCGGGAGTCCGGGCTGTCTGTCCCGAATGACATGTCGCTGATTTCTTTTGACGATAATCTCTTTATGGATTATCTGACGCCGGCGATTACCCGGGTAGGCCAGCCTGTTGAAAACATGGCTAAGCTGGCGGTCAAGATCCTTTGTGATCACTTGGATCAGAATGGCACTGTCGCACCGAATTCACAGATCCGCCTCCTGCCGTCATTGATCGCGGGCGAATCTGTGGCCAATATTTGATTTTGCGCAAATTTCGCGCTGATATTTGGATCGTAAGTTCTTTGTTTCAGGCTATTTTGGCCTGTTTAGTGCGCAATTTTTTAGAAAATTTGTGCAAAAAAGAGGATGTCTTTTAAATGAAATCATCCGATTACGGGATCAAAAGTCTCTGCCTTTTTCTAATTTAGAAGTTGTAATCCTCCAAAGGATGGCAATTTTATTTCAAACCCAGATTATATGAAAGCATTTGATCTCAAGAAACAGAGGACCAGAATCGGGAAACTGATTCCCATTTTGGCAGTGCTTCTGTGCACGGGACCTCTTGCCATGGCTCAGAACCTGGTGAAAGGAACCGTCACGGATGACAAGGGTGAAGCTCTCCCTGGCGTTTCCGTCGTGGTCAGACAAGGCGGAAAAGTTTTGGACGGCGCATTCACGGATGTCTCAGGACAGTACCAGATCCAGGCTCCCGCCGGCTCGGATCTGGAGTTCAGCTTTGTAGGTTTCCAGACAAAAGCCTTCCCTGCCGGTCAGGTTCCGACCCAGGTTTCCCTTGCGACGGATATCCTTCAGGAGTCGGTCGTAGTCGGTTATGGTACGGTCAAGAAGAAGGATGTGCTCGGGTCCATCTCGACGGTCCGGGAGCAAGACCTTCTCAATCGTAAGACCGGCAATGTCGTAGAATCGATGCGGGGTATGACTTCCGGTGTCAAGATTACCAGCAGCGGTCAGCCGGGTTCCGGAGCTTCCATCCAGATCCGCGGTATCGGTTCGTTTACCGGCAACTCTCCGCTGTTTATCGTCGATGGCTCTTATGGCGGAAGCGAATTGGGCTTAAATGTGGATGATATCGAATCTATCCAGGTCCTCAAAGACGCTTCCTCTGCCGCCATTTACGGATCCCGTGCCGCTAGCGGTGTCGTGATCATCACGACCAAGAAAGGTAAGGCCGGCCCGCTCAAGGTGACGGGAGATGCTTCTGCCCAGATCTACTGGTTGCCGCGTTATGATCTGATGGACGCCGAGACTTATAAGCTTTATGACGACCGTGCCTATCAGGAAGCCATGTTGCAAGGCGTGGCCGGTGTCACCAAAACCCAGAATCATTTCGACGGTAATACGGATTGGCAGGATGAGATGCTCCGAACCGGTCTTCTCCAGAATTACAATGTCTCTCTTTCCGGAGGCAGCGAGAACATCCGGTACTACGCTTCCGTCAACCACAAGCGCGATGCCGGTGCCGTTCGTTTTACCGGATATGAGCAGACGGGATTCCGTATCAACACTTCGGGTAAGAAAGGCATCTTTGAGTATGGTGAGAATTTCTTCTTCACCAAATCGATGACGCAGCAGTTGAATCCGGGTGGAACCGGTTGGATCTGGTCCAACTTTATTGCCATGCCCCCGACCATTCCTGTCCATGATGAGAATCATCCTGGCGGTTATGGCTATGGCGATCCGGACCGGGCCAATACCTATGCCTTGAATCCGGTCGCTTTCGAAGAGATCTACCATGGCGAAAACGGTCAGCAATATCTGTATGGCGACGTCTATGGAAAGCTGAATATCTGGAAGGATATTTTCTCCACCAAACTGAATGTCTCTTACAAGAACTATTTCGGTGAGACTTCCCGGCTCCGTAAGAAAGGAAACTGGACGATGGGCCAGGGAGACGATGCCGCTTCCCTGGGATATTCGACAGCCAAGCATGATAAACTCCTGATCGAAAACACCTACAATTTCGACTATACTTTCGGCAAGAATGCGGTCAATGCCGTCGCCGGTTTTTCTTATGACACTTTCCATGAGGAATATCGGGGCATGTCCAAACTCAACCCCCTGACGATCGGTGACCGTTACATCACTTCAATCACCTCGGCTACGGGCACCCAGACTGCCACCGGCAGTTATATAGAGTATGCGCTCATTTCCTATTTCGGCCGTCTGAACTATTCTTTCGACGACCGTTATCTCCTCCAGTTGACGGCCCGTCGGGACGGAACTTCCCGCCTTCCGGCCGGGAACCGCTGGGCCAATTTCGGTTCCGTTTCACTGGGTTGGCGTATTAGCAAGGAGCCGTTCTTCAACGTCTCCTGGATCGATGATCTGAAACTCAGGGCCAACTACGGAACCCTAGGTAACACAAACATCGGTGCCTGGGACTATGTCTCTACGCTCAATACTGCGCCGCGTGCCATCATGGACGGTGACGAGAAAGCCATCGGTATCGCACTTTCAAACCTGACCAACAACGATTTGGTCTGGGAGCGCAAGACCACGGCCAATGTCGGTCTGGACTTTACGATGCTGGATCGCAGGCTGACCGGATCCGTCGAATGGTTCCGTTCCGTCAGTAAGGACCTCTTGCTGGGTCTGGATATCTTATGGACCACCGGAAACGAGGGCGGTGCCCCGATGGCCAATGCCGGATCGCTCCAGAATACGGGTGTCGAACTGGAATTGGGCTGGAACGACCACATTGGAGACTTCAGCTATGCAATCAATGGAAACCTTTCCACGCTGAAGAATAAGATCCTGGGGCTCGGATACGGCAACACGGTATCCTACACGAGTACCTCTATCTCTGAAATCGGCCAGCCGCTCGGCATGTGGTACCTCTACAAGATGCTCGGCATTTTCCAGAATCAGGAAGAAATTGATTCCTATGTCAATTCAGAAGGGAAGATTATCCAGCCGAAAGCATTGCCCGGTGACATCAAATATGAAGATTACAAGCCGGACGGACAGATTACTTCCGAGGACCGGCAGGTGGTCGGAAGCCCCTGGGCGAAGCTGTATGCCGGTTTGAATGTCAGCCTTGCATATAAGAACCTGGATTTCAGCGTCCAGAGTTATGGCCGATTCGGACAGAAAGTCTTCAATGGGGCAAAAGCTACGGCCGGAGATTTTGTCAACAATAACAACAACTTCAACGGATACAAGCCCTGGACCCAGGAGGACCCGACGACGAATACTCCGAGAATCATCTACGGTGATTCCCGCAACTCCCGCGGTGATCAGGATCGTTGGCTGGAGGACGGCTCGTTCTGGCGCTTCAGCGATATCGCCCTGGGTTATTCCCTTCCGACGTCCTTCGTCAAGAAGATCGGCATGGACAAGATCCGTTTCTCTGTCATCGGCAAGAACTTGCTGACATTCACGCGCTATACCGGACTCGACCCCGAGTTTGCGGATAGCGGTATCTATTCCATCGGTTATGACGGCTGCTCGTTCCCGAACCCCCGTTCCGTCCAGTTTGCCGTTTCCTTCACCTTTTAATTCCGGACAGCGATGAAAAGATGTATCCTTTATTTCACGATCGTCCTCGCCTCGTTGCTGACTTTCTCCGCCTGCGGAGAGAAGTATATCGACATCGAGAATGGCAACAGCCTCAATACCAGTATGTACTGGAAGACGGAAGAGGACATGAACACCAACTTGATCTCTGTCTACAACATGTTCTACCGGCAAGGTACGTGGACACGTAACATCTACACCCAGCTCAACGGCATGGCAGATGACGGTGTCAGCTACGCTGGCTGGACCGAACTTAACGAGTGGACCAAGTTCAAGTATACCAACTACAACTTTGCCGAAGGCCAGGCCAAAATCTGGCGGGAGCACTGGACGGCCATCAATCGTGCCAACCAGGTTCTTGACCACATTGATGATGAAACGATTGTCTTTGGGAACGAAGCTGATCGCAAAGATATCAAGGGACAGGCTTTGTGGCTCCGTGCGTTCTATTACTACTACATGGTTGGCTTGTGGGACAATATCCCGCTTCAGTTACACATGTCTTCGGCGGGAGACCAGCCGGCCAATTCCACTCCCGAAGAGATCTACACGGAAATGGAGAAAAACCTGGTCGAAGCCATCGAATATCTTCCTTTGAAACGTGAGAAAGAAAAGGCACGTCCTACCAAGGGATCAGCCTATGGACTGCTGGCCCGTTACTATGCCCAGCATCACAAATGGGACGATGCGGCCAAGTGCCTGGAATGGATCATCGAAGGCGAGGGCAAGAGCATCTATTCGTTGGAGCCGAACTGGCAGGATAACTTCAGCAACAAGAAAGAGAACAACGTCGAATCCCTGTATGAGATCCAGTTCTCCCTGGTCAATTATGTCGGTTTCGACCAGACAGACAATTACCGGGATGCCAACGCCCAGCTGGGTACGCAGATCGAAGTCAACCAGTCTCCGAAAGGCACCGGCTGGAATAACGTCGAGGGTAACCGCTGGATCGTGGAATACTTCAAGCGTGAAAAGACGACGGACGGCAAGAACGATCCCCGCTTGTTCTACACCTGCTGGTATGACCAGGCCACGACCGACTTCCCGGAGCACGGAGACCAGCTGATCTATGGCAAAACTTGGTCTGACGGTTACTCCGACAGCGGCAACCGTGTGTTCATCAAGAAGTATTCGACGGATGTCATGCCGCTCTACTACTGGAACGACAATAACTTCCGCTCCATCCGCCTCGCGGACATGCTCCTGCTTTATGCGGAAGTGCTCAACGAGATCAACAAGGCTCCGAACGCCAAGGCGGTTGGCTATGTGGACCGGGTCCGTACCCGTGTCGGTCTTCCCAAACTGGCGGAGAGCACTTATTATGATGGAGCGAAGATCTGCTCCGACTATTCGGCTTTCAAGGAGCACATCAAGATCGAACGTGCCCTGGAGACGGCCTTCGAATGTGTCCGTTGGATGGACCTCAAGCGTTGGGGCTTTGATGACGCCACGCTGAAGGAGCTTCAGAAACGCGATGTCGATTTCAACAATTTCGAATTGGGCAAACATGAGCGTCTTCCGCTGCCTCAGCGGGAGTGTGACAATAACCCGAATCTCGATCAGAACCCTAATTATTGATGAATTATGAAAAAGATCATCTATATGCTTATCGGTTTCGCCGTCATTTCGATGCAGCTCTCCTGCACCAAGAATGCGGCGACGTGGATCGAGGATCCCAGCTATAAGATCCAGAGTGACGAATCCCTCTTTGCCGTCTATCCGGTCGCGGTCAGCGTTCCTGCAGAAGGCGGGGAGGTGGAATTCACGATCACCGGCAATGAGAACTGGACTATTGAGGTCGGCGAGGTGAATACCTCCAAGACCAACTGGTGCACTCTGGACAAGACTTCCGGCAGCGGAAAGACCACGGTCAAGGCGACTGTGACCCAGTCCACTTCCTTTGTCAAGAACCGTACGATGGAACTCCTGATCTCAAATGGCAAGAAGACCCTGCGGACCAAGGTGGTCCAGGGCCTGCTCACCCTTGCGGATGACGAGGTACTGATCAACGGCCTGATCTGGATCAACCGCAATGTCGGCAAACCGGGTACTTTCACGGACGAGATCGATGATATCGGTTACTGCTACCAGTTCAACCGCAAGGAAGGCTGGGTCGGCGGGAAGGCGAATCCCGACTTCGTTTCTGCCGTCAACAGTTATGTCCCGGACGAGGGCAACGACTGGGTGACCAGTGCATGGACGGATGCCAACAATCCTTGCCCGGCAGGCTGGCGTGTCCCGACGGGCCAGGAAGTCTGCGACTTGCTGGGTGACTCCGAAGCCAATCTGAAGGCAGTTTCGGTCAATGCCACGGCAGCCAACGGTTTCAAGCGTCGCGGCTACATCGTCGGTGTGGACAAGTCCGTCGCGGCCAATCTCACCAAGGACAACGTCACTTCCAGCGGTGCCCTTTTCATCCCGCAGTCCGGCTGGCTGAACGAATATGGCAACTGGGACCGTGACTGGCTGGTCGTTCTCCGTACTGCTACATCCCTCAACAAGAACATGGGCGGCATGTTCCTTTCCAGCTGGGGCTACACCGATGCCTGGGGCTGGGGAGATGGACAGAAAGTCCGTGCCGCACCGGTACGTTGTGTCAAGGTCCTTGAACTGGAGGATTAATCCATGGACAGGAAAGTCCTCCTGATGATGCTTTCCCTTTCCTTCCTGGCTTTTTCGTGCCGGGAAGGAGGGGAAAAAACATCATCCCAGGTCATACCGGAGATCCGTTACGAACTGAGCGGAGGCGCTGGGCATTATGACTACGCGCCTAGTTTCATTATAGACAAGTACGGGATCATTTACGGGTTTTTGTGTGAGAACAAAAACCCGTTTGAGATTATCGACTATGTCTATCTGTACAAGGGTATTCCTACGAAGGACGGTTATGTCTGGCAACCTGGAACGCAGATTGTGGCTCCGTCAGAGACCGGATGGGACCACATCCATATTTGTGATCCGGACGTCCGGGCCTTCAAGACCCGCTATAAAGGCAAGACTTACAACTATATCATGACCTATCTGGGTGTGGACCAGTGGTTTGATCACAACCAGATCGGACTGGCCGTCTCGGAAACCATCGAAGGCCCGTACATCAAGTTTGAAGGCAACCCCCTGATACCCTATGAGGGCCGCGATAAATGGGGCACCGGGCAGAGTACCAGTCTGGTAAAAAACGACTCCACCATCGTCGTGTATTACCATAACAGCGGGTCCAAGACCGGCTATTCCCGCCGCGAGGTCATCCTTAATGATTTGGACAACATCCGTTTGGGCGAGCAAGAGGATATACCGCATCTGACGGCCAATTCCTATCCGGCCCTAGGCGGGGACTACCTGTATATGGTTTCGGAAATGAGGTCCGAGTCCTACGACAAGAGCGTGATCCCGACCTGGGTAGGAGACCTGTGCCGGGTGGCCCGCATGCCTTTGGACGGAGATATCTTTGCGGAGAAAGATCCCTGGGAGGTAATAGGTTATGTGACGCCCGAGTTGTCCGGATTCCCCCGGAATCATAACCCGGGCTTCCTTACGGACGAGAAAGGCTGCCTTCCTGACGGAGACACGCTGACGGTGTTTTTCACAACAGGTGTGACGGGGGAGGATTGGCTATGGTCTTACGACCTTTATTCGGCGAAGTTTGATTTATCGAAACATAATTGAACAGAAAATGAAAAGATTGTTTTTTTTCCTTTCGGCAGCGGCTATGCTCCTGTGTGCCTGTGGTCAGAAGGCACCGACACAAAAGGATGCGCCGATGACAATTATCATGGAAACCGATCTGGGCAACGATGTGGATGATGCGCTTGCCCTGGACCTTCTCTACAAATATCAAGACGCCGGTAAGATCCGTCTGCTAGCGGTTAATTTGAATAAAAACGGCGAGGCGCCGGCAGAGTATGCCGACATCATGAACACCTGGTACGGTTATCCCGACATCCCGATCGGCATCATCAAGGATGGGGCAGACTGTGAAACAGATGCAGCCGTCAACTATGCCAAGGCCGTCGTGGATCTGAAGGATGCGGAAGGAAAGCCTCTGTTTGCGCGCTCCCACCCCGGTTATGCGGATTATCCTGAGGCTGTCACCCTGTACAGGAAACTTCTTGCGGCAGAGCCTGACGGGTCTGTCGTCATTGCTTCCGTAGGCTTTTCCACCAACTTGATCCGTTTGCTGGAGACTCCTGCCGACAGTTATTCTCCCATGACGGGCAAGGAACTGGTAGCCAAGAAAGTAAAGCTTCTGGTGACGATGGCTGGCTGTTTCAACAATCCGGATACGCATGAGTATAACGTCGTCAAGGACATCCCGGCTGCGAAGGTTATTTTTGAACAATGGCCGACGCCGGTCGTTACTTCTCCTTTTGAAGTCGGTATCCAAGTCAAGTATCCTGCCTCCAGCATCGAAAACGACTTCGGCTGGGCTCCTCAGCATCCGATGGTGGAAGCTTACAAAGCCTATCTGCCTATGCCGTACGATCGTCCCACCTGGGATCCGACGGCCGTATTGTACGCAGTGGAAGGCGGAGACTGGTTCACAGTGTCTGCACCGGGCCGGATTGAAGTGACTGATGCCGGATCGACCTTGTTTACCGAGGATCCTGCCGGTACTCGTCGGTACCTGACTGTAACGCAGGAACAGGCTGATGCAATCCTCAAGCATTTTGTTGAAGTCATCACCTCCAAGCCAGCATGCTGCAAATGAGGAAAGGATTCCATCTCTTAGGGCTCTGCCTGTCTGTCCTCGCCGCCGTCTCCTGCGGCGGGGACAACGGGCCGGAGACCCCGGAAGAAACCATTGAAGTAACGGATTACATTTTCTCGAAACCTTCTTTCGTCTTCGGATTTACCGGCCAGAACCGTTACTCCTATTGCCCTTCCATCGTAGCCAATACGGATGGTACAAGCCATGTTTTCTTCTGCGGAAACCCGAACCAAAACATCATGGTGGACAATGTCTATCACATTGTCGAGAATGCAAACGGGACTCATTCTCCCGCGGTCAGCGTCCTTCAGCCCAGTCTGAGCTGGGACAGCCATCATACCTGTGATCCATCTGTGATCGAAGGACAATTCAAGATGGATGGGACCTCTTACAAGTATGCCCTCTTTTTCCTGAGCAATCCGAAAGAGTATTATTATAACGAAATCGGCGTTGCGTTCAGCAATGATCTCAATGCGGCTTCCTGGGTTAAGTACCCTGTTCAGCTGGTGCCGAAGACATGGCCGGAAGAAGGGGATCAGTCCTTGGGGGGCAATGCCAGATCCTGGGGCGTAGGACAGCCTTCTGCCGTCTCGTTGGATAAAAAAGGAAAAGTCTTGCTGACTTATACGATCGGGGACAGCAATGGAACGCGTGTCGTTTTCCGCGAAATGGATCTGTCCGACATGTCGAAGCCCGGATTGGGTGTCGCGAAGGATATGAATCGTGCCGGTTTGGACAACTTGAACGGGGCTTCAGACTACACTTGCAACTGCGACTTTGCCATTGCTCCGGAGGAGAATAAAATCGTCATGGTCCGTCCCGTCCAGCCACACCCGGGTACCTATCCGGCATATATTCCCGTCGCTCAGGAAGTGGATTATATGGATTTGGACGGATTCCTCGCCGGCATCGGCCGATGGACGGCCCTGGCACGCATCGACGCGGACGTGAGCGGCTTTCCCCGCAACCATAACGCGGGCCTTTCCCGCGACAGCTTCGGACATATCAAGGAATGGGAAACACCCACCGTCTATTTTACGGTGAGCAAGGAAGCCCCCGACGTCAATGCCTCCACCGGGAGGCATGCCGAGTGGACCTACCATATCTACAAGACGAAACTGACAAAGCGGGTGCGGACTGTGACTCGGCCGAAGCAGGGCAGTTAATGGCTTGAGCCCCCCCTCAGATGAGAAAGTTTATACCGTTATGCCTCGTACTTGTCTTGAGTGCGGTGTCCTGCAAGGTTTCTCATGATACCTTGCTGGGGTCTTTATCCGATCCTTCAACCGAACTGATGGCCCATGATTTCAGGTATGTCGGCGAATATGACGGTTGGCGGTATGGCTTGTACAATGCCGGTTACGAGACGACAAAGGAGCATCCCAGGAATCTTGACATTGACCTGAAACTGGTCCGTTGGAAAACCAATGACATCGGACACCGGGAGATCAGGCAGATCTGGTATGCCGGGAAGGGGATCAGTGACAGATTCAGGCCGCCGTACGACGTGTCCGGAATCATTGACGGTTCCACCTTGCATCTGTGGTTCTGTCCCGGAGTCGACGGGCGGAGCACTTATATCCATGTGCCTTATGACCTGAAGAAGCAGGAATTGGGCAGGGAGGAAGTCATGACCCTCGACGGGGAGGAAATAACGGTCTCCCATGTGCTCGACAATTACCGGACGCGCACTGGAAAGGAGATTCGCTGGTTTTCTGACGGCGGTCCGAAAACTGCATTTGGAATAGGAATGAATGTCGAAGCGGTTCGTTACAAAGGCTCTTATTATACCGTTATCAGTGCGCTTGCTTACGGTTTCACGGCCATGATCATCCGCTCGGAAGACCTGATCCATTGGGAGACTGTCTCCATTCCGGACTTGTCTGCCATTCAAGTAGGAACGACGTACTGGGAAGGTGTCGTGCACCCGCTTCGGGAGGATCTTTTCGCATTTGCCATCCGGATCCAAAGCGAAAACGGCGTCATTTATGGAACATGGAATGCGACCCTCGGCGAGTTTTCGAATCTCCAACTTGTGGAAGGCGCCATCACGGCTCGCCCGGAGTTTTTCAACTACAAAGGGGATACATTTCTCTTCTGCAACACTTTCGGTCCCTCAGAGGTCGAGGGTTACGGTTCCGTTTACCGTGCCACGGCTTCATTCTATAGAATCAGCCGCGACGGTACCCAACTGGAATATATCCGTTCGAAATTTGTCCCGGAGGGAATCCATTACCCTACCTTCTATGTTGAACCGGCTTGTCGTTTCCTGCACCTTGGTGAGCGGCTGTTCGTCATTTACAGTACGGATTCCCGTCGTCTTGATCCTGCGGAAGCTCGCAGCAATATAGCTCTGGAGCACCTTGTTTTATAGCTTATCCCATAGTCGGATACGTCCTCACTCCCGCACGTCCGTCCTGAAGGCAATGCTGGCCATCTTGCTGGTATTCCCTTTGTCGTGTGAGAGGGAAGACCCGCAAGCGCAGTCTTCCGCCATCCGCGACAAGTTGCTGGCATATTATTATTCCGCTCGTTTTTATTCAGGAATCACAGTTCAAGGGGATTTGGCTGAAATCCGGTTCTCAGACGGCGTGGTGATCACGGTCCCGATGCGTGTGACCGAAGTGCTTGATGCGCGGATCCGGGAGTTGCCGGCCCCTGGCGGCGGAGACGGCTTAGCGGACGGAGACGCGGCGCTACAGTGGATCGGATACGATGATCATTATCTGTTCCTCCAGTTGTCCAATGGACATCGGCTCGTGATTCCGGATGCTGCGGAGCGGTCTCTATACAGCGTTTCCTTTCTGCGGGAGGACAATCCCGCTTTGCCGGAGGATCTGGAACTAGTCCCTTCCGGGATGCTTTGGACGGGGAAACTGCCGAAAGGGGCTGCAGGTTTCCGTCTTGTCCCCCGCTTCGTCTTCCGGGGGAAGAGTTTGTATCTGGACGAGACGCCTTACACGGGCGGGGTCCTGGACTTCGGGAAAGATCTTTCTTGCCGGATCGACCTGTCCGGCGGTGGTTCCGTCCGATATATCCTTTCTTTGACCGAGGATTTCCCGACCATCCGGATCTATACGGCAGGCGGTGCCCCCATCCATTCCAAAGAGGTCTATGTGTCCGGACGCATCGTCATTGATGATCCGGAGAACCGTTATTCGGAGATGAGCCATTTTGAGGGGACGATGCAGATTCGGGGCCGCGGCAATTCCACCTGGAACATGCCCAAGAAACCGTACAAGATCAAGTTGGACAAAAAAGCCTCCCTATTCGGCGTTCCCGCCGACAAGGACTGGGTCCTGCTGGCCAACTATTCCGATAAGACTTTGCTGCGCAATACGGTCGCCATGCGCATTTCTGAGATTTGCGGCCTGCCGTGGACCCCTAAGACCTTTCCCGTGGAACTGTATCTAAATGATGAGTATCAGGGCTGCTATGATTTCACAGAGCATAAGGAGACCTCAGCGGACCGTGTGAAGATTTCACCTTCAGGCTTCTATCTTGAGATTGAGGCCAAGAAAGACAAGACGGTCTGGTTCGACACAGGGATGAAGGTTCCGGTCATGTTCAACGAACCGGAACAGCCTGCCGAAGAGCAGTTCTCCTATGTGCGGGATTTCTTCGAGGGGATGGAGGCCGCCCTGCGCTCGGAGAACCGGGCGGATCCCCAGGAGGGCTATGCCGCATGGATCGATGTGGATTCTTTCGTCAGTCAGTATATCGTACAGGAGTTGACCAAGAATATCGATGCGGATTTGTTCAAGAGCCAGTTCCTGACGCTGGAACCGGGCGGGAAACTGACCTTCGCCCATGTATGGGATTTCGACCTTGCGCTGGGCAACTGTGATTATTTCTCCGGGCATCCCGGCATGGACAGTTCCTTCCGCGGCTGGTATATCCGCAATTACACCCAGCAGGGGCCGGGGACCGGATGGTACTGGTACCTGTTCAAGGATCCGGCCTTCGCCTCGGCGGTCAAGGCCCGCTGGCAGGCCATTTATCCAAGTCTGGAACAGCTCTCGGAGGATATTTCAGTCCTCGCATCCTCTCTCAGCCGGGCTGCACATCACAATTTCGCACGTTGGAATATCCTGGGGACGTATGTCTGGCCCAATGTCAAGGTTTTGGGGGATTATGGGGCCGAAGTGGAGTATATGCGGGGCTTTTATCTGGACAGGTTGCATTGGATGAATGCAGAAATCGTTTTTTGGTAGTTTTTAGTCATTCTTTTTTATTATATTTGAATGATGGATTACCATCCACCGAAAATGAACCTAAAAATTGTTGAATAAAATGAGCAAGATCGTAGTGGCAGGCAGTTCCAATATCGACATGACTGCCTATGTCAAATCCCTTCCCCGGCCGGGGGAGACCATCGGTGGCGGCCGTTTCATGCAGGCCAATGGCGGCAAAGGGGCCAACCAGGCCGTGGCTGCCGGCCGTTTGGGCGGTGATGTGTTGTTCATGACCTGCGTCGGGGATGATATGCAGGGGCGGATGCTGAAAGACGTATTCGCTTCCGACGGCATCCATACCGAGTGCATGAAGTTCAGCCCGGATTCTCCGACGGGGACGGCGCTGATCTTCGTGGCCGATGATGGTGAAAACTGCATCGCCGTGGCTCCGGGCGCCAACCAGGAGCTGCTGCCCTCGGATATCGATGCCGCCGCGAACGTCCTGGGCAAGGCCGAATACCTGCTCATGCAGCTCGAAATCCCCCTGGAAACGGTCTATCATGCCGTTGACCTGGCTTATGAGGAAGGCGTCAAGGTGGTCCTGAATCCGGCCCCGTTCTCCGATGCCATTCCCGTTGAGGTGCTGAAAAAACTCTGGCTGATCACGCCCAATGAGACAGAAGCCGAGAAACTGACCGGTATCAAGATCGCTTCCGTCAATGAAGCTTTCCAGGCGGCAGATTTCCTGCTTTCCCAGGGCGTGCAGAACGTCATTGTTACGCTCGGCAGCAGCGGATCCATCATCTGCAACGCTGAGACCCGCGAATTCGTTCCGGCCCGCAAGGTGACGGCCGTCGATACGGTCGGTGCCGGCGATGTCTATAACGGCGCCCTTGTGACCGCCTTGTCCGAAGGAAAGGACCTGGTCGATGCCGCCCGCTTTGCTACGGTCGCCTCTTCCATAGCGGTCACCCGTCCCGGCGCCCAGTCCGGCGTCCCGCACCGCGAAGAGGTCGATGCCATTCTGAATCAATAACATTAAAACCATAACGCATTATGTTTATCGTCAACAGCTACACGCTTGCAGTGATTCTCTGCTTTGTCATCATGCTCTGCTGGGGCTCCTGGGGCAACACCCAGAAACTGGCCGCCAAGAGCTGGAGATACGAACTGTTCTATTGGGACTATGTCATCGGCATGGTCATCTTCGCCCTGATCCTGGCCTTCACGGCCGGCAGCATCGGCGAAGCCGGCCGTCCTTTCCTGGCCGACCTGAAGCAGGCTTCCGCTTCCAGCGTGCTTTGGATCTTGCTGGGCGGCATCATTTTCAATGCCTCCAACATCCTCCTTTCCGCCTCGACGTCGATCGCCGGCATGTCCGTGGCCTTCCCGCTGGGCGTCGGCCTGGCCCTGGTCCTGGGCGTGATCAATAACTACCGCGTCGCCCTGCAGCAGGGCTCCAAGACCGGCAATGTCGCCCTCCTGGCCATCGGTGTCGCGCTGGTGGTCTGCGCCATCGTCTGCAACGGTATCGCCGCCAGCCGCAAGGGTGACAGCGGAGTGTCCAAGGCTGACCAGAAGAAAGGTATCATCCTGGCCCTGATCGCCGGTTTCGTGATGTCCTTCTTCTCCTCCTTCGTGATGCGCGCCATGGATACGGCCAATTTCGTCACTCCGGCAGCTGGCAAGGTGACTCCTTACACCGCCATCGTGCTCTTCACGCTCGGCGTGCTGCTCAGCAATTTCATCTTCAACACCATCGTGATGCGCAAGCCCTTCGTCGGTGAGCCTGTCAGCTACAGCGAGTATTTCAAGGGCAATTTCAAGACCCACCTCGTCGGCATGCTCGGCGGTGCGATCTGGTGCCTCGGTACGGCCCTCAGTTATATCACGGCCGAAAAGGCAGGACCTGCCGTTTCCTATGCCCTCGGACAGGGTGCGCCGATGGTGGCCGCCATCTGGGGTGTCTTTATCTGGAAGGAGTTCCAGGGCGCCAAGAAGGGTGTTTACGGTCTGTTGGCCCTGATGTTCTGTCTGTTTGTCGCAGGCCTGGCTTGCATCGTCGCTGCTGGAAACTAAGCTTATGCGCAAACTGTTTTTGATCTTTGCGGCCGCCTTGACGGCCGCAATTTCGCTCCATGGAGCCCAGAAGCCTGCGGTTGAAGACTGGCAGAATCCTGCCGTCAATCAGCGTAACCGCGTTGAAATGGTGGCTCATTTCAACGCCGACGGGCAGCGGCTCTCCCTGAACGGAACTTGGAAATTCAAATGGTACGAGACCATCGAATCCCGTTCCCGCAATTTCTTTACGACCGGCTGGGACGACTCCGGCTGGGATGATATGCCTGTCCCCGGCCTTTGGGAACTTAACGGGTACGGTGATCCGGTTTATCTTAACGTGGGTTATGCCTGGAAGGGCCATTATAAGAACAATCCGCCCTATCCGGCGCTTGAGCACAACTATGCGGGACAGTACCGCAGGACTTTCGTAATGGATCCTTCCTGGGTCGGGCAGGACATCTTCCTCTGCATCGGCTCCGCTACGTCCAACGTCCGTGTCTGGATCAACGGGAAAGAGGTCGGATACAGCGAAGACAGCAAGCTGGAAGCCCGTTTCAATATCACGAAATATGTCGTTCCGGGTGAAAACCTGGTCGCGCTGGAGATCTTCCGCTGGTGCGACGGGACCTATCTGGAGGACCAGGACTTCTGGCGTCTGACGGGTCTGTCGCGTGACACCTACGTATATACGCGGCCCAAGGACCGGATCAGCGACCTGCGGGTCAAAGCGTCCGCTGCGGGCGAATTCGAGGTGACCGCGATTGTGACTCCCGGCGTCAAGCATCTGGATTTCACCATCTCTGCACCGGGCGAAGAAGATGTCACGTTCAGTGCCGTCCCGTCCAAGAACGTGGCGACGGCCCGGGTCACGGTCCCGGATCCGAAACTCTGGACGGCAGAAACGCCCAACCTTTACACCCTTGCCGTTGCGGCCTCTACCAAGAAGGCGGTCACCGACCATGCGGACCTCCAGTTCGGATTCCGCGATGTGGAGATCAAGGGTGGCCAGCTGCTGGTCAACGGACAGCCTGTCCTGATCAAGGGTGCCAACCGGCATGAGATGAATGCGGAGAAGGGCTACACCGTCTCCGAGTTTGACATGATCCGCGACATCGCGATCATGAAACGGCTCAATATCAATACCGTGCGTACATGTCACTATCCGGACGATCCGCGCTGGTATGAACTCTGCGACAAATACGGCCTGTATGTCATCGCCGAGTGCAACATCGAGTCACACGGCATGGGGTACGGACCCGAGACGCTCGCCAAGGAGCCGATGTATGAACAGGCTCACATGGAGCGGGTCCAGCGCGGGGTCAAGCGGGATGTCAACCACCCTTCGGTGATCGTCTGGAGCCTGGGCAACGAGGCCGGCGCCGGTCCGAATTTCGAGAAGGCCTATACCTGGGTCAAGCAGTTCGATCCGACCCGTCCCGTTCAGTATGAGCGTGCGGAGAAGGAATGGTATACCGATATCTTCTGCCCGATGTATGCTGATTATGCGGCCAGCGAGAACTACGCTTCCCAGCCGCAGGAACGTCCGATGATCCAGTGTGAATATGCCCACGCGATGGGCAATTCGCTGGGCGGACTCAAGGAATACTGGGATCTGTTCCGCAAGTATCCCTTGCTCCAGGGCGGTTGTATCTGGGATTTCGTGGATCAGGCCTTCCGGTGGCCGGTCAACCGCAAGGATGGCGGGACCGATCACGTGTTTGTCTTCGGCGGTGATTTCAACGATTACGATCCTTCGGATGCGTCGTTCAACTGCAACGGCATCATTGCCGCGGACCGCAGCCTGCATCCGCATGCGTATGAAGTGGCCTATCAATATCGTTCCATCCTGACCCATGCCACGCCCGAGGAGGCGCGCGCCGGTGTCGTCAAGATCTATAACGAGAATTTCTTCATTCCCCTGGACCGCTATGTGATGGACTGGGAGATCGTCGCGGACGGGCGGACGATGCTCGTCGGTTCCGTGCGCAACCTCAGCGTCGCTCCCCAGCAGACTGCAACGGTCGAGCTCGGCTATTCCGAAGAGGATCTGGCGGACTATCAGGGTGACTTGTATCTCAACGTCCATTATTATCTCAAGAAACGCGACGGTATCCTCCCGGCCGGATTCGAGGTGGCTTATGACCAGATCCTGATTGCGGAAGAGCCTACTGAAATCGCATTTGCCGATTCAGAGTTCTTCATCGAGGACGCTGAGAAGGCCCTGGTACTCACGGGCAGCGTGGAAGCCCGTGGGACCGGCCTCGTGCCGCGTGTCTGCCCCTGGAAGATCGCCTTCGACAAGACGACCGGTTTCCTCTGTGCATACGAACTGGATGGCAAGCCGATGGTCGTCAATCCGCCGATGCCTTGCTTCGGACGCGCCTTGACGGAGAATGATCTGGGCGCCGACTTGGACCGCAAGAGCAAGCAGTGGCTCTATCCGGAGTTCCCGCTCCGCTCTTTCTCGGCGGAGACGGTGGACGGCTGCGAGGTCGTGACGGCCAAGTATCTCGTCTGCGAAGCCGCGGAAGTGACCCTGACCTATACGGTTCACGGGGACGGAAGCGTGGAGATCCGTCAGCAGATGCGGGATGCCGGTGACCTGGACCAGGAGCCGATGCTCCTCCGCTTCGGGATGGAATTCTCCATGCCGGGGACGTATTCCCTGTTGGATTTCTACGGCAAGGGTCCGTTCGAGAACTACGAAGACCGTCAGTCCGCAGCGTTGGTAGGCCATTATGTCCAGCGCGTCGAAGACCAGTACCATTATGGTTATGTCCGTCCGCAGGAGTCCGGTGCCCACACGGGCGTGAAATGGATGCGCATCCTGGACGACGGCGGCAATGGCATCGAGCTCTGTGCGACGAAGCCCTTCTCCGTCAATGCGCTGCCTTTCTCCAGGAAGGATATGGACCTGTCCGTGTTGAAGAAGGGACACTCGCTGGACCTGAAGGCGATCGCTCATGAGAATGACCGCAGCGCCGGCGGGACCTATGTCAATGTCGATCTCAGGCAGATGGGTCTCGGCTGCGTCAATTCCTGGGGCGCCATCCCGCGCAAGGAGTATCTGCTCCCTGCCGGTGACTATGATTTTGAATATGTAATCCGGCCGGTCCTCAACAAATAGGACCGGCCCCTGAACGAAAGATGAAGAATATCAGACTGTTCGCGGCAGGCATGGCAGTGTTGCTGTGCCTACCGTCTTTTGCTGCCAAGAAGAGTGTGTTTGCGGGTAGGGGAGATTGGATGACGCCGGAAGTGTCGCAGCGGGCCCGTGTCCCGATGCGGTCCTTCTACCATACCGACAGCCCGACCCAGTCCTTGGACGGGATGTGGAAGTTCAAACTCTCCGGCTCCCCGGACGAGCGCCAGAAAGATTTCTTCAAACCTTCGTTCAACGATGCTTCCTGGATCGATTTCCCTGTCCCCGGCATCTGGGAAATGGAAGGCCTGTTCGATCCGGTCTATGTCAACATCGGCTACCCCTGGCACAACATGAGCCAGCGGATGGATCCTCCCTTCGTCCCGGACAAGGGCAACTATGTCGGTCAGTACCGGCATAAGTTCCGAATGGACGGAAGTTGGAAGGGGCGCCGGATCTTCCTGCATATCGGGGCTGTGACGTCCAATGTCGGTGTCTGGGTCAACGGAACGGAGGTGGGTTACAGCGAGGACAGCAAGCTGGAAGCCTGCTTCGACATCACGGAGGAGGTCCATCCGGGCGAAAACCTGATCGCCCTGGAAGTCTTTCGCTGGTGTGACGGTACCTGGCTGGAAGACCAGGATTACTGGCGGATGAGCGGCATCGCCCGGGGGGTCTATGTCGAAGCCAGGCCCCAGAAGCGCCTGGAGGATATCCGTGTCATCGCCCATGCCGACGGCTCCTTTGCCATCAGCGCAGAACTGACCGAGGGGGTCAAGTCCGTGGATTATACGATTTCCCGGAACGGGTCCGCCCTGACCCGGATCCATTCCCTGGACGGAACGGCCAGCGGCATCCTGCCGCATCCGGATCTCTGGTCTGCCGAGACCCCCAACCTCTATCAGCTGGAGGCCAAGGTCTGGGCGTCCAAGAGAGAATGCGAAGTCATCAGCCTGGACTTCGGTTTCCGGGACGTTGTCGTCCGGGACGGACAGCTGCTGGTCAACGGCCAGCCGGTCCTGATCAAAGGCGTCAACCGCCACGAGTTCAGCCAGACCGGGGGACCGATCGTGACCGAAGAAGACATGATCCGGGATATCAAGGTCATGAAGGGACTGAATATCAATACGGTCCGCACCTGCCACTACCCGGATGACCCGCGCTGGTACGAACTCTGTGACCGCTATGGTCTCTATGTCATCGCGGAAGCGAACATCGAGTCCCATGGAATGGGCTACGGCGAGAAGTCGCTGGCCAAGAATCCCCGTTTCGAAGCGCCGCATCTGGAGCGCGTCTCCCGCGCGGTCAAGCGGGATGTCAATCACCCGTGCATCATCGTCTGGAGCCTGGGCAACGAGGCCGGTTACGGACCGAACATGGAAAAGGCGTACTATTGGGTAAAGCGCTTCGATACGACGCGCCCCGTGCAGTATGAGCGGGCCTGGCTGGACTATGCGACCGATATCTTCTGTCCCATGTATTATTCCTTGAAAAAGTGCGAAGAATACCTGGCGACAGACCCCTCGCGCCCGCTGATCCTCTGTGAATACGAACACGGCCGCGGCAATTCGATGGGTGGGCTGAAGGACTATTGGAACCTGGTCACCAGCTATTCCAAATTCCAGGGCGGATGCATCTGGGATTTCGCGGACCAGGCCATCCCCCGCAAGGATCCTGACGGACGTGAATACCTGGCTTACGGCGGGGATTTCCCCTGGGACGATACCGGCAACAATCTGCTCGGCAACTGCGAGGGCATCGTCGCCGCCGACCGGAGCTGGCATTCGCATGCGCATGAGGTTGCCCATATCTATCGCAATATCTTGAGTTATGCCGACCCGAACGAGGCCGGATTCGGACGTTTCCATGTTTTCAACGACCAGTTCTTCTCGGGTCTGGAAAAGTATCGGATGGAGTGGGAACTCATGGTTGACGGCAAAGTCCTGCTGGATGGCAGTATCCGGGACCTGGAGGTGGCACCGCGGCGTGCGGAGCTTTTCGATCTGGGCTTCAACGCTTATGAGATCGGTTCCGTCACCCAGGATATCTACTTGAATGTCCGTTATTTCCTGAAAGCCGATGACGGCTTGCTTCCTGAAGGGACCGAGGTTGCACATGACCAGATCCTGATCAACGAGGCGGTCCCGTCGTTCATCTTCAAGGGCGGTGACACCTTCGTCAATGAGAAAGGTACGGATCTGGTCTTCGAAGGAAAGACGCCCGAGCGGATCCCCTGGGAGATCCGTTTCGACGAAAAGACCGGAGCCATCACATCCTACAAGGTCGGGACGTTGCAGTATCTCAGCCGTCCGCTGGTCCCTTGCTTCGGAAGGGCTTTGACGGAGAAGGATATCCGCTTTGTGGATCGCCATGGGGTGAAGGATTGGCTGTATCCCGAGTATGAAGTCAAGTCCATGGGGCTCTATCCTGGCTGCAAGCTGCGCATCGTATTGGATGTCAAGGGTCTCGGAGAGCTGGATATGCTCTATTACATCAACGCGGACGGGACGATGGAGATCGAGGAAAGCCTCCGGAAAGTGACCTCGGTCTCTCCGATGATGCGTTTCGGGATGGAACTGGCCATGCCGGAACGTTTCGACCGGATCGATTTCTATGGCAAGGGTCCTTTCCCTAACTATATGGACCGGCAGGCAGCCGCCATGATGGGGCATTATGTCCAGCGGGTCGCGGACCAGTTCGACTGGACTTACCTCCGCCCTCAGGAGTGTGCGACCCATACCGGCATGCGCTGGTTCAAGGTCCTGGATGCCTCCGGACAGGGACTGGAATTCGCCTCGAAGGACAAGTTCTCCGCATCTGCCCTGCCGTTCTCCCGCCGCGAATATGACCTTTCCGTCGGCCTGTACAGCCACAGTTCCGACTTGAAGCGGGACTGGCAGGAGCAGGAAGTCGGATCCAGCTCCACCCATGTCCATCTGGATCTCTGCCAGATGGGTGTCGGCTATATCGAGAACTGGGACATCCTCCCGGAATCTACGATCCCGGCCGGTGACTATGTCTTCAAATACATCATCCGGCCTCATTACAAGAAATGATGAAAAAGTGCAATTATCCGGTAGAGGGTCTGGGCTGCGCGGCTTGTGTCGCGCGGGTTGAGAAGGCGCTTCAAAGCGTGGAGGGGGTGGAAGAGGTCAGCGTAAGCCTGGCTTCCAATATGGCGCAGGTCAGCTATGACGAAGCGAAGACCGGCCCTGAGCGTCTCAGGGAAGCCGTCCAGGCCGCCGGTTATGACTTGATCCTTCCGGAAGAAAAGCCCAAGACCACCGTGTTGTCTGAAGTCGCGGCCGCTCAGGCGGCTGCGGAAGCTGCTGCCTCTCCCGAGGAGGAGGCCGAACGCCGGGCTCAGGCTAAACTGAACCGGATGAAGGAAAGCTGCCTTTTCTGTGTGGTCATGGCGGTCTTCATGATGCTGGTCGAGATGGACCTGACCGCCGTCCGTTTCAAGACGGAGGTATTGTTTCTCCTCTCGACGGTGTTCGTCTTCGGCTTCGGCTGGAAGTTTTTCCGTTCCGCCTGGAACCAGCTCCGGCACGGCAGCGCCAATATGGATACGCTGGTAGCCTTGTCCGTCGGGATCTCCTATCTGTTCAGCCTCTTTAACTGGATCTGGCCCGAGGTATGGACGTCCCGGGGGCTGAGTGCAGACTTGTATTTTTCCTCCAGTGCCATGATCGTGACTTTCGTGTCGGTCGGGCGCTATCTCGAAGAACGGGCCAAGCGCGGTACGACGGCGAGCCTGCGTGCCCTCAAGGCCCTGCAGCCGGAAGTCTCCTATGCCGTGGGCGCGGTCGTGGACCTGCAGGCCGGCGACCGGATTCCGGTGGACGGAACGGTCCTGGAAGGCAGCGCCACGGCCGACGAGAGCATGCTCAGCGGAGAGTCAGAGCCCGTTGCCAAGGATCCGGGTGCGCAGGTTTTTGCCGGCACCCTGCTGATGTCCGGGGCCTTGAAGGTCCGCGCGGACAAGGTTGGCGAGGGAACGATGCTCTCCGGCATGATCGATCTCGTGCGCGATGCGCAGGGGTCGAAAGCCAGGATCCAGCGGACCGTGGACAAGGTGGCGGCTGTCTTTGTGCCGGTAATCCTGGGGATCGCGGTCCTGACCTGCCTGGTCTGGGCGCTGGCGGTGCCCGGCGGCTTGGCCAAGGGTTTGCTTGCGGCCGTCACGGTGCTGGTGATAGCCTGTCCCTGCTCGCTGGGGCTCGCGACACCCACGGCGCTGATTGCCGGCATCGGCAACGCGGCCGGCAAGGGGATCCTGGTCAAGGATGCGGATGCCTTGCAAGTGGCCAAGGATGTGAAGGAAGTCGTGCTGGACAAGACGGGCACGGTGACGGAAGGCGTTGTCGGCGCGGATGTGATCCGCGAAGGCTCCGCCGAGGCTGTAGCGGCCTTGCACGAGCGGGGGATCGGGGTCAGCATGCTCTCCGGAGACAAGAGAACGCGCGCCGAAGCCATTGCCCGGCAGGCCGGGATCGAACGGGTCGAGGCGGAAGTCTGTCCCGACTACAAGGCGGCCTTTGTCAAGGGCCTGCAG
>CAMOTB010000010.1 GCA_946625485.1 uncultured Bacteroidales bacterium | reverse complement strand
CGTCGATTTTGCCGCGGCCTGCGCCGCCTTCTGCTGCGCTGCGCTCCAAGTTTGCGCTGCCTTCTGCTGCACTGCGGTTCGGTTTTGCGCCGTTTTCTGCTGCGCTGCGCTCCAGGTCTGCGCCGCCTTTTGCGGGGTCCTGGTTTGCGCCGCTGGGACGGACCGGGTCGTTGGGGCGGCTGTGATTGCCGGGGCTGATTGGGCGGCCGGCTGCTGGGCCCAAGTGGAAAAAGGCAGCATCCACACTGCCGCGATGACGACAAGGATCGATTTGTGGCTCATGTCAGACAGGAATTGGTTCTATTTTGAAAGATAGCAACTCTTTCAGAAAAAAGCAAGAAAAAGCCCGTGGCAGCTAAGTCCTTGACCCGTTGTGATTAAAATACAGTGACGGGGGTCCATTTCGGCCCCCCGTCACACCTATCAATCTATTGAAACTCATTCACTTAGCCACCACGGCCACCTTTATGAGCCAGTGGGTTGCCGGTCGCGATCCAAGCCGGAGGGCAGGCACCCTTTCAGCAGTAACGCAGCCGCAGCGAAGCGAGAATGGACTACTGCTGAAAGGGAGCCTGCCCTCTGGCATAAACAGACCCTCCGGCTCTAAACAAGCCCTCAGGCGTTGCGCAGCAGGACCTTGCCGTCGGCCGCGTCAGCAACGATGGCGGAATCCTTGCGGACCGTGCCGTCGAGGATCGCCGTCGCCAGCTGATTGACCAACTCCCGCTGGATCAGCCGCTTCACCGGCCGGGCACCGTAGTCGGGATCATAGCCGTTCTCCGTCATGTAATCCTCGAAGGAAGGCGTCCAGCTCAGTTCCACGCCCTCGCGCTCCAGCATCTTCTGCAAGATGCCCATCTGGATCCGCACGATCTGACGGATATCCTCCTTCGACAACTGGTCGAAAGTGATGATCTCGTCGATACGGTTCAGGAACTCCGGACGCATCGTCAGTTTCAACTCCTCCTCTTTGGCGTTGGATGTCATGATCAGGATCGTGTTCTTGAAATCCACGGTCCGGCCCTTGTTATCAGTCAGACGGCCGTCATCCAGCACCTGCAGCAGGACGTTGAATACGTCCGGATGCGCCTTTTCGATCTCATCCAGCAGGATGACCGAATAGGGTTTGCGCCGCACGGCCTCCGTCAGCTGACCGCCTTCATCATAACCGACGTATCCCGGAGGGGCGCCCACCAGCCGGCTGACAGTGTGCCGCTCCTGGTACTCACTCATGTCGATACGCGTGATCAGGTTCTCATCATTGAACAGGAACTCCGCGAGCGCCTTCGCCAGTTCGGTCTTTCCGACACCGGTCGTACCCAGGAAGAGGAACGAACCGATCGGCCGCTTCTCGTTGCTCAGGCCCGCCCGGTTGCGCCGCACGGCGTCGGAAACGGCGCTGATGGCTTTATCCTGGCCTACGACCCGCTTGTGCAGCTCGCTTTCCATCCGCAGGAGCTTGTCCTTTTCGCTCTCCAGCATCCGGCTGACCGGAATGCCAGTCCAGCGCGCGACCACTTCCGCGATGTCCTCGGGCGTGACCGCCTCCGTGATGATCGGATCCTTGATCGCAGCCTGGCGCTGGGTCAGTTCGTCGATCTGCTTCTGGGCCGCGGCGATCTTGCCGTAGCGCAGCTCCGCCACCCGTCCGTAGTCGCCGCTGCGCTCCGCGATGGATGCCTGGTTCTTGAACTCCTCGATCTGTGCCCGGGCCGACTGGAGGTCCGACAGGATCTTCTTTTCCTCGTCCCAACGGGCGGTCAGGGCCTTCCGTTGCTCCTCGAGGCCCTTCAGTTCCTCGTCGATCTTCTCCATCTTGAGGGAAACGCCTTCGCGCTTGATGGCTTCCTTCTCGATCTCGAGCTGCCGGATCTTGCTGTTGAGGTCGTCGATGGGCTCCGGAACGGAATTCATCTCCAGCCGCAGCTTGGACGCCGCCTCATCCACGAGGTCGATGGCCTTGTCCGGGAGGAAACGGTTGTTGATGTAGCGGTGCGAAAGGTTGACGGCAGCGATCAGCGCGTCATCTTCGATCCGTACGCGGTGGTGGTTTTCATATTTCTCCTTCAGGCCACGCAGGATGGCGATGGACTCGGCGGGCGTAGGCTCGTCGATCATCACCTTCTGGAAACGGCGCTCCAGCGCCTTGTCGGTCTCGAAGTATTTCTGGTACTCGTCCAGGGTGGTGGAACCGATGGTGCGCAGTTCTCCGCGCGCGAGCGCGGGCTTCAGGATATTGGAAGCGTCCATCGCGCCGCTCGAGCGGCCGGCACCCACGAGGGTGTGGATCTCATCGATGAAGAGAATGATCTCTCCGTCGCTGTCCACCACTTCCTTGACGACGCCTTTCAGACGCTCCTCGAATTCGCCCTGGTACTTGGCGCCCGCGATCAGCGAGCCCATGTCGAGGGAATAGATCTTCTTGCTTTTCAGGTTCTCGGGGACGTTGCCGTCCACGATCTTGATGGCTATGCCTTCGGAGATGGCCGTCTTGCCGACGCCCGGCTCTCCGATGAGGATCGGGTTGTTTTTGGTTCTGCGGCTGAGAATCTGCAGAACCCGGCGGATCTCCTCGTCGCGGCCGATGACCGGGTCGAGGTTTCCTTTGGCCGCCAGCTCACAGAGGTTGGTGGCGTACTTGCTCAGAAATTCAGTCTTGTTTTCCATATTCAACTCCTTATAAATAATAACGCTTGCCCCAAAACTGAGGCAAGCGTAGATGCGTCAAATTATATTCCAGTCCCGAAAGACTGACAATCTGGCAGAGACCCTTAGTTGGCCGGAGTCTCGGTGGCCGGAGCGGCGGGAGCTTCCTGGACCGGGGCGGTCGGGAACTCGGGCTGCTGGTCGGGAACGACGTTCTCGATGTCGTTGGACAGGTCGATGTCGGCGCCGTTGGTGCCGGTCGTGAAGGAGGAAATGATGGCGAGAGCCAGGATGAATGCGACGAGGCCCCAGGTGAATTTCTCCAGGATGTCGGCGGTCTGACGGACGCCAAGGGTCTGGTTTCCTGCGACAAAGTTGCTCGCGAGACCTTCTCCCTTGCCATTTTGCAGCAGGACGACCAGGATGAGGAGGACCGCTGCGATGACGATGAGAACAGTCAGAATGGTGAATAATGCGTTCATATGATTAATCTTTAATTTCTTTCGAGTTCGTCCAATTTTTCAATAAGGGCTGCAAAGTAAGCATTTTTTTCCGGATATCGCAAGACAAGTTGGGAATAAATGTATTTTGCCTGCCTGTAATATCCTTGATCTGCATAGATTTGGGCCAGGGTCTCGGTGCAGAAACTGAGGAGGATGTCGTCATTCTCGGCCTCGGGCCGGGATGGCTGGATCCGTGTGGCGATATCGGAGAACATGGCGTCCCCGTCCTTGCGCACGTCGTCGTACTGGTCCTGGGAGAAGAAATCTCCGCCCATGGCGCGTACCTTGCGCTTCGGTGCCTCGCGGAGGATTTCCTCGACGTCCTTGTCCCAGTAGTCCTTGTCTTTCTGTTCGTTGGCCAGGTCATAGAGCAGCTTGCGCGAGCCGATGTACAGGGCCGCTTCCGCGAAGCCGGCCTCGCCGGTGCGGAACTTCCGCTTGCAGAGCTCGACCCGGGCTGCGCTGAACCAGGGGAAAAGGTTGATGACTTCCGTCAACTCCGACGTGGGCATGGACTGCAGTCTCTTCATGGCGCTACCAGTTGGCTACGGTGGCGTTGAAGATGTCGTCCACCAGTTTCTCGATGATTTCCTGGCACAGGCCGGACTGGACGGCGTCCAGGGATTGCATCGAGTCGTAATCGGCATAGCCGGAGAAGGTTTTTTCGAAGTCGTCTTCGGGGTATTTCCGGTTGGTGAATTCGAGCTTGATCGTAATGGTCAGGCGGTTCTGGGCCGCTACTTCGTTGGCGGTGACCGCCGATGCGCGCACGTCGTAGCCGGTGATGGCGCCGGAAATCTCCATGTCACCGTCCACGTCCACCTGCTCGAGGCTGGTCATCTTGCGGAACTGGGTCCGGATGGCTTCCGTCAGGTCGTTGCTGAGCGAGGGGTTGACCTGCTGGGCGGTGTATTCGAAGAAATTGATCGTGATCGACTTGACATCCGGCTGGATGGATGTGCCGGAGAAGGAATATTTGACGATGCTGCAGCCCCAGGTGCCTGCGAGCAGCGCGAGTCCGGCAAGGATGCGGAGAACGTGGGTTTTCAGGGTCCGGGTCATAAGCGTCTAATCTTTGGATAATCTTCTGTACAGGGTCCGCTCCGAGATGCCCAGTTCGGCGGCCGCCAGCTTGCGGTTGCCATGGTGCTTTTCCAGGGCACGGCGGATGTTGTCCTCTTCGGCCTTGCGGATTGAGAGGGGATGGTCCTCGACCTCATGCACGTCGCTCTCCTGCCACTCGGCTTCCTCTTCGCGCGGCTCGCTGACCGGTTCCGGGACATGGTCGGGGGCCGGGGCGGGAGCGGGCTCGGAAGTGCTGACGAGGCGGGGTGCCGGTCCGCCGACGCCGAAGACGGCGGCATTCAGCTTGTCCACCTCCTGCTTGAGGTCCAGGATCGCCTTGATCAGCATCTGCTTTTCGGAGGAATTGAGACTGTCCTGTGCCGAGCCGCCGGCGAGGACGGGGATGGCGTTGGGATCCTCCTTGGGCAGGTAGCGGCCCAGGGTCGCCGCGTCGATCTCCGTGCGTCCGGAGAAGGCGGACAGGGGGCGCGACTCCATCGCGGAAATGCTCTCGGCGATGTTTTTCAGCTGGCGGATGTTGCCGGGCCAGCGGTAGTTCTGGAGCATCAGGATGGCGTCGTGGCTGAGGTTGACCTTGCTGACGTTGTATTTTTCGGAGAAATCGGAGGCAAATTTGCGGAACAGCAGATAGATGTCGTCCTTGCGCTCGCGCAGGGAAGGCATCTTGATCTGGATGGCGTTGAGGCGGTAGTAGAGATCTTCGCGGAACTTGCCCTGCGAGACGGCGTAGAGGAGGTTGACGTTGGTCGCAGCGACGACGCGCACGTCGGTCTTCTGGACCTTGGACGAGCCGACCTTCATGTATTCGCCGTTCTGGAGGACGCGCAGGAGCATGGCTTGGGTCGAAGCGGGCAGGTCGCCCACTTCGTCCAGGAACAGCGTGCCGCCGTTGGCTTCCTCGAAATAGCCCTTGCGGGTCTCGACAGCGCCGGTGAAGGCGCCTTTCTCGTGTCCGAACAGCTCGGAATTGATGGTTCCTTCCGGGAGGCCTCCACAGTTGACGGCCAGGTACTTGCCCGTCTTGCGGAGACTGCTCTGGTGGATGATGCGCGGAATATTCTCCTTGCCGACGCCGCTCTCTCCGGAGATCAGGACTGTCAGGTCCGTGGGAGCGACGGCGACGGCTGTCTCGATCGCACGGTTCAGCGCGGCATCATTGCCGATGATGTCGAATTTGTTCTTGATCCGCTGTAATTCTTGTGTATCCATATATTATATCTGCAAAGTTAGCAAAACCCGACGAATATTATGTCCGGTTCTTGAGAAAAAAGCATTTTTGTCTTATATTTGTACGATTATCGACAATCATTAAATCTTATACCGTTTTATGAAAAAAGTATTAAACCTTGCCCTTGCAGCGCTCCTTGCTGTCGCTGCCCTGTCCTGCTCTTCCATCGAAAAGATGGCTCAGCTGGCTGAAAATGTCACGGTCGAATGCGCCCCCGCTCCGCTGGAGGCTGTCGGCGGACAGATCAATCCGCTGGTCGCGGTCACTTACCCTGCCGGTTATTTCCATCCGAAGGCGATCCTCGAGGTCACGCCCGTCATCGTGTATGAAGGCGGCGAGCAGGCCGGCGAGACCCTGGTCTATCAGGGCGAAAAAGTCAAAGACAATTACAAGGTCGTTCCTTCCGACGGTTCCACTGTCCGGGAGACCCTTCATTTCACCTATGTCCCCGGGATGGAGAAGTCCTATCTCGAGCTGCGCGGCGTCGCCCGCCTGAAGGGCCGCTTCGTCACCCTTCCTTCCAAGAAGGTGGCCGATGGTGTCAACACCACCTATCAGCTGGTCGAGATGGACGGCACCCTGCCGTACAAGGCTGACGACTATATGGAGATCATTTCCCAGACCGCCGAAGGCCAGATCCGTTACAACGTCAACTCCGCCGACGTCCGTCAGAGTGAGCTCAAGGGCCAGTCCATCAAGAACTTCCTGGCTGCTCTCGACGAGATCAACTCCAACTCCCGCAAGACCCTCAAGAGCACCGAGGTCGTGGCATACGCTTCTCCGGAAGGCGGCCAGACCCTCAACCGCAAGCTCTCTGACAAGCGTGCCGGTACCGCTGAGAAGGCTTGGGACAAAGTCACCAAGGGCCACAGCGCTGACGATCCCGAGGTCAAGAGCGTCGGTCAGGACTGGGAAGGCTTCAAGGAGCTGGTTGAGGCTTCCAACATCCAGGACAAGGACCTGATCCTCCGCGTCCTTTCCATGTACAGCGATCCTGCCGTCCGCGAGAGCGAGATCCGCAACATGTCCGAGATCTTCAAGGAGCTCAAGGGCGAAGTCCTGCCTGAGCTGCGCCGCGCCCGCTTCATCGCCAATGTCGAGTACCAGAACTACACGCCCGAAGAGCTGCAGGCCCTGGTCGATGAGAATATCGACGTCCTCGATGAGGAGGCCCTCCTCCGTGCCGCTGCCCTGATCAAGGATCCTGCCAAGAAGATCAGCATCTACAAGAAGGCGATCAACAAGTATGACAGCGACCGCGCCCGCTTCAACACCGGTGTCGCTTACCTCGAGCAGGGTAAGATCGCCGAGGCTGCCGCCGCTTTCAACAAGGTGGGTGCCGACGATCCCGACCTCAAGAACGCCAAGGGCGTCATTGCGCTGCGCAAGGGTGACTACGCCGAGGCTGCCCGCTGCTTCGCCGCTTCCGGCAACGACGCTTCCGTCGCCAACATGGGTGTGATCGACATCCTCAACGGCAACTATGAGAAGGCCGCCAAGGAGCTTGCCGACGCAAAGGGTGCGTGCTGCAACAAGGGTCTTGCTTACATCCTGAACGGTCAGCTGGACAAGGCCCAGGCCGCGATCAAGTGCCAGTGCCCTCATTCCAACTACCTCCGTGCCATCATCGCCGCCCGTAAGGGTCAGGTCGCTGATGCGAAGGCATACCTCGAGAAGGCCTGCAAGGATCCTGAGCTCGCCAAGCGCGCTGCCAAGGACATCGAATTTGCCGGTATCCTCTAGGCTTCAGGCTTGAATACCAATGGAAAGGCGTCCGTTTCTTCGGGCGCCTTTTTGTTGATAACTTTGTGAATTGCGAAATAATTACTATCTTTGCATCCCCCAAAAAACGGGGAAAGAAACATAAATTATAGATTTACAATCATTTATGCCCACAATTCAACAATTAGTTCGCAAAGGACGCGAGGTTATCGAGGTCAAATCGAAATCTCGTGCGCTGGACGCTTGTCCTCAGAAGAGGGGCGTATGCCTGCGTGTTTACACCACGACGCCGAAGAAACCTAACTCGGCTATGCGTAAGGTGGCGCGTGTGCGTCTGTCCAACTCGAAAGAGGTCAATGCCTACATTCCGGGCGAGGGCCACAACCTGCAGGAGCACAGCATCGTGCTGGTGCGCGGCGGTCGTGTCAAGGACCTTCCCGGTGTGCGTTACCACATCCTTAGAGGAGCTTTGGATACTGCCGGCGTAGAAGGAAGGACCCAGTCCCGTTCTCTCTACGGCGCCAAGAGGCCGAAGAAATCTAAGAAGTAATTTTTTACCATTTTCACCTTTTACCATTTTTTAAAATGAGAAAATCGAAGCCTAAAAAGAGGATTCTACTTCCTGATCCTAAGTTCCACGACACGATGGTTACTCGTTTCGTGAACAATCTCATGTTGGAGGGTAAGAAGAGTATCGCGTATTCTATTTTTTACGATGCCATTGATTTGGTAGGCGAGAAGATGAAAGATTCTGACAAGGCTCCTCTAGATATTTGGAGGAAGGCTCTCGAGAACGTGACCCCTCAGATCGAGGTCAAGTCGCGTCGTATCGGCGGAGCTAACTTCCAGGTGCCTACGGAGATGCGCCCGGAGCGGAAAATTTCTGTCTCGATGAAGAATATGATATCCTTCGCCCGTAAGCGTTCCGGTCACTCCATGGCAGAAAAACTCTGTGCTGAAATCGTCGCCGCATACAACAACGAAGGTGGCGCTTTCAAGAGAAAGGAAGACATGCACAGGATGGCCGAGGCCAACAAGGCGTTTGCCCATTTCCGCTTCTAAACCTATCACGTAGATGGCAAAGAGGGATCTCAGATACACACGCAATATCGGCATCATGGCTCACATCGATGCCGGTAAAACGACTACGTCTGAGCGCATTCTCTATTACACTGGCAAGACCCACAAGATCGGCGAGGTCCATGAGGGCGGTGCAACGATGGACTGGATGGTCCAGGAGCAGGAGCGGGGTATCACCATCACTTCTGCGGCGACAACCGCGTTCTGGCATTACAACGGGGAAACCTATCAGATCAACCTGATCGATACTCCCGGACACGTCGATTTCACTGTCGAGGTGGAGCGCTCGCTCCGCGTGCTGGATGGCACCATCGCCACTTTCTGTGCGGTGGGTCGTGTTCAGCCCCAGTCTGAAACCGTCTGGCGTCAGGCCGACAAGTACGGCGTTCCCAAGATCGCCTATGTCAACAAGATGGACCGCGTCGGTGCGGACTTCCTGGCCTGCGTTGCAGAGATTAAAGACAAACTGGGTGCCACGGCAGTTCCGGTGTGTCTGCCCATCGGTTCCGAGGATAAATTCCAGGGGATCGTAGACCTGATTTCGCGCAAGGCGATCTATTACCTCCCGGGCGAGGAACTTGTCAACTATGAGTACAAGGAGATTCCGGCCGACATGGAGGATGAGGTTGCCATGTGGCGCGAAAAGCTTCTCGAGGCTGCGTCCGAGTGTGACGAGGCCCTGATGGAGAAGTATTTCGAGGATCCCGAGTCCCTGACTGAGGAGGAGATCATCGCCGCCCTGCGCAAGGGTACGATCGAGATGTCGATCGTGCCGGCCTGCTGCGGTTCGTCGTTCAAGAACAAAGGTACGCAGTTCCTGCTGGATGCGGTGATGCGTTACCTGCCTTCGCCGCTCGACAAAGGCGCCGTCAAGGGCATCAACCCCCGCAACGGGAAGGAGATCACCCGCGAGCCGAGTGCCGATGAGCCGTTCTGCGGCCTGGTGTTCAAGATTGCGACGGATCCGTTCGTCGGCCGTCTCGCATTCATCCGCGCTTATTCCGGCCGCCTGGATGCCGGTTCGTACGTTTACAACGTCCGTTCCGACAAGAAGGAGCGTGTCGCCCGGCTGTACCAGATGCACTCCAACCACCAGAACCCGATCGAGTTCGTGGAGGCGGGTGACATTTGCGCGGCCGTCGGCTTCAAGGATCTGCGCACCGGCGATACGGTCTGCGAAGAGAGCAAGCCGATCGCGCTGGAGTCGATGGAGTTCCCGGATCCCGTCATCGGAATCGCGGTGGAGCCCAAGACCCAGCAGGATCTGGACAAGCTCGGCATCGCGCTCTCGAAACTCGCGGAAGAGGATCCGACCTTCACGGTCAAGTCCGACAACGAGACGGGACAGACCATCATCAGCGGCATGGGTGAACTCCATCTGGACATCATCATCGACCGTCTCCGTCGCGAGTTCGGCGTCGAGATCAACCAGGGTGCCCCTCAAGTCAACTACAAAGAAGCCATTACCAAAACCGTTCAGCATCGGGAAGTCTTCAAGAAGCAGACCGGCGGCCGCGGCAAGTTCGCGGACATCATCGTCGAGATCGGTCCTGCGGACGAAGGCGTCTCCGGTCTTCAGTTTGACAACCAGGTCAAGGGTGGCAATGTGCCGAAGGAATTCGTGCCGAGCGTCCAGAAAGGATTCGAGGCGGCGATGGCCAACGGCTGCCTGGCCGGTTACGAGGTGCAGTCCCTCAAGGTCACGCTCCTCGACGGCAGCTTCCACCCGGTCGATTCCGACCAACTCTCCTTCGAGCTTGCCGCACGGATGGCGTTCCGCCACGCGTGCCCCAAGGCGAAGCCGGTGCTGCTGGAGCCGATCATGAACCTGGAGGTCGTCACGCCCGAAGATTACATGGGTGAAATCGTGGGTGACCTGAACCGCCGTCGCGGTCAGATCGTCTCGATGGATTCCACCTCGACCGGGGCGCGCATCATCAAGGCCTTTGTCCCGCTGTCTGAGCAGTTTGGCTATGTAACAGTTCTCCGGACACTCTCTTCCGGCCGCGCCACGAGCACGATGTCCTTCGATCATTATGCGGAGGTCCCTGCCGCGATGGCGAAGGATATAGTGGAAAGAAGTGGCTACAGAGTTTTTGATGAAGAATAATTAAAATTAAAGCATTGATATGAGTCAGAAAATCAGAATTAAGCTCAAATCATTCGACCACATGCTCGTCGACAAGTCGGCAGGCAAGATCGTCGAGACCGTGAAGGCGACCGGTGCGAAGGTCAACGGCCCCATCCCGCTCCCGACCAACAAGAAGATCTTCACTGTCAACCGTTCGACTTTCGTCAACAAGAAAGCCCGCGAGCAGTTCGAACTCGATTCCTATTGCCGGCTCCTTGACATCGAGGATTCCAACGCCAAGACGGTGGACGCCCTGATGAAGCTCGAGCTGCCCTCCGGCGTCGAGGTCGAGATCAAGGTCTGACGAGACAGAAATGATCATTGATTCGCAGGGTTGTCTTCTCAGTGGGACAGCTCTGCGAATTCCGGTCCCTTAGCTCAGTTGGTTAGAGCAACTGACTCATAATCAGTGGGTCGCAGGATCATGCCCTGCAGGGACCACAAAGAGGCAGCCAGATGGCTGCCTCTTTGCGGTCCCTATGGGACTATTATTCATTGGGGGACTGTCCCCCAAACCCCCTCTGGTCGCCTTCGGCTCCGAGCCCCCTTGGCCCGCCGGCTTTGGCGGCCATATTATGAACGGCAGTGAGCTCTCGTTCATTTTATGGCTTGTTTTTCGTTGTTTTGTCCTTCTTTGTGGCCATAAAATGAATGGGAGGCCGCAATGGTTCATAGTATGGCTTTGGGAGTGGTTGAGGCAGGGTGACAATTTTTGGCACTTGGGGCGTGTATCTTTGGCGGTATGGTTACTTATTACTGCCGAAGTCTGGAGGATGCGCTGAAAAGGGCCAAGAAGGCGGGCAAGGAGCCCGGCTGTTATCTGGGAGGGATCGTCCTGCCCGGCGGGCGGCGCGGTTTCGCGATCTATCGGGAGGGGAAGGTGATTGCGCAGTATACCGGGAAGCAGAGCGCCTCTCAGAGCCACCGTTCATCTTGCGACGGCGGCTGGACAGACGGCTGATCTTGGGAAAACGCCCAGGGTTGACTCGAACGGGGGAGTTTCCTATCTTTGTATCATGAGACAGCGTTTGGAATATATGGATCTGCTGAAGTGCTTCGCTATCTTTTCGGTATTGCTGGGGCATGCGACGGAGCAGTTGTCCGGGGGGCAGTTCTGGGACCATCCGGTCTGGGAGTTCATCTATTCGTATCACATGCCGCTGTTCATGTTTGTGTGCGGCTTCTTTTTCCCTTCCTCCCTGAAGCGCAGTTATGGGGAGATGGCGCGCATCAAACTCCGTCAGCTGGGTATTCCGTCGCTGACGGCCTATGCCATCGCCTGCGCCATCATGCTCGTCATGGGGGTCCGGGCGATCGCAGACCTCTGCGAATTCTCCGTCAACGGGTTCCTGAACTGCGTGTGGTTCCTGAAATGCCTGCTGTTGTGCTACCTGGTGATGCATCCGCTCTGCCGCTGGCTGCGGAAGGATTGGGTCGCGGCGCTCGTTGCCACCGTGCTGGTTATCCTGATCCCTGGGACCCAGACCGTCAATTTCAACTTCATGCTGCCGATGTTCTGCCTGGGGATGCTGGTCGGAAACCGGCGGGAGGAAATCGACCGCCATCGCACGCCGTGGCTGGCTGCCTGCCTCGTCCTGTTCGTCGCGCTGCTGTGTTTCTGGTCTGGCCATCTGACCGTGTATGAGCGCCCGACGCAGATCTGGGCTGCCGGATCGCCGGACTGGGCCAATCTGGGTCTGACTTTCTATCGCCTGGTCCTGGGCATGGCGGGTACGATGGTGTTCTACCTGCTTTCCGAGCCCGTTTACCAGGCGATCCGGGGCTGGAAAGGCTGCGCGACGCTCTGCCGCATCGGCGGTGCAACCCTCGGAATCTACTTCCTGCAGACCTTCCTGCTGGAAATCCTGGTCAACCGGCTGCGGGTCTATGTCCCGATCCCGCACTCCTACTGGGTCGCGCCGCTGCTGGCTCTCGTCGAACTGGCTCTCTGCTACAATCTGGTCCTCCTTCTCCGCAGGACCCGCATCCTTCGCCTGCTGATCCTCGGCGAGAAAGAAAACTGAAAGTATGAAACGCATCCTCCTGATCTTGACGCTTGCCCTGACCGTGCCGGTGCTGCGGGCGCAGAATCCCATCTGCCCGCCCGGCGTGTATATCGCCGATCCCACGGCACGGGTCGCAGCGGACGGGAAAATGTATATCTACGGGTCGCTCGACGAGTCTCCGGACCATTATTGTTCGAAGAAATATCATGTCCTCTCCTCGCCGGACCTGCAGGCCTGGACGCTCCATCGCGATGCCTTCAGCAACGACCAGGTCCTCTATGCGCCGGACCTGATGCGCAAGGACGGGACTTATTATCTCTATTATGATACGCCCGACGGCAGCGAATACGTGGCGGTCGGAGACCGGCCGGAGGGTCCTTTCCGGGACGGCGTGCGGATTGAGGGTCCGGCCCAGATCGATCCCAATATCTTCGTCGATGACGACGGGCAGGCATACTATTTCTGGGGCCAGTTCTCCGCCAAGGGCGCGAAGATGAACCCCGACCTCAAGACCTTGGACCTCAGCACGATGCGGGACAGCGTCCTGACCGAAAGGGCGCATGGCTTCCACGAGGGCAGCTACGTGATCAAGCGCAGGGAATGGTACTACTATCTCTTTGCCGACATCAGCCGCAACCACCGTCCCACCTGCCTGGGGTATGCGATGGCGAAGGACCCGTTCGGGCCCTACGAATACAAGGGTGTGGTCATCGACAATGCCGGCTGCGACCCCGAAGTCTGGAACAACCACGGCTCTCTCGTGCAGTTCGGGGACCGGTGGTACGTCCTCTATCATCGCTCCACGCACGGCAGCCGGACGATGCGCAAGGCCTGCATCGAGCCGATCCGTTTCAATGCGGACGGGACGATCGATGAAGTGGAAATGACCAGCCAGGGCGCCGGGGGGCCGCTGGATGCCTTCTCCCCGGTCGATGCGGCCCGTGCCTGCGGCCTCCGGGGGCACGTAAGAATTACGCGGAAAGACGACACTCACGAGCAATTATCCGGCATCCGCAACGGCGACCAGGCCGTTTGGAAGTATCTGGAATTCAAGCGCCCAGCCCGACGCATCCTATTGGAAGCCAAGGCCTTAAAGGGTGGCACGGTCCTGGTGCGTGCCGACGGGCCGGACGGACCGGTCCTGGGCACGGTCCGGATCCCGGAAGGCAGCCGCAAGCAAGTCTTCAAAGCCCGTATCCGTCGTCTCAAGGGCGTTCACGCCCTCTGGCTGGAGTTCCGCTCGCCGACCACGCAAGAAGAGGACCTTTTCGAATTGGAGACAATCCGTTTCTCCCTTCCGTGAAGGGGTTATTGATCCTGTTCGGAGCTCAGGCTAAATCACCCGGCCGGCAAAGCCGCCGCAACCCAATACCGGAAGATGGACAGGGCCGCCGTCGTAGACCAGGCTCTGCTCCTCAAATGAATCGATGTCTTCGCCGTCGGTGATCCAGTGGATCGTTTTGCCTTTGCAGGATTCGGGCAGGGTGAAGCTCAGTTCGCGGGCCTCCGGCTTGCCGTTGATGCTGCCGATGTACCAGACGTCCCCTTTGCGTCGTGCGATCACGGCGAAATCGGCCGGATAGCCGGCCAGCAGGCAGCTCTCATCCCAGGCGACCGGCACTTCCTGCAGGAAACGTTTCGGCCCTTCCGGCAGCGCCAGGTAGGCCTCGGCCCGGTCGGCGAAGCACTGGAAGCCGGATTCGAAAGCGACGGACAGGGCCAGCTGGTGGGCGGCGCTGGTCTTGCGGAAAGCCTCCTTGCCCTGGCGGATCTTGTTGGAGAAGGTGACGGGCGTGTAGTCCATCGAGCCGACGACGTTGCGGGTGAAGACCACGGTCGCATCATGCTCTGCCATCCGGTCGCAAGTCTCCTGCCGTCCGAGTCCTTCGGCCCCCTTGATCGCCTCCGTCGTCATCAGGTGCGGCCAGGTCCGTTCCCAGCCGCGGGGCAGGGTCGCCCCATGGAAGTCGATCATCAGGTGAAACTCGGCGGCATCCTTCAGGATTTCAGGATAGAGCGCGATGATGCGCTGCTTGTCCGTGTCGAAGAAATCGACCTTGATGCCCTTGACGCCCAGTGCGCTGATGCGCTTCATCTCTGCGCGGCGGGCTGGCGGGTCGGACATGATCGAGCTGTCCCGTCCGGCGCCGGAATGATACCAGAGCCAGACGCCCACGCCCCGGTCGGCGGCATGGCGCAGCACACCTTCGACGCCCTCTCCGTCCATCCGCTCCCAGCTGGCGTCGATCAGGGAATAGTCCCAGCCCATTTCCTGGCAGAAATCGACGTACTGCAGCTGCGTCCGGTAGTTCCGCACGCTGCCGCCGTTGTACCACCAGCTCCAGGTCGCCTTGCCGGGACGGATCCAGGATGTGTCCGCGAGGGCGCAGGGCGGGTTGAGGTGGGCGACGACCTGCGAGGAGAAGACCGTGCCCAGTTCCGGTCCGGCGATGATTACGCGCCAGGGCGTGCTCCAGGGCAGCGTTGACTGAGGCCGCGGATCGTCCGGAATGATGGGTTCATCCGGTTCCGGGAAACGGATCCGGTACGCACCGGCCGTGCCGGCGTTGTCGATGTGGGTCGCAGGATAGGTCCCGTCCAGGCAGGCCTCCGTCACCATCGACCAGCCGCTGCCCGTCTCGAAGAGCATGGGGAACGCCCAGCCCTGTTCCTTGGGGGACCGGGTCCCGACCGGGATGCCGCAGCGGGCGAACTGCTCGTAGCTGGGTTTCTTGCGGCTGTTCCAGTCATAGGGATGGATCCAGGCCTTTCCCTCCGGGACGGCGAATTCCGTCAGTTCGGCATCGATCGTGTGAACGCTTTCGTCCGTATCGGGGAAGACATAGCGGAAAGCCGCTCCGTCGTCATATACGCGGACAATCAGGCGGAAGTCACGCCCGCCCTTCTGCCGGAGCGAGAGGATGTGCTCGGTACAGTGGTCCCGGGTGTCCAGCTGTTTGCCGGACTTCAGGGTATAGCGCTCGTCCACGGTCGCCTGACGGGCTGAAATCCCGCGCACATCGCGTCCGTAGACCACTCCGTCCATCTCCAGGCCCAGGGCGGACGGGAGGACGACCGGACGCTCCCCGAGCGTCACCCGGTACTGCAACTGCCGGGTCCCGTCCTCCTGCCGGGGATTCTCCAGGGTGAAACAGACCTTTCCGTCGGGAGAATAGGCCCGGTAGGGCAGCCGGGTCCCGCAGGAGCAGGCCAGCAGGCAGAAAAGTGCCGGGAGCAACCAGTTTTTCATGGACCAATAAGTTTTAGTCGGTATCGGCAATCTTGAAATACAGATCCGCGTTGGAGAGCAGGGTCTCTTTGGGCAGTTTCCGTTTCAGCTCCAGCTTGATGACCGGGAACTTTTCGCGGGCGCAGGCTTCGGGTACGGTGACCAGCGTCCGGCCTTTGCGGACGGAAACTTTCACCGGGGAACCGTCTGCGAGCAGGGTCGCCTTGCGGACGGCCGGGATGCCCTCCAGGGCCAGGATGCCGTCTTCCGGCAGGTCGTACAGGCACAGGTAACAGCAACTGTTCCTGGGTCCGTCCTTGCGGATCACGGCGCCCCATTCCGGGTGGATGCCGCTGCGCTGGGTGCCATAGACGGCTTCCCCGTTGACGCGCATCCAGTCTCCGACTTCCTTGAGGCAGGTCCGGGCTTCGGCGGGGACGTTGCCCAGCGCATCGGGCCCGACATTGAGCAGCAGGTTGCCGCCGCGGGCCGCGATCGTCGTGAGTGTACGGATGATCTCGTCGCTGCTCTTCCATTTGTTTTCCCAGCTCTTGTATCCCCAGGAGCTGCCGATGTTCATGCAAGTCTCCCACCAGACGCCTTCGACGTCCTTGACTTCGGGGATCCGTCCCTCCGGCGTCTTGTAGTCACCGGGGTAGTTGGGCCGCTTCAGCCGGTCGTTGACGATGATCTGTGGGAAGTCCTTCAGCAGATCTTTCATTTCCTGCGCCTGGGCGTCCGTGATCGACATCGGCGTATCGAAGAAGATGACGGCGAGGTCCTTCCCGTAACGGGACAGCAGCTCCTTCATCTGCGGGAGCGCCACGTCGTGGAAATAGGCGTCGAACGTTTTCTCAAGCTGGCGGTAGTCCCATGCGCCCCGGTGTGCCTTGGTGAATGCATTGATATAGGTCGAATCCGGATTGGGCCAGCCTTCCTTCATGTCCTTGCGCGCCGTGGCGCCGCCGGCATTGCACCAGTCTTGCGACTGGGAATAGTAAAAGCCGATCTTCATCCCGTGGCGCCGGCAGGCCTGCACGAGTTCATCCACGATGTCACGCCCGAAGTGCGTGTAGTCCACGATGTTGAATTCGCTTGCGTCGCTCTGGAACATGGCGAATCCGTCGTGGTGCTTGGTCGTGAAGACGATGTATTTCATGCCGGCATCCTTCGCCATCAGTACCAGTTTGTCGGCGTCGAACTCGACGGGGCTGAAGGTGCTGGCTTTCGCGCGGTATTCCGAAACCGGGATCTTGCAGCGGTTCATGATCCACTCGCAACCGCCCCGGGCCTGCTGGAATCCGTTATAGACGCCTCCGTAGAGGCTGTAGGGCCCCCAGTGGACGAAGAGGCCGAACTTGGCCTCGTTCCACCATTGCATCTTTTCATCTTGGGTCAGGACGTTTTGTCCGAAAGTGTTGAGGGAAAGCAGGAGCGCCAGGACAGCGGCGAAAAGGGTCTTTTTCATAAGCGGTCTATCGGTATAGCCAGATGATCGGGTTTCTCAAAGGAAGGTTGCGGATGACCTCTTCGTTGGTCGGGAAATGGTCCAGCGGCAGCCAGGTCTGGTAGAGGGTCTCGTCGCGGTAGTGTTTCCAGGCGAAGACCAGGGTCGGATGCGCCACCGGCCATTCGTCCCAGTACATGACATCGTGGGCGTAGGGCCAGGTCGTCTTGTCTTGGATATAGGGCAGCAGGAAGTCGATGGCTTTCCGCATGTTCTTGCCGTCCGGGGTCGTGTAGTCCCAAAGGTCGTCCTCCGGCGTGGAGAGGATCTGGCAGAGCCCGGCCATGGCATCCAGGTTGAAGAGCGAGTAGCCGTAGGGCTTGGTCCGCCCGAGCTCGCGGGGGAAACTCCCGTCCTCGGCCATCTGCTTGGGCAGGAAGATGGTTTTGAAGCGGTCTTTGCAGAGCTCCACGATATCGGTGCGCCCGGCGTATTGCGCGAAGCTGGCGGCTTGCAGGGCCCAGCAGGTCCCGTGGTTGTTGGTCGCTTTCATCTCGTCCAGGCCGTTCGGGTGGGTGCTGATCCAGTCGAGGTATTCGGCGAACCACTGGCGGGAGCCTTCGTACACGTCCTGAGGCAGGACTCCGGCTTCATGCAGGCGGATCAGGGACTGGCTGACCTCGATGAGGTGGATCGTGTCGATGATGCCGATCCCGCGTCCCGGGGTGATGCCTTTGATGGCCTGCGCATAGAGCAGGTTGGGATTCATCCGGGTCTCGGGATCCATCATCCAGGCCCGGATATGGGACAGGACGGCCTCCGCATAGCGCTGGTCTCCGGTGAGCAGGTACGCGGAAGTCAGGTTGCCGACGATCTGGCTGAGCCGGATCATGGCATGGCGGTGGGCCACGAAATTGTCCGGATTGGTCTCACCGTCCCGGCGGATATAGGGACCGTCAGGATCTTCCGGATTGGGCCACCAGTAGTCGCCTTCGGAATAGAAGTCGTGGAGGGTACCCGCGCTGCGTTCGCAGGTGGCGGCGGTGACCGTGACCGGCTCTGCGGTCAGGTCTGCCTCTGCCTGCTGCAAGACCGCAGTGCGCAGCGGGGCGGTCAGTTTGTCATTGTCTGAGGGGGTGCAGGCTGCCAGCAGCAGGGCGGCTGCCCCGAGGAAAGAGAATATTTTCATGGTTCGATGGTGATCAGTTGCGTATCCAGTCCTTCTGAGCGCACGGCGACAACGGAACGGCCTCCTTTCGGATCCAGGCAGATGGTGGCATAGCCGTTGCGGGCCTGGACCTTGGAGGAGCCGGATGCCGTGCCCAGGTTCTTGATCAGGGTGCCGTCTCCGGCCAGTTCGAAACGGATGAAGCGTTTGGCATTCAGGCAGCGTCGGCCTTGTGCGTCCACGACTTCGGCTTCAACCTGCACCAGGCCGTTGTCCAGCCGCCGGGATGTCACGGCGAGGGCGGCATCCGGGCCCCAGGCTTCGGTCTCGTAGCGGAAGCGGATCCGGTCCGTCACCGTCTGGCCTTTCCGGACGTAGCCGATGGCCTGGATCTGGTTCTCCCCGGCATTCAGCGGAAGCGTCCAGCGCAGGCCGGCGGCCGGGAAGTCCTGGCTGTTGCGCTTTTTCCGGCCCTGGCTGACGCCGTTGACGATCAGCTCGACTTCCGGGCAGTTGGAATAGACCAGGATTTCCTTTCCTTCGTTCTTGGCGCCCCAGCGGATGGGCCAGCTGTGGCCGTAGATATGGACCATGGGCTCCGTCGTCCAATAGGACTGGAAGACGTAGAAGGCCTCCTTGGGCGTCAGGTCACGCTCGACGACGCCTTTCTGGTTGACGTAGGGGACCGGGTTCTCCGGGCGGACCGGAGTCGAGAAGTCCTTGAAAGGCCAGTAGGCCGTGCCGGTCAGGGTGGGCATGGTTTCCTGTTCCTTGAGATGCCAGTCAATCAGGCGCACGATGTAGCTCTCCGACCAGTCGCCGTCCCGGGAGACGCGCTTGTCTCCGCCGTAAAGGGAGGCATCCCCGGCACGCTCATCTCCGCCGGTGCCGGTCGAGACGTCCCGGATGTTGTTGAAGATATCCTCGGAATGGCGTCCGGCGTGGCTGTCGCCGCCCCACTCGACATGCAGGAAGTGACGGACCTTGGCCATTTCCTTGAGGGATTCGGCCTTGTACTCGGTGTAGCGTCCGCGGTACCAGCCGAGCCAGAGGGAAGGGGAATAGACATCTACGATATCGCTGCAGAAGGCGCAGCGGCGGATGGCCGTTTTGCGCTCCGGATCCAGTTCGTGGGAGAGGGCGTTCAGCTCGCTCATGAAGGCGCGGATCTTCTGCTTGTCGAATTCCGGGAAATCATTGGGCCAGTCATTCTCGTTGCCCAGGCCCCAGATGATGACGGCGGGGTGGTTGTAGTGCTGGGCGATCATGTTGGACAGCATCCGCTTCGCCTGTTGCTGGTAGCGTTCGCCGCCCAGGCCGCCGCGGCACCAGGGGATCTCTTCCCAGACCAGGATGCCCAGCCGGTCGCAGAGGTCCAGGATGATCTCGGACTGCTGGTAATGGCCCAGGCGGATGAAGTTGACGCCCATCGACTTCATCAGGCGCATTTCGGCGATCATCTGCTCTTCGGTCATGGCCGGTCCGACGCCGGCATGGTCTTCATGCCGGTGCGTGCCGCGCAGCAGGAGCCGGCGTCCGTTGAGGTAGAAGGGCCCGTTTTCTTCGAAGAGGAAGTCGCGGAAGCCGAAGGATTCCGAGGCTTTCCAGGTCTGTCCGTTGCTCCGGACGCTGACCTCGCATTCGTACAGGTAGGGATCTTCCACATCCCAGAGATGCGGTTTCTTGACGGAAGCTTCGGCCAGGACGGAGGGGGTGTCCGTCGCTGCCTTCGAGAGGGCCTGGCGGGCAATGACCTGGCCCGCAGCATCGCGGACGGTCACTTCCACCTCGGCCTCTCCCAGGCGGGCGGGATCATAGAAGGTGCCTTCGATCCGGACGGAGCCTTGTTTCCGCTTTTCGTCCAGGCTAGTGCGGACATGGATCTGCGAGACGGAAACCGGCGGGAGATAGACCAGGTTGAGGTAGCGGTAGAGGCCGCCGTAGAGGTTGAAGTCTGACAAGTCGGAAGGAATCCGTTCCGTGTCGCGGGTGTTGTCGCAGCGGATGCTGAGCGGGACCTTGCCCTTGAAGCGTTCGGCGTCAGGGCTCGCGAGGAACGCCTTCGCCGCGTCCGTGATGTCCACGTTCCAGCTGTCATAGCCGCCTACGTGTGAGGCGACGCGGGTCGTATAGACATAGACATCCGTGACCTGGCCGGCGCCCTCGAATTCCAGGACGCAGCGCCCGTTTTCGTAAGGATTGTCGAGCTGGAGGGTCGTGCGGTACCAGCCGGGACCTTCATAGTAGTTGACATCGGGATCGACGGCATCTTCGGCGTTGAAACTGTGGGGGAGCGTGACCTCGGTCCAGATGGGGACGTCCTCCGGGTTTCCGGCCTTGAAGGGACGCACGGCTTCCCAGATGCTGCCCAGGTCGGTCCGGACAAATTGCCAGCCTTCGTTGAGGCGTTGCTTGTCCCGGGTCGGGATTTTTGCGGAAAGACTTTCCCCTGCCAGAAGAAGGAAGAGGCACAGGACCCCCATCCGGACACTTGCTTTGTTGACCATGGTTATCGGTTTTAATGGATTGGCTGCAAGATACGCTTTTTTATGAGACAACGGTGTGCAAATCTCCATGTTTTGCACACCGTTGCCTTGTCAGGGATGCGTTCCGTGTGCAGATCGGCCGGAAATACACACGGATCGTCTCTAGTATTTCAGTACGATCGTCGGATCGAGCGGATAGCGGCCGAAGTCTTTGCCGTAGAGGGCGAGACCGCCGTCAAGGTCGTCAGCGGGGGTCGTGAAGCGGATGACCACCTGGTCTTTGCCGGCGAGGAGTTTGGCGGGGATGGTCATCTTGACCAGTTCGCCGTAGGAGCCGGCTTCGCGCATCCAGCGTTCCGTCGTCTGCGAGCCCCAGGAAAGGATGCCGCGGTGGTCGGCCGGATCGTCGGCGAGGTCGTGTTTGCCGATCACCTGACCGTCCACGGAGACCTCCAGCTTGGAGGGCCAGAGGACCTTGTCCGTCATGGCGTAGGAGTTGGGGGACTTGCAAGGATCGAAGGTGCCGCCTCCGAGCATGTAGTCACCATGGATTTCGTTGCCCTCGCGGTCCTTGCCGAACCACTGCTTGGCGGAGGCCTCGAAGATCAGTTCGGCGCCCTGCAGGCCTTCGGTCTTCGGAAGGGCGACGGTGTACTCGAAATAGCCGTGGCCGAAACCGTTGACCTTCAGCCCGTCATAGATATTGGTCTGCTTGTTGGACCACTCCTGCGCGGTGAAGGAAGCCGGAGCGAAGCGCACGAGGCGCGTATCGTCCGCTTCGGGATCCTCGCCGTCCTTGACACGGAAGGTGGTGAAGTTGCGGTGCAGGACCTTTCCGTCGGCGTTCTTGAGGACCAGACGGACCAGGTAGAGGCCGTTGGCGGCGGGTGCGTTGACCTTCAGGCTGGCGGCCGTACGGTTCAGATAGGGCTCGAAGGGAACGGGCAGGGTCTGCTGCTCACCGGTGCTGAATTCGCCGAGCGTATTCCAGCCGACGACCTGGGTTTCAAGGGACAGCTTGCCGGGATCCTTATCCGTCATGAAGGAGGCGAAGAGCGGGATATCGAAGGCCTTGCCGGCCGGTACTTCGGTGTACAGATAGCGCTCGGGAGCGATATAGTAGGCGCTCTGGAAATCTGCGATGGTCATCCCGGGGACGAGGTCGCCCAGGCCGTCGATCTTTTCGGAGCGGTCATATTTCACGTATCCGTTCCACTCGTTGATGACGTCGTGGTGCTCCGTATAGAGCCAGCCGCAGCACTTGGGATGACGGCGGAAGGCGTCTATCATGATGTGGTAGTCCCAGGTGTAGTCGCAGTCGCCGGCGCTTCCTTCATAGCCCCAGACATTGCCGCATTCGCTGTTCATCATCGGGGCGCCGTTCTGCTTGTTGTCGCCGATGTAATTCCATTCGCTGCCGGGGAAGGTCTTCTCGTCCGCTTCGGCGATCATCGGTCCCCACATCCGGCCGCGCTTGTAGGCGTGCCAGGAGTTGATGTCGGACTCGACATGGTCATAGTTGCAGGCGGAGTTGTCCTCCACGAGGCGGGTCGGGTCGAGGCTCTTGGTGAGGTGGTACATCGAGCGAACCCATTCCTGCGTCCCCTTTTCATAGACGCCGCCCTCACCCTTCAGGCCCCAGGTCTCGTTGAAGTTGACCCAGGCGAAGATGGACGGGTGGTTGTAGTCACGCTCGACCTGGGCGCGCAGGCAGTTCTCCCAGTCCTGACGGGCCTCGGGGACGGGTTTGCCCCAGAAGTTGGGCGTGTCGGCCATGATCAGCAGGCCGAGCTTGTCAGCCCAGTAGAGCTTGCGGGGCACCTCGACCTTGATGTGGATGCGATTGCCGTTGAGGCCGAGTCTCTTGGAGATCAGGATCTCATTCTTCATGAACTCGTCGCTCGGGAAGGTGTAGAAGCCTTCCGGGTGATAGCTCTGGTCCAGGCAGAGCTGGAGGTAAAGGGGCTTGTTGTTGAGGGCGACGTAGGGGAAGTCGGTGCCCGGCAGGGTCGTGACGCCGATCTTGCGCTGGCCGAAGTAGCTGTCCACGGCATCGACCGTGCCGTCCTTGCCTTCCAGGGCGGCGGTCACCTCATACAGATACGGGTCGTCGATGCTCCAGAGATGCTGGTCCTTGAGGGGGATCTCGAAGGAGACGGAGGCGCTTCCTTCCAGCTCTTGGGTCGCCTTGGCCTGGCTGCCGTCCTTGAACTGGATGGTCAGGCATTCGCCTTCGGCGGCCGGCTGGGCCAGGACCACGTCCACGCGTACCTTGGCGGCGTCGATGTCAGGGGAGAAGTGCAGGCTCTGGATGTAGTTGCTGCCGCGGGCCTCGAGGTAGACGGTCTGCCAGATGCCGCGGGCGTTGCCATAGCCCTGCTTGCCGTAGAGGTGGGCGTCGGAGGGGGTGTCATCGGCCTTGATCAGCAGCTGCTGCGCTTCGCCGAAACGGACGCCTTTCAGCTCGCATTCGAAGGGAGTGTAGCCGCCCTGGTGGGAACCGATCTCCGTGCCGTCCAGCCAGGCTGTCGTCTCCCAGTCGGAAGCACCGACCACCAGGAAGACCCGCTTGCCTTCCCACTCCTTGGGGACGGTGATCTGCCGGCCGTACCAGGCGATGTCGCCTTTGTCCTCGATCTCGGAGAGCTTGGATCCCCAGGGGAAGGGGACCAGGATGCGGCTCCCGAGCGGAGCGAGGCTCTTGTCAGCCAAGGCCTTGTCGGCTGCGGCCGCGTCGAAGGTGAAGGACCAGTAACCATTGAGGTTGATCCACTCCGCACGCTCGAAGTCCGGCCGCGGATGCTCCGGCAGGGGAATGGATACCGTTTGTTTGGGGGTGCAGGCGCCGGCGAAAAGGAGACATGCAGCGGCGCAGAGGGCTTGAATTAGCTGTTTCATCAGGTGAATGTTTAGATGGTTGTAAAGATAACAAAAATGATTGATCGGAGAAAAGATACTTGGATAAAGATGAAAAATGAGTATCTTTACCAAGTTGAACCCAATTAAAAGAATAATACGATGAAAAGCCTTTTGTTCCTCCAGAATCTCGGTGCCGGTGAGATCATTATCATCGCCCTGGTCGTCCTGCTCCTTTTCGGCGGCAAAAAGATTCCCGAGCTGATGCGCGGCATCGGTAAGGGCGTCCGCAGCTTCAAAGAGGGCATCAACGATGTCGAGAAGGAGATTACCAGCGTGGAAGACGATGTCAAGAAAGTCGGCAAGGACGCGGGTAAGGACGGAGACTATCAGAAATAATGTCCGCCGAAGAGCAAAATACGCAGACCGGCGAAATGTCTTTCTGGGACCATCTCGAGACGCTGAGGTGGGCCCTTTTTAGAGTTATCATCGTCCTGTTCGTGCTGCTGGTGGGGTGTTTCATCGCGATGCCCCACATCTTCGACCCGTTCGTGCTCGGGCCGACGGATTCAGGATTCTTCCTGTATCAGTGGCTCGGCGAACTGGGTAAGAACGGCGGCCGTTTCATGCCGGACTTCAGCGATGATACTTTCCACGTCGATATCATCAATATCAATGTGGCGACGCAGTTTCTGACCCACATCACGACCTCTTTCTGGTTCTCCCTGGTGCTGGTGTTCCCGTACCTGATGTATGAGATTTGGAAGTTCGTGCGGCCGGCCTTGTTCCCGGATGAGCAGAAGGGAGTCAAAACGGCCTTCGTGGCAGGCGGCAGCCTGTTTTACATCGGGTGTGCGGTGGGATATATCGTGGTTTTCCCCCTGACGTTCCGTTTCCTGACGCAGTATACGATCGGCGACGCGGTGGTCAACCAGATTTCGCTCAATTCGTACATGAGCAATTTCCTGACGATCATTTTCGTGATGGGTCTGGTCTTTGAGATGCCGATGCTGGCTTGGCTGCTCTCTTCGCTGGGCATCCTGCACAAGGAGTTCCTGAAGCAGTACCGCAGCTATGCCGTCGTCGTCATGCTCGTCCTGGCCGCGATGATCACCCCTTCCGGCGATCCCTTCACCCTCTCCGTCGTCTTCCTTCCGCTCTATCTCCTCTATGAGGTCTCGATCCTCATTGTCAAGCCTGCTCCGCCGGAGGAAGAGTAGCGGGGCCTGAAAAGAATTGCAACAGAAACTAAATATACTTAATTCTATGAAGAGAATTCTCCTCGCGCTCGCAGCCCTTACCGCCCTGCTGCCGGCCACCGTTTCCTGCAAGAAGGCGGAGACCATCAAAGTCATGTCTTACAACGTCCGCCTCGGCGTCGCCAATGACGGAGACAATGCCTGGGACCTTCGCAAGGAAGCGACCCCGGCCATGCTCAAAGACCAGGATCCCCTTGTCTTCGGCGTCCAGGAAGCCTTTGATTTCCAGATCGCTTACATCAACGAGACCTGCCCGCAGTACGCCAGCATCGGTGTCGGCCGGGAAGACGGTGTCAGCAAGGGCGAGCACATGTCCATCTTCTATAAAAAAGACCTGGTGGAAGTCGAAAACTGGGGTACCTACTGGCTCAGCGAGACTCCGGAAGTTCCTTCGAAAGGCTGGGATGCCGCCTGCTACCGCACCGCGACCTGGGCCCTGCTCAAGATCAAGAAGACCGGCACGCATTTCTACTATGTCAATACGCATCTGGACCACGTAGGCGTTGAAGCCCGCAAGAACGGCCTGGCCCTCATCGTGGAGCGGATCGGCAAGATGAACCCGGAAGGCTATCCGATGGTGCTGACCGGCGACCTTAACGTCAAGGCGGACGATCCTTGCCTGGTGGATCTGGACAAGCAGATGAAAAGCGCCCGGATCTATGCGGAGAAGTCGACGGACAAGACCAGCTTCAACGGTTGGGGCCGCGCCTCGCAGGCGATTGACTATGTTTACTATTCCGGCTTCAAGAAGTGCCTGGAATTCAATGTCGTAGATCAGTCTTACGCCGGCAAGCCCTACATTTCCGACCACTATCCGGTCTACGCTACGCTCGTTTTCTAAGCCACAGACCTGGAAGTTTCGGGCTACGTCCATTCTCGCATCCTGCGTCATCCGCTGCGCGGATAACTGGTCTGCTGCGGCTGAGTACGCCCGAAACTTCCAGGCCCGTGGCTAAGGGCCAACGTAGGAAAGCGTAGCGACGGAGATCCGGACCGACGGCGGATATACCTGCCGCAGCGCCTGGTGACAGGCGGCCAAAGTCGATCCCGTCGTAAACGTATCATCGATCAGAAGAATATGCCGCGCCTCGACGCGGTCCACGACCCGGAAGGCGCCCGATACGTTGGACGCCTTCTTTTCCATTCCCACAGTCGTCTGGGAGTGGGTGTAACGCAGGCGCCGCAGCACCGTCCGGCCGAATCGGGCATCCAGGCAGGCTGCCACCCGCTCTGCGATGACGGCCGCCTGGTTGTATCCCCGTCCCCAGCGCCGTCGCCAATGCAGGGGCACCGGCACCACCAGGTCCACATCCGCAAACAGCCCGGACGAAGCGAGGCGCGCACCCAGTTGGGCGGCAAATTCCCGTCCCAGGCCTAGCGCCGAGCGATATTTCAACGCCTGCGGGATGTTTTTATAACCGGATTCGGAATTGTAATAAAAGAGCGCCGCCGCATGACCGTACGCTTCCTCCACCCCGTCCGGAATCTGCTCCCGGATGCGGGCGTTGTACTTGTCTGCCATGGGATTATGGTCCCGTTCCCAGAAATGCGTATAGGGTATGTCGCTCCGGCACGTCAGGCACAGGTGCCGCTCCGACAAGGTCAGGCGCCGGCCGCAGACAGGACAGTGACGCGGCAGCACCAAGTCGCCGAGAGCGACGAAACACTCCCGAAGCGACATTCTGTGCAGAACCGGATCCATATCCCCTCCAGCAAGCTCTACCCCCGGCGGCCGTTGCCGAAAAATCAGCAGCTCATCGCCCCGCAGCAGTGGATGACCTGCCCGCTGACATAGGACGACAGGTCGCTTGCGAGGAAGAGCGCCACCGACGCCACGTCCTCAGGCGTGCCGCCGCGCCGCAGCGGAATGGTCTTGATCCAAGCCTCCCGCACCTCGTCCGGCAGCGCCTTGGTCATGTCGGAAAGGATGAAGCCGGGGGCGATGGCATTGGCCCGGATGCCCCGGGGCCCCATTTCCTTGGCGATCGATTTCGTCAGGCCGATGATGCCCGCCTTCGAAGCGGAATAGTTGCATTGGCCGGCATTGCCGTTGACTCCGACAACGGAAGAGAGGCTGATGATGCTTCCCTTGCGCTGCCGCGCCATGATGGGCGTCAGGGCATGGATGAAATTGAAGGCCGACTTGAGGTTGACGCCGATGACGGAATCCCATTGCTGCTCGCTCATCCGCAGCATCAGGCCGTCGCGCGTGATCCCGGCGTTGTTGACCAGGATATCGATGTGCCCGAACTCGGCCTTGATCTCTTCCACCACGGCATGCGCCTGTTCGAAATCGGCCGCGTTGGAGGCATAAGCCTTGACTTTGTGGCCGAACGCTTCCAACTCGCTCACGGTCTGCTGCGCCACCTCGTCGATGACCAGGTCCGTGAAGGCGACGTCTGCGCCCTCGGCTGCAAATCGCAGGGCGATCGCCTTGCCGATCCCCCGCGCGGCGCCGGTGATCAGCGCCACTTGATTGTCCAGAAGTCCCATATTATCAATGTTTCATGGCTGCTTCAACATCGTCCGGCGCAATCGGGAGCCGGTTCGGTCCGAGCCTCCGCGCGCCGTCCGCCGTCACAAGGACATCGTCCTCCAGACGGATGCCGCCGAAGTCATAATAATCCTTCAGCCGGTCGAAACGGACGAATGCAGCGTTGGTCCCGTCCGCCTTCCATTTCTCGATCAGCGCCGGGATGAAATAGATGCCCGGCTCGTCGGTGATCACGTTGCCCGGGACCAGCCGGCGTGCCATCCGCAAGCTGCCGAGACCGAGCTGCGAAGAGCGTTTCTGGTCGTCGCCATAGCCGACCAGATCCTCGCCGAGATCCTCCATGTCGTGCACGTCCAGGCCCATGTTGTGGCCCAGGCCGTGGGGCATGAAAAGACCGGCGACACCGGCCGCAACCATCTCATCCACATCGCCTTCCACCAAGCCGATGGCCTTCAGGCCCTCGAGCATCCGGCGCGCGACCGAAAGGTGCACGTCGCGGTAGGCGACGCCCGGACGGATCATCGCGAATGCAGCCTCGTTGCACTCGTAGACCAGCGTATAGATATCCCGCTGCTTCGGGGTGAAACGTCCGCTCGTCGGATAGCTGCGCGTGAAGTCGGAAGCATAGCCTTCGTTGCTCTCCACGCCGGCATCGATCACCATCAGACGGCCCGGCTCGATGATGCAGTCGTGGCTGTGGTTATGGAAGATCTCGCCATGCTGCGTCAGGATGGTCGGAAAAGAGACACCCCAGCCCTTCGCCAGTGCAAACCCCTCCATCCGGCCGACGATGTCCTGCTCCACGACGCCGACCCGGATGGCATCCCGGCCGATCGCGTGCATCTGCTGGCCCAGGTCGCAGGCCGCATCCAGGAGGGCGATCTCCCGGTCCTCCTTGACCAGGCGCATGGAAACGATGGCGCGGATCAGGGCGACAGAGGGTTCCGTCAAGCCCAGTGTCTTCATCTTGAGCGTATTGTAATAACGCGAAGGGGGGATGATGTGGACCGGACGTTCCTGTACCTGCGCAGCCATGACCGCTTCGTCGAAAGCCGCATACGGCGCACTTGCCGCGATCCCGACCCGTTCGGCCAGGCTCGCCACGGAAGGCATCGGACCGGTCCAGATGATATCATCGATCTCATAGTCGTCCGAATACAGCGTCGCCGTCCCGGCATCCAGGTCCAGAATCGCGGCGAAACGCGGCTCCGCAATGCCGAAATAATAGAGCCAGGTGCTGTCCTGACGGAATTTGTAGCCGTTGGCCTTGTATTGGGCGGGAGCATCCACGTTGCCGAGGAAGGCAGCGATGCCCCGTTTCCCTTCCGGCGCCGTGGCAGCCATCAGGCTGACCAGGGTCTGCCGCCGGGCGATATAGACTTCCTTATCAAACATCTGCAATTATTTTAATTAATCCGAATAACAAAGATACAAAAAAAGGCCGAAGAGCGCTCTCTTTTCCTATGTTTGAACAAAAATGGATTTTTTTTCGCCAATCCTTATGATTTTTCTTGCCGATTTGCTATATTCGTAGGATAGTAGAAAGAATCACTAATCTTTAATTTTTTTACGGATATGTCAAACGAAATGTCAAGAAGATCGTTCCTGAAGGCTGGAACGGCTGCTGCGATCGGTCTGACCATGGCCACGGACAACATGTTCGCCAAGGCTAAGAAAAAGACGGTTGCTCCCAGCGACAAGCTTAACATCATCGGCGTCGGTATCGGCGGACGCGGCGCTTCCGACCTCCGCGGCATGGAGAGCCAGAACATCATCGCCCTCTGCGACACGGACTGGGCTTATGCGAAGCATGTCTTCGAGCGTTATCCCGAAGCCAAGCGCTACAATGACTGGCGTGTCTGCTACGACGAGATGCTGAAGGATGCGGATGCCGTCATGGTCGCTACCGCAGACCACACGCACGCGATCATCGCCGCCAACGCGATCACCGAAGGCAAGCATGTCTATGTCGAAAAACCCCTCACCCACACGGTGTATGAGTCCCGCCTGCTGACCAAGCTCGCCGCCAAGTACAAAGTGGCGACCCAGATGGGCAACCAGGGCGCTTCCAACGAAGGCGTCCGCAAGACCTGCTCCTGGATCTGGAACGGCGTCATCGGCGAGGTGACCAAGGTCGAAGCCTTCACGGACCGTCCGATCTGGCCCCAGGGCCTCGACCGTCCCGAGAAGGAAGATCCGATCCCCGAGACCCTCAACTGGGACGGCTTCATCGGCCCCGCCCAGTACCGTCCGTACAACAGCATCTACACCCCTTGGAACTTCCGTGGCTGGTGGGATTTCGGCACCGGCGCCCTCGGCGACATGGCCTGCCATATCCTGCACCCGGTCTTCAAGGCCCTCAAACTTGGCTATCCGACCCGCGTCCAGGGCAGCTCCACCGCTCTGCTGACCGAGTCCTGCCCGAATGCCCAGATCGTCAAGCTCGTCTTCCCCGCGCGTGAGAACCTGCCTAAGGTGGCCATGCCCGAAGTCGAGGTCTGGTGGTATGACGGCGGCCTGAAGCCTCCCCGTCCGGCCGGACTGCCTGCCGGCAAGAACCTCAACGTCCAGGGTGGCGGCGTGATCTTCCACGGCACTAAGGACACCCTGATCTGCGGCTGCTACGGCGCCAAGCCTTACCTCCTCTCCGGTCGCAATCCCGAGACCCCGGAGGTCCTGCGCGTCATCACCGAAGGCCACCAGATGGACTGGGTCCGCGCCTGCAAGGAAGATGCTGCCAACCGCGTCCTCACCGCCTCCGACTTCAGCGAAGCCGGTCCGTTCAACGAGATGGTCGTGATGGGTGTGCTCGCCGTACGTCTCCAGAGCCTCAACCGTGAGCTTGAGTGGGATGGCCCGAACATGCGCTTCACCAACATCCCCGAAGGTGCCACGATCAAGACCATGATCCACGACGGATTCTCGGTCACCGACGGTCACCCGACCTTCAAGAAAACCTACACGGATCCCGTGGACGCCAACGCCTATGCCGCGGAGCTGATCAAGCATACCTACCGCGACGGATGGACGCTGCCCGACATGCCCGAATAGTATTCAACTAAAACACAAAACCATATGAAAAAGATTCTTACTAGCGTTGCAGCCGTGGCGGCCCTCTTCCTGGTGGCCTCCTGCGGCCCGAAGAAAGCGGCGGCCCCCGCGGCCGAAGAAATCGTGGTCCCCGCCCACGACAATGTTCCCGAATATATCATCGTGAATGCCCCCGAGGTGGATCTCGCAGACTTCAAGGTAGATGCCGACGGCTATTATGTCCTCTTTGACGGCACTTCCTTCAAAGGCTGGAGAGGTTACGGCAAAGACCATGTCCCGACCCGCTGGACCATCGAAGACGGCTGCCTGAAATTCAACGGCAAAGGCGGCGGCGAGCAGCAGGGCGGAGACGGTGGCGACCTCATCTTCGAGAAGAGGTTCAAGAACTTCGAGCTCCTCTTCGACTGGAAGGTCACCCGTCGTGCCAACTCCGGCGTGTTCCTCCTGGGCCGTGAGATCAAGCGGTACAACGAGAAGGACAGCACCTGGAAATATGCCCCGATCTACATCTCCGCTCCGGAGTACCAGATCCTCGACAACGCGAACCATCCTGACGGCCAGCTGGGCAAGGTGATCGGCATCCGCCAGTCTTCTTCCCTCTATGACATGATCGTCGCCGAGCCCCAGAACGCCAACCCGTTCGACGAGTGGAACACCGGTAAGATCATGGTGTACGAAGGCACGGTCGTGCACGGCCAGAATGGCGCCAACACCTGCGAATACCATCTGTGGACCCAGGATTGGACCGACCTGCTCAACACTTCCAAGTTTGCCCAGGACAAGAACCCGCTTGCTTTCGAGCTGCTGAACAATGTCGGTGGCGACGAGCATGCCGGTTACATCGGCTTCCAGGATCACGGCGACGTGGTGTACTATCGTAACATCCGACTCAAGGTCCTCGACTAATGAAAAAGATGCTTTGGATTGCCAGCGCGCTTGTCGCGCTGGCTTCTTGTTCCACCGCCAAGCCGGTGGCCAAGGAAATCGGACTGCAGCTCTATTCGGTCCGCGAACTGATCGGCAATAACGAGAAATATGACGCCAACCACGTCGAGGTTTTCAATAAACTCGCCGACATGGGCTATACCGAAGTCGAAGTCTGCTGGTACAATAACGGAAAGTTCTTCAACCATCCCGTCGAGGAGTTCAAGGCTGATCTCGAAGCCGCCGGCCTCAAGGCAATCTCCACGCATACGATGCACAACCTCACCGACGAGGAACTGGCAAACAAGGATTTCACCGCCGCACTGGAATGGTGGAAGAAATGCATCGCCGACCACAAGGCGCTCGGCTGCCAGTACATCGTCGCGCCGAGTTTCCGCATCCCGGAGACGCTCGAAGGGCTGAAGACCTACTGCGACTACTTCAACGCCATCGGCAAGCTCTGCGCCGAGCAGGGCATGAAGTTCGGCTACCACAACCATTCCCACGAATTCAAGAAGATCGAGGACCAGGTCATCTATGACTTCATGATCCAGAACACCGATCCCCAGTATGTCTTCTTTGAAATGGACGTCTATTGGGCCATCATGGGCAAGGCTGCGCCCTGCAACTACTTCCGTAAGTATCCGGGCCGCTTCGAAATGCTCCACATCAAGGACGTCACGGAGGTCGGACAGAGCGGTTTCGTCGGTTTCGACGCGATCTTCAAGAATGCGGACGTCGCCGGACTGAAGCACTACATCGTTGAGATGGAGGCTAGCGGCGTGGGTGATATCCTGGAGACTTGCCGCATCAGTGCCGACTATCTCAAGGAAGCTGACTTCGTCAAACCCAGCTACGCAGAATAACCTTTTTTTACCACAGAATTGACAATGGCTAAAGCGAAAAAGAAAACCGTCGCTCCCAGCGATAAACTGAATATCATCGGTGTCGGTGTCGGCGGACGCGGTGCATCCGACCTCCGCAACATGGAGACCCAGAACATCATCGCTCTCTGCGATGTGGACTGGAAATACGCCAAAAATACCTTCGAACGCTATCCTGACGCAAAACGCTACAAAGACTGGCGTATCTGCTACAAGGAGATGCTGAAGGATGCGGATGCCGTCATGGTCGCCACTGCGGACCATACGCATGCGATCATCGCGGCCGACGCGATCGTCGAAGGCAAGCACGTTTACTGCGAGAAGCCGCTCACGCACACCGTGTACGAGTCCCGCCTGCTGACCAAGCTGGCCGCCAAGTACAAGGTGGCGACCCAGATGGGTAACCAGGGCGCTTCCGGCGAAGGCGTGCGCAAGACCTGTTCCTGGATCTGGAACGGTGAGATCGGTGAGATCACCAAGGTCGAAGCCTGCACCAACCGTCCGATCTGGCCCCAGGGCCTGATGCGTCCGAAGCAAGTGCATGAAATCCCCGACACCCTCGATTGGGACGGCTTCATCGGCCCTGCGCCCTACCGCCCGTACAACAGCATCTATCACCCGTGGAACTTCCGCGGCTGGTGGGACTTCGGTACCGGCGCCCTCGGCGACATGGCCTGCCACGTCCTGCATCCGGTCTTCAAGGCCCTCAAGCTCGGTTACCCGACCCGCGTCCAGGGCAGCTCCACCGCCCTGCTGACCGAGTCCTGCCCGAGCGCCCAGGTCGTCAAGCTGGTCTTCCCGGCCCGCGACAACATGCCGAAGGTGGCCATGCCGGAGGTCGAGGTCTGGTGGTACGATGGTGGCCTGATGCCGCCCCGTCCGGACGGAATGCCCGCCGGCAAGGCCTTCGACACCAGCGGTACCGTCATCTTCCACGGCACCAAGGATACGCTCATCTGCGGTTGCTACGGCCGCGATCCGTACCTGCTGTCCGGCCGTGAGCCCGAGGTCCCGGAGATGTGCCGCGTGATCACCGAGAGCCATCAGATGGACTGGGTGCGCGCCTGCAAGGAGGCTCCGGAGAGCCGCGTGCTGAGCGCCTCCGACTTCAGCGAAGCCGGTCCGTTCAACGAGATGGTCGTGATGGGCGTGCTGGCCGTACGCCTGCAGGGGCTCAACCGCGAACTCGAGTGGGACGGCCCGAACATGCGCTTCACCAACATCCCGGAAGGCGCTACGATCAAGACCATGATCGAGGACGGCTTCTCCGTCAAGGACGGCCATCCGACCTTCAACAAGACCTACACCGATCCGGTGGACGCCAACGCCTATGCCGCGGAGTTGATCAAGCACACCTACCGCGAAGGCTGGGCCCTCCCTCCGATGCCTGAGGACTAGGTCCTGCATGATAACGACAGGCGCCTGGATTTGAACCGCTTCCGCCCCTTCCGGGGAATGCGGTCCGAATCCAGGCGCCCGCCTTTTTGGCCGCCGCCTGGCTACTGGCGGACAGGGAGGTCGATGCCGCTGGGATGGAGGCCGGGACCACCGCCGCCCGTATAGCCGCGACTCTCACCCGTCTCCCAAGGAGAAACCCAGAAGGCGTACAGCGAACCTTCCGTCAGGTAGAACTTGAAGCGGACAGGCTGGTTCCGGAAGCGGGACAGGGAAGTGTTCTTGCCCCAGGTGATCCGGAATTTCGTGCTGTCCCCGTCTTTCAACGCGGTACAGTCTTCTTTCGTGAACCCTTTCACCGGCTGGCCGTCAGGGCCGATCAGCTCTACGGCCAGTTCCTTGGCCTCGGCATTGACGAAGAAGTACTTGCCGTCAAACGACACGGGAGAAGTCAGCAGGGTGCCGCTCCCGTCCATCGACACGAAACCATCACGCCGGAGCGTACCCAGCCCCGTCGATTCGATGCCCTCTCCCACACCGAGTTTCATCTTATGGGCGCCGACATAGAAGAAAAGCGAATCACCCACGATCAGCGCATTGCCGGCCGCCACCTGCATGTTGGCCGCATTCCAAGCCGTCGTATCCCCGTAGGCACTGTCCATGAACGGCGTATGGTCGGGGCGGTAGAAATGGAATCCGTCACGGCTGTAGCCCAGACCCACCTCATTGAGTTTCCACTCCTTGAGCTTCTTCATCACATCCGACTCCGGTCCGCGATACATGGCATATTCGCCAAGCATGATACTCTCATACGCAATCGCATCAAAATTGTAAATGGCCGGCGCGAAGGGGCTGAGATCGGCCACGACCGGATTGACATGACGGGTGTCCTGGTCGTCGGCCGTAAACCAGAAGGCGACCTCCTTGTCTTTGATGAAATAGTTTTCCAGGCTGTCGCGGATGACCCGGTCCAATTCATTCTGGATCGAATGGACCCGGGTAAGGAGGTGTTCAATGTCCGGATCCTCCACATAAGCCCGGGCCCGGGTCGGGGGAGTCAAGGCACAGACGCGGATGCTCATCACCCACTTCTTGGTGAACGGGTTGTAAAACATCGTGCTGCGATCCTGGATCACGCCCGAAGCGGCCTCAACCGGACCCCAATGGATGCCGTCGGCCGAATACTGCAAAATGAACGACCCGCCGTAACCGACGGTGTATCCGGCAACGGACTTGTAGCGTTTGGCCGGATCCGTCTCCTGCTTGTCCAGCCAGACGACCTGCTCGCCGGACAGATTGTTCGTCACATTCGTCCCCGGGAAGAACTCCAGCTCGGGTTTATACCAGTGATATCCGTCATCCGACTCGGCATAGGAATTCCAGGACTCATCCCCCTTCTTGCGGTTCGGGAGACGGGGACCATTGTACCACATCTTGAATTTCCCTGCCAATTCATCATACCATACCCCGTCGCTGTAGGTCAAACCGTTGATGACCGGGTTGCCGGCATACAGCTTGGCGTGGTGGCACACCCGCTCCAGATCCGTTTCCTCGATCAGGAAATCGTCGACGAAAAGCTGACGCCCGACATTGATGATAATGGGATCCGGTTTCTGGTCGATATAGGGCAGCGGCATGGCCTTCCGCTCGACAGGGACAGGATAGCGGGGAGGCCAGGTTTCCGGAAGTTCAATCCCGTTATAGAGCACCGTACGGCCGCTTGTTTCCCCTTCCTTGGCCGCTTGCGAGCAGGAAACGGCGAGGGCCAGGGCGACGATGCCGGCCAGCGTCCGGGTTAAGGATGGTAAGGTTTTCATGAGGCTTTAGATCTTTTGGTAGAAAACGAGCTTGTAGCTTCTCGGTTCGGCAAAATGGAGCAACTGACCGGCCAGCTGCGAACCCTTCATCAGGCAGACTCCGCCGTCAAAATCCTCGACAGAATAGGAGGCCTCCGGATCAATGTCCCGCAGCCGGAGGTAAAACTGGTCTTCCGGACACTGCTCCCGCCGGAACAGGATAAAGAACCCTTTCCCTTTCTCCGGAAGGTTCAGCTGGTAACCGGCATAGATGTCAGAGCCGTCGAGGGCGCCCTGCGTAAGCGCATAGAAATCTCCGAAATAATAATCGCGCACCCGGTCCACCACTTTCAGCATCCGGTCGAACCAGGCGATCTCCTCGGAGGAAGGCTCCCGGTTGAGGAACATGCCATCGAAGTCGGTCGGGGAAAATACGGCGGATGAACCCAGGCAGCTCAGGAAGCAATAGCTGTCAAAGACCGGGACCTTGAAGGTCTCGCCGCCGGTAAAGGGAATGTAAGGGGTCGAGTTGAGGGTAATGTTCTGCGTCAGTTCCTCGGGATGGTCGAACATGTGTGCGTCATCCCGGCAGTAGCTGTGCGCATATTGCATCATATGGATATCCATTCGCGTGCCGCCGCCGGCGCAATTCTCCAGCAGCATGTCGGGATAGCGCCGGTGAAGCGCCTCCCAGTAGTCCCAGAGGCCGTTGACATGATAGATTTCCGTGACGCCCATCCGGTCCGGCGTATCATTCTCCATCCAGATGGGGAGCGGGTTGACGTTGAAGTCCTGGCGGTAGATCTGGACGCCGCTCTCATCGATGTTGCGGAATACTTCTCCTTTCATCCAGGCCACGGCATCCGGATTCGCGAAATTGATGATGTTGATACACTCGTCCGGCTTGGACTTGCAGTGGATGAAATACTCGGGATGCTCGCGGAGAATGGGGGCATGGACCGTCGCACGCTCCGGCTCGAACCAGAGGAGGAATTTCATCCCCTTCCGGTTCGCCGCTTCCGATACCTTCCTGAGATTCCCGTCGGGATGGAGGTTCAGGTTCGGACGCCAGCTGCCCGCGTTTTTCCACCAGAAAGGCCCGCAGTTGGGCTCCTGCGGCACATCCTTCTCATTGCCATACCAGCCGGCATCGACCCAGTACGTATCGAAAGGAATGTCCGGGAAGGCTGCCGACACCTTGTCGATGATCTTGAGCATGTTCTCGTCCGTCTTGTTGCCGCCGCTGGCGCCATAGGGAAGGATGGGACGGAACAATTCCCCCTTGGAATCGCGCGGAGCCTTGTGCCGGATGACGAAGCGGTGGAACTCGACCAATCCCTCTTCGGCCGTCTTGCCTTCGCGCTCATAGATGACGACGTAAGGCATGCGGAAACTCTCCCCGGGAAGCATCTTGAAATGCGTTTTCTCCCCTATGCCGGCAGAAAAACCGAAGGCCTCATCCATCCGCATCTCCGCCCGCCAGGTCCCGGTCCACGCGATTGCAATCTCCATCCCATGCGTCGGGTCGAAGTCGATCCCGAGATAAGGGAGCCAATACGTGGAGCGGCCCATTCCGGACGAGAGGCTGAGCGTATCACATTCGGCCCGCGCCTGCAGCAGTACGTCGTGGCGGCAAAAGTCCGTGTACATGCTTTCCGACCCCGTGATCCTCCGGACCCTGATGCTGCGGGAAGGATACTCCCGTGAGAAAACCAATGAGCGGAAATCCGCAATGATCCCGGTCGGGTCATCCGAAATGCATTTCAGGGTCGGTCTCAGCTCGATGACCGGATAGTCCGGATAAGTCTTGCAGCACACTATCAGAGATAGTTTCCCGTCGGGAGAGAGATAGGTGGTCTCGGTTTCGCCGGGACCGGTCGTCTTCTCCGAAGAAGACCAGGCCTGGGCCGAAAAAGGCTCTCCGTCGTACGTGAACGAAAGTGAATACGCTGATTTCAAGTCGCTGGCGTCCTTCGCCATCGCCACAACGGCGAAAAGAATTGCTCCGATGGAAATGATCAGTTTTTTCATGGGTAGGAGATGTTGAAATATATGAATTCGCTTACAGGCGGACGGGGATGAGGGACATCTCGATCAGGCTGGTCTCCTTGAGGCCATCCAGCATCTCGACCTGCAGGCTGTGCCGGCCCGGGCGGTCGAACTTCAGCCAGCCGATCGGATAGCTGGTATAGACATTGGATGCATCCTGCTGGTTCTGGACGAAATGTCCTTCGTCCGAACTGACCTTCCACACTTTCCGGTCTTTGCCGGTGTATTTCAGGACGACCTGATAATAGCCGGGATCCTTGATGACGAACTCCCACTTGAGCCGGCTTTCCGGGCTCCACTTGTTCACGCCATAGGCATACTTCCAGTCGCCGAACTTCGAATCCATCCACGCCATCTTCTTGACCTCGCAATGCTCGGGCTCCGCCATCAAGGCCGACAGACGGATGCCGATGCCCGGATCCACGAAAAAGGACGTGTCCGCCTCCGGAGTCCCGGCGACGGTCAGGTCGATGACGGACACCGGATCGTCCGGAGCCTGGAAGGGGACTTTCAGGCAGGTCCAGTCTCCTTCCTTTGTCCATTTTACCTTTTTCTTCCGGGAGCCTTCCAGCAGGCGGCTGTCCCGGATCCCGCTTTCCAGTCCGTAGAGCCATAATTTCCCGTCACGGGGCCAGTCATAGACCAGCAGATACAAATGATTGTCCCGGGTGATCACATCGCCCCAAGGCAAGGCATGCTGCCAGGGTGAAGGGTCCGTACCATACACGATCTGCGGGTAACGGGCAATCCACTTTCCCGCCGCGCGCAACGAACGCTGGGCGGCATCCGGGACCCGGCCTTGTCCGTCCGGACCGACGTTCAGCATATAGGATCCGCCCCGGGCGATCACCGACAGCAGGGAGGTAAGGATTTCCTTGGGCGTCTTCCAGACGGTGTCATACCAGGAATAGCCCCAGGAGTGGTTGGTCACGTCGATGCACTCCCACACGCCGTCGATGTTCCGGAGCGGAATCTCGAAATCCCCGTGCGTTTCATAATCGCCGAGGTCATATCCGACACGGCTGGAGACAAGGGCTTTCGGCTGGTTCCGATGGACGACCTCAACCAGTTCCCGGGCATATTTTTCCGGAATGCCGCCA
>CAMOTB010000009.1 GCA_946625485.1 uncultured Bacteroidales bacterium | reverse complement strand
GGCCAGCGGCTGCCGTCATCTCAAGTCATGGAGAGATCGAAGCGGGACAGGCTCCAGGAAGCGCCGGGACGAGCCGCGACAGTCTGGACGAGGACGTCATCGTGATAGATCAGGACATTCGTACCGTCGCAGACGACGGTAAGGACCACCCATTCGCCGGTAGGCCAGGCATAAGGCTTGTTATCCTTGCTCACCTGCACCTGGTTGACACCGAAGATGCCGGCATTGAGGCAAAGCTGACCGTCAGCATCACCATCATTGGAGAAGCGGAAGAGGACAGACTGGGACTCGTCAGAGTTGGCAAACTCGCCGAGACGGTTGCAGAAGAGCTGGTTGCCGGCTGCATCCTTGTCATTGAACTTGTGATCATTCCACTTGTTGGAGTAGAACTTCCACTGGAGGGTAACGGAAGCCGGATTCAGCGCAATGGCGCCGCCCAGCATGAACGTAGAGTTGATCTTATAGTCAGACATGTTGAACACCTTGTCCCAACCGGCCGGGTTGTAAGGCTCGACTTCCTTCTCGGCAGCCTTCTGGGCGATGTTGATGGTCTGAAGGACCTGCTCGGTCCCGGCACGGACGATCTGGACGCTGCCGGTACGGATCTCGTTGGCAGGGTTGTCATCCACGGAGAGGATGATGGTGTAGTTGGTGGCGCGGGTCTCCACATAGTGGATCCAGTCCACCTGAGGCTTCACCTCGAAGGGCAGGTTGGAAACGGCATGCACCTCGACGGAAGCATCCTTCGCCTCGGCGATATAGTCGAGAGACTCGTCGGTGATCTCGAAGGTGTCGGGCTCAGCCTCGGCACCGAAGGTCAGCTTCACGATGGAAGTCAGGCCCACCTGGGAGTCGGCATAGGCCAGGGCCATACCCTCGGCAACCGCCTTGGGCGTGATGACGATCTTGGCCTCATCTACCGCAGCGGAGAAGTTGGCATCGGTGAAGACATCAACGACCGTATTGGCCGTCTTATTCTCGACAGTGTAAGGGATCTCGATCGGATCGGTCGAAGTGACCGCATACTGGGTCTTCGCAATGACCAGCTTGAAAGCCTTGGCGAAGGGGATCTCGATCTTGCTGCCGTCGTCCAGGGTCAGGACGACCGCCTTGTCCGTAACGGCGATATCCTTGAAGATCGCGTCGCCCAGGCCACCGCCCATCGGGCCGATCTCGGTCTTCTTGCCGTTGACAGTCACGTAAAGGACACCGTTCTCGATGGAGAAGGAAGGGGTCTGGCCAACCGTGAGGTCCTTGCCGTCCGGATCCTTCAGAATCTCACCGTTGAGCGCCCAGCAGAGCTCGCCGGCGGCGTTCTTGATCACGGAAAGATTGGTCTCGGCACCAGCGCCGGAGATCTGGAAAGTGACGACCTTGCCGGTCGTGTAGGTGACGGTCACGCCGACCACCTTGCCATCCTCGACGAGTTCTTCCACTTTCTGGACGAACATCCCGTCCGCCGTAGCATCCTGGATGGCCTTCATGTTCGCTTCAAGGTTACCCACCTTGGTTTCGAGCGTGGTGACCCGGTTGCGAAGCTCGGAGTCATCGTACTGCTTGGCGCATCCGGCGAGGATGAGCGCAGCCGCCGCGAAAACTGTAAAGAATTTTTTCATTTGTTTGATGGTATTTATTGTTATTGATTATGCGGTATTATTGGGAACATTTGTTCCTGTCGTCTTTGACCCACTGGATAGCGGCGCCGGCCTCAGGAGTCGTGACATAATTGGTCTCATCCTTCTGACGCTCGGACTTGTCCCAATCCATGTCGTTGCCGGCGACGGAGTCATGGAAGATATGGCCTTCGCCTTCATTCATCTTCCAGTAGCCGACCAGGCCCTCAGACTTGGGATCGACGGAACACTGGGTCGAGGCGATGTCGCTCTGGCTGCGGGCGATGTTCCAGATGCGCATCTCAGCCATGCGGCCGGTATAGCTCTGGGGACCGCCGTAGCCGCCCCAGGACATGCCGATCTCAAAACGGTTGAGGTGGAAGCCCTGGCTGCCGGAGATGGTATTCTGCCAAGGGGTGTCTTTCTCACCGTTGACGTAGACGGACATGTTGGAGCCGTCCCACACGATGGAAATCATATACCACTGGTTCGCGTTGAAGACACCTTCGCCGCTCGCATCCTCGGTCGTGGCACCCGTGACATAACGGCCGTTGGGGGCCACGATATCAAGGGTCTTCCAAGGCTTTCCGTTCTCGTTGAAGCGGAGCAGCACCTGGCCGCCGCCGTCTTCGTTCCAGCAACAGAGCCGGCAGAGCTGGTCGGCGCCGCGGGACTTCATGTTGTAGGGATGGGCCTTGATCTCCAGGGTCCAGCTTCCGCTCAGGTCATAGCCGGCACCCAGGCTGTAGGTACTGTAGATACCCGTCCCCGGGATGTCGAGGGAGAAGGTCTCCATCGTCTTGCCAATCTTGATGAACAGGTTCTTGGAGGCCTCGAGAACCTTGGCGTTGCCGCCTTCCATATAAGCGACGGCAAGCGGGATCACATAGTTGACGCCTTCCTCGATGAACTTGTTGTCACGCAGGGTGACGGAAGTGATCGGAGAGACAGCCTCGCCGGCCTTGATCACGACATATTCGTCGTTGATGACGAAGGTGTTGCGCGGGACGGCGGAATAATTGGTCTTGAAGCGCTCATTGTAGCGGATCACCGCCAGGCTGTCGTAGCTGATATGGACATTGACATCCTCACTGACGACACCCGTGGTGGAAATCGAGAAATTGTACGTGATCGGAATCTCGTCGGCCAGGATCTGGTCCTTCGAGATAGGCGAAGCATCCGTACCCGTGATGAGCGCGATCTCCTGATGGTAGTCGAATTTGTCTGCCTCGTTGCAAGCGGCCAGCCCGAAGAGAACGGCCGCAGCAAGCGCGGGGATTACATATTTTTTCATATTCTTCATCATTTACCGGCAGGATTCACAATCTGGATCGCGCGGCGCAGGAACGCATAGGTCCCATAATTGCCGGCATAGCCTTTGGCGCGAAGCGCATCCACGCCGTTGGCATAATCATTATCAATATAGTAGGCACCAAAACCGCCGGCGCCGTTACCGGCTTCGTTGGCATAACGGGCATAGCGCTCGAGGGTGTACATCTTGGCACCGCCCTCGGTCGTCATCTCGGTCGGGTAACCGCCGTTGAGGTAGTTGGGACCGTCGCCGGAAGACTGCTCGTACTGCTCGCAATAGACCATCTTCTCCTCGGGGCACCAGCCCGGGCCGCCGACGGAAGATCCCTGTGCGGAGTAGGCCTGCTTGACCAGATAGTCGATGTAGGGCTCAACTTCAGCGCCAGGATAGCTGCCGAAATAGTCGATGATCAGGAGCTTCGAAGGATCGGAGCCCTTGGGGCCGAAGTATTCGCCCGCCTTCTGGATGGCCCAGAGCATGTCCTGGGAACCCCAGCCTTCATAGTCGAAATCGACGCCGTCCAGGCCGTGGGTGTTGACGATATCCACGACAAGCTTGGCGTAGGCCTCGATGGAGGCGCGGTTGCCGCGCTCCACGACCCAATGCTTTTTCTCGCCCGTCGCTTCATCCAGCAGATCGAACTCCTGGCCATAGTGGGAAGCGTCCGCATGCATCACGAAACGCGTACCCTTGACCTTCTGGCAATACTCCAGATCGGCATAAGCATAGGGAGAATAGTCATAAGCATGCAAGGGAGCGTGCTCGATCTCACCGGTCTCGGGATTCTTGACGTTGCCGTAGAAGCATGCGTCCGTGTATTCCTCCTTCATGGGCGTTCCCATCCAGAGGTTGACGATGTCCAGCGAATCCGGCAGGGCCATCAGGCGCGGACGCATCGTCTTGTATTCGATAAAGAGGCTGGTCGCACCCTCCGGCGGGGCCCAGGCCGCGAAATAGACGTAAGAGATCGTATGACGGGTCTCTTTCCATTCGCGCAGGCTCTCGTAGTAGGGATCAGCCATGTCGGCCTCCATGTCGGGGGTCTTGTCGTGCTGGAGCTCGATCTTCTCGACCTTCAGGTCGCAGGAAGAAAAAGCAAACGCGGCAAGGACCGTAGAAAGCAGAATCATTATCTTTTTCATATCCATCTGCGGGTTTAATTGTTAAACGGCTTGGCATCCCACCAGAGACGCACGCCGGCATCGTCCCGGCCGCCCAGGCCCGCCACGCCGGAGGCATATCCCTCGGGGTTGTCGGTCTGCTCGGAGACGGGGTAAGGAACCCTGCGGATACCCTGGTTGGTATTGACAATTCCGTTGGAGAAATTGTTGGCCGGGGTGATCAGCACGGGATAGTGGAGACGACGGTATTCGGCCCAGGCCTCGGCGCTGTTGGGGAACAGGGCCAGCCATTTCTGGGTCGCGATCTTCTCGAGCTTCTGCTCGTCCGTGTCACGGTTGTTCCAGGCGATGGTCACCGTCGAAGGAGCCGGCGCGTGGGCACGCTGGACGGCATCCCGGAATTCGGCGGGCTTGGCCGTCGTGTTGGACAGGTAAGCGACGACGCCCTCGGCACCCCACTCCTCGAAGGAGAGGCGGACACCCTGCTCGTAGAACTCCTGGGCATCTCCGCCCATGTTCCAGCCCTTCAGGGCACCCTCGGCGCGCAGGAACGCGACCTCGGCGGCATTCAGCCAGGTGATCTTGTAGATCCCGGCATTGGGAGCGGACACCTTGGCCGCCGTATTCTTGTAGTTGGTCCAGCTGCTGGGCGAAATGCCCGGACGGACACCATGGAGGTTGCCGTCGCCGGCCGGCTTGGCATACAAGAACTTACGGGGATCGTTGAAGCCGTTGAGATAGACCTCCAGGGAGGCACCCAGCTGGGTATCGGCATCGTTGAAGGCCACGTTGATCTCGCGGATCGGATGATAGATACCCGGCTCGCTGATCACGGCATTGTCCGCGTTGGTGGTGATCACGCCGAACGGATTGCTGATCGACTTCTCGGCCTCTTCGCGGGCCTTGGTCGGATCGGCATAGCTGGCGCGCATCGCCAGACGCAGACGCAGGGAGTTGGCGAAACGGACCCACTGGGCCGCGTCACCGCCATAGACCAGATCATAGTCTTCCAGCAGTTTGGAACCGGTCGCCGCCAGCTTCTCGAGGGTCGCGATCGCAGCGTCCAGCTCATCGAAGAACTGGCCGTAAACCTGGTCCAGCGGATCGTAGAGGTTGGTGATGGAGCCGAACTGGGAATAGGCGATCGGGCCGTAATAATCGGCGACCTGATGCATCGTAGCCACTTTCAGGATGTTGGCCAGCGCCAGTTCATTCTCCATCCCGTATTCCTCGGCAGCGGCCTTAAAATCCTTGTAGCCGCCCATGCCGTATTCGTACTTGACCGTGAACATACGGCGGTGCCAGCCGTCATTGACGTCCCAGCCGGCGTTGTGGCCGTCGCTGAGGGTCGGAGCCATGTAACCGCACCAAGTCTCGGCGCAGAGGTTGTACATGATCTGGTAATCGGAATCCAGGTAGGTACCGTCGCGGTAGATGATCACGGAACGCTCCAGCTGCTGCAGCATGCCGCCCAGCGCAAGACCGTCCTTACCCATGTCTTCCTTGCTGACGCCGAATTCGTCTTTGTTGAACTCCTCGAAGTAGCTCATGCTGCAAGAGCCGAGCAGAATCGTTCCGAGGACGCAGGCACACAGGCCTTTCAATATATTCTTCGTATTCATACTCTCAACTTATTTGACGATACACACAGCGACTCGGTTGGATTCAGGGCTCTTGTTCGCGTCACGGTCACCGCCGACGTTTCCGGAAACGATACGGGAAGCGGCGATACCGGCCTTCTTGAGCAGGTCGACCACGACCTGGGCGCGACGCGCCGAGAGATCCTGGTTGATGGTCTTCGTACCGGTACCGCTGTCAGCATAACCGGTGACGGTGATCTTTGCATCCGGATTCTCCTCGAGGACACGGCAAAGACGGCCCAGCTTGAGGGCTTCCTCCGGACGGAGTTCGGCCTGGTTGATAACGAAGAACAAATCATCGGAGAGGTTCGCATCGGCCTTGTAGACAGGTACTTCGACCCGCTTCTCAACGATCTTCTCGACCGGTTTCTCGACGATCTTCTCAACGATCTTCTCGACCACCTGAGGCTCGCGGACGGCAGCTGCCACATCGTGGGAAGCGGTGCTTCCGCCGAACTTCACCTTGACGGAGAAGCCGAGGCTGCGGGTGGAAGGCTGCATGAAATAATCCACGCCCTGGTTGTAAGTGCCGACATTGGACGTCATCTCAGGATCGAACGGAGCCTTGAGATAGAGCATCGCCAGGTTGTTGCCGACGACGGAAACATTCAGGCCCTTGATCCAGCTGCCCCACCGGTCCACCGGGAAATCATAGCCCAGGGAGACTTCGGCGAGACGGACATTGGTCGCATCATAGACATACTGGCTCATCACACCCCGGTCGCGGCCGATGGTCTGATAGAAGCCCTGGATATCGTAATTCTTCATCCCGTTGACCTCGAAATAGCCCTTTTCGCGGGCATCCGCAGTATCCTGGGAGATTCCATAGTAATCGAGGACAGCCTGGGTCTTGGAGACGGCGATGCCGCCCAGACGGGCCGTAAACAGGAAGTTGGCCGTCAGACCGCCGTAACCCAGATGACCGCCCCAGCTGAGACGGTGCTTGGCATCGGTCGTACCGGCAAAGATCATGTCCTTCTCATCATAGTCGGCGATAATCATGCCGTCGGCATTCTGCTTGTAATAGCCGTTCTCGTCCGTAGCGATGGTCGTCACATAGACGTCGCCCAGCGTGCCTCCTTCGTAAAGGATGTTGTTCAGGCCGCCGAAACCGCCCATCGAGATACCGTCACGGCCATACACCTCGCCGGTCTCAGGATCTTTGAAGGACAGGCTGACGATCTTGTTGTCGTTCCAAGTCCAGGTGGCGAAGGTGCCGTAACGGAACTTGCCGATCGTATCGTCGAAGCGCACGGACAGCTCGACGCCGCGGTTGTCCACCTGACCGCCGTTCAGATAGATGTTGGCGTTGGTGGAAGTGGAGCTCAGGCGCGGGTTGTAGAACTGGTTGAACGTGCTGGACTGATAGTAGGTAGCATCGATCTGGAGCTTGGAGTCGAAGAAGTGGATGTTGGTACCGACTTCCCAGGACTTGGTGCGCTCCGGCTGGAGCTGCGTGTTCTCGCGGCGGGTGTCACGCACCACGCTGCCGTTGTTCTGGCTGCCCGAAGGATACAGCAGGTAGAGGCTCGGATCCGGGGAGTTACCCACCTCGGAATAGGAGGCGCGGACCTTCCAGTAAGGGAGGAAGGTGCTCTTGAGGCCGGGGATGATCTCCGTCAGGATGCCGGACAGACCGATGGTCGGATACGTGATGGCACCGGCCGTCCAAAGGGAAGAGTTCCAGTCTGCGCGGTAGGTCATGTCGAGATAGACCTTGCTGCGATAACCCAGCTGGGCGTTGGCAAAGACGGACTCGTTGATGTAACGGTGACCGTCGGAAGCCAGGCGGTAGTGGCTCCCGGAGACATCCAGGTTGGAGAAGTCAAACTTGTTGTTGACCCAGGCCAGCGGACCGCTGACAAGGTCGGAACGGAAAGTGACCCGCTCGATATTGGCACCCACGACGCCGGAAAGGCTGAAGAGGTTGTCTCCGAAATATTTGTTGAACGTAGCCAGGAACTCGCCGAACATCTGCTCGGTGTACTGGTTGTTGCGGGAGTAGAAACCGTGCTTGGAGCCCTCGGTGAAGAGGGTGTTGGTGCCGGCGTCGAATTTCTGCTCCTGGATCTCGTCCGTACGGTCATACTTGCCGCGCGTGCTCAGGGTCAGCCACTGGAAAGGTTTGTAGGAGAGCTGGGCGGATCCCATCATGCGGTTCTTGTGGTTCTGCCATTTCTGGTGTTCCGTGATCCAGTAAGGATTCTGCATCGACATGATGAAGTCGTACGGCCAGAACTGGGTCTTCAGGCTCCGGCCCACGTCGTAACGCTCGTACACCTGGAGCTTGGAGAAGTCGTCACCCGCCGGGAAGAGATAGACCGGAACGACGGGGTTGCCGTATTCGCCCTGGGCGGTCATGTTCTGCTCGCCGACACGGCCGTAGGTCAGGTTGATATCCATCGTGAGGACATCTTTCACCAGGTCGGTCGTGTTGCGGAAGGAGAGGTTGTAGCGGTTGACATTGTTGTTGTGGACGATGCCGCGTGCATTGGCAGCGGCCAGGGACACGTAGGTCTGGCTGCGGTCGGTACCCGTGGACAGGCTGAAGGAATTGACCTCGTTGACACCCGTCTGGAAGAAGTTCCGGGGGTGGTAGGTCGAAGGCGTGGCGAGTTTCTCACCCCAGCTGTAATAGGAACCGGGAGCCGAAGGGCCGTAGGTATTCTGGAACTGGGGCATCACATAAGCCCGAGAGAAGGAGGTGGTGTTGGAATAGTCGATGTCCAAACGGTCCTTCTGGCCCTTCTTGGTCGTGATGATAATGACACCGTTCGCCGCATTGGCACCGTACAGGGCGGCCGCGGAAGGGCCGGAGAGGACGGAGATGGACTCAATGTCATCCTGGTTGAGGGAGCCGAGCACGTCACCGGTCTGGCCGGCGCCGGCATAGCTGCCTTCCGGCTGGCTGCCGCGCAGGGACTGCATCGGGATACCGTCGATCACGTAGAGCGCATTGTTGTTGTTGGAAATGGACTTGGAGCCGCGCATCACGATACGCGACGATCCGCCCACACCCGTGGAAGATTGGGAGATCGATACGCCGGCTACCTTACCGTTCAGGCTGTTGACGAAGGAGCCCACCGGGCTCACCGTCTCCAACTTGGCCTGCTGGACATTGTAGGACAGCGATTTTTCCTCCTTGCGGATGCCCATGGCCGTGACGACCGTCGCCGTGAGGGCTTCGTTCTCGGACTTGAGGGTCACGTCAATGACCGAACGGCCGTTGATCGGGACGATCTCATCCTTCTGACCGATGTAGGAAAAATGCAGGGCAACGGCCGACTCGGGTACGGACAGTTCATAATGTCCGTCCAGGTCGGTCACGGCGCCGATCGTCGCATTTCCTTCCACGACGACGCCGGCTCCGATGAGCGGCTCGCCATAGTCATCGGTGACAGTACCCGTGATGACCCGGTTCTGGGCCAGCGCCAGTCCGCCTGCGATGAACATCCCCGCGACGGTCGCGAGGGCCGTCGTGAAGAGTTTCTTGAGTTGGAAATTCATAAAGTTTGTTGTTGGTTGATAATGTATTTGTAGTAAGTTACTTGCGGAATGCATGTACGGTCAGCACCTGCTCCGTAGGACGTCCGTCCATCCGGGGCTGAACGGTGAAATCCACCGTATCCACCCCTTCGGGCATCGTGAAACTCACATGGAGCGTGTCGCGCTGGTCTGCCTTCATCCGGCCGGGAGAGCGCAGCCCCAGATAGGGCTGCCACTGCTCGGGGACGTCGAAAGTCAGCGTGGATTTGTGCTTGTTGCCGTTTCCGTAGCGGAAGAAGAAATCCGCCGTCTCACCCGGCGAGCGCAGGCCGTAACTCAGCAGCATGTGGCTCATATACAGTCCTTCCCCATAGTAATAGGGACGGTCCTCTTCGATGGGATGCAGGTAGCCGATCACCTCGCCCTTGATGACGAAGGAGCGCATCTTGACCGGGGAATCCTTGTAGTAAACCTGGATCTGCTCCATCATCAGGCCGGGCCGGTAGGCGGGATTGTAGGTCACTTCGATGGTCTCGTCCTCGCCCGGGGCGACCGGATGGGGATCGAAGTGCCCTTCGGTACAGCCGCAGGGCGTATGGATGTAAGCGGGATAGAGGGTGTCGGCATACTCGTTGCGCACCACGAGCCGGACTGTGACCGGACCGTCGATCTCCTTGATCTTACCCAGGTCCGCCTCCTTGTCAGGGGCGGTGCGGATCGTACGGATCCCGTCCTTGGGGGCACAGGCGACCGTCAGCGCGACGGCGGAGAGCAGGATGAACGCCAGTTTTCTCATAGTCCGGAGACGGTATCATTGTACAGGCCGAAGCCGTTCAGGACCGGACAGGCCCGGGAACCGGTGATCTTGATACGCACGGCATCGGCTTTCACGCTGCGACCCGTCAGGATGCGCTTGTGGCCGATCGTCGTGCCGCGGCCCCAGGAAGTCCAGCTGCCGCCGGAACGCACCTCGACCTCGAAGGATTTCACCCGCTGGCCCAGCGGAATATACTCCTGCAGCATCACGCGGTTGAAGGTCTGCTCACCCTTGAGCGCAAGCTCGATCTCCACCGTCCTGACATCGTCGTCAGTACAGAAATAATGGTCATAATCGGCGTCCAGCATCAGCTGGGGGCCATATTTGTCGGGATTGTTGCCGCGCACCGAGGAAGCGGTCGCCGTGGCACCGTCGGCCAGGTTCTTTCCGAAGACGCTCTGGCGCATCCGGGTGAATTCCTCGATGATCCTGACTTCCTTGTCATCGATGACGCCCTTGTCCGAAGGCGGGACGTTCATCAGGAAGACGCCGTTGCGGCCCACGCTCTTGTAGTAGAGATCCATCAGGTCCCGGGCGCTCTTGCGGCTGTCGGACGCGCCATAGAACCAGCCGTTGCGGTCGCCGATCGCCTGGATCGAGAAATCGCACTCAGCCGGGCACCAGGAAGAGGCGCCTTCATCGCCGGAGCCCAGATAGGTCCCGTAATCGCCGGGCAGGTTGCTCGGAGACAGGCCGCGGCCCGCGATGTCGAGCGTAGCCCAGTTGGTCTCACGCGCATCTCCGTTCTCATTGCCCACCCAGCGGCAGCCGGGACCGCCGTTGGAGAAGATCACGCACTCGGGATTGGCGTCGAAGACCACCTTGTTGACGGAAGGCCAGTTAAAGCCCCCGGCATGGTTGCCGTCGAACCACATTTCCACCACCGGCGCATAGCGGGTCATCAGGTCTTTCAAGGCGTTCTTGTATTTCGTCTCATAGACGCTCAGGCTCAGTCCCGCCGTCTCGATCATCCGGTCCCAAGGGGAAAGGTAGATGCCCATCGCGACTCCGTATTTGTTGCAGGCGTCGCGCAGGCCCTGCAGCACGTCCGTGTGGTTGGAACAGCCGGCATTCGCCACGTCCGTCGTGCTCTCGGGGTTGTCCCAGAGGCAGAAACCGTCATGGTGCTTGGCCGTGATGATGATCTCGCCGAAGCCGTTGTCGGCAGCGACCTTGACCCACTGGTCCGTATTGATGGTCCCGGGCTTATAATTCTTGAGCAACAGGTCCTCGGTCCACTGGCCGATGCCGATGCGGGAGGCTTCGTTTTCGCCGTCATAGCCGGAGAACGTCGCCTGCCCGTAATGATAGAACATCAGCAATTCACGGCGCTGCCAGGCCAGCTGGCCGGCCGTCGGCGTAGCCCCGTATGCCTTCGGAGCCCCGGGGTCGCTGGGCGTCGGCGGAGTCGGAGGTTCCGGTTCGGCCTGGCCGTTGACCTTGACCGGGCAGGTCGCGGTGAAGCCGCCGTCCACGGTCGTGACGGTGATGACAGCCGAGCCGGCAGCGATGGCCTTGACCTGTCCTTCGTCTTGGGTGACGGTGGCGACGGCCTCGTTGTCGGAGCTCCACGTGACCCGCGGGTTGGTCGCGTCTTTGGGGAGCACGCGGGCGCCCAGATGGAAGCCGTCCCCGACGTTCAACTCCAGACTGGCCCGGGTGATTTGCACGCCGGTAACGTTAATCGATTTACTTACTTCTGAGGGAGTTTCGGTGCCCGTATTGCGCGGGCTGCATGTGCAAGAGAAGAGCACAATCAGCGCAGCCATCCCAGCTGCACGGATTTTCTTGTTACAGAAAATCATAAGGTTATCAGAGCTGTCAATAAATTATGCGGGTAAGCACAAAAAGTTCGCGAAGATAACCTTTTTGAAAGAAATAGCCTAATAATTTCCCAAAAGGAAAATAATATCGACCAAATAAATAATAGGCAGATGATTAGCGCAGCTTCCCGCCTTTGGCCTCGCCGAAATCAAAGCGGAGACTCGCTGTCTGCTGCCAGCCCATGTAACCGGTGGAAGTGAAATGGGCGCGGGCGCCGAGGCGGAACCGGACCCGTTTGCCGATCCGCGGCTCCCAGAACAAGCCGATCCGGTCGTAGAAGCCCGTATAGAAACGATGGCCGAAATACAGATTGTCGGCATACGGATGACCGGCCGTGTCCACGCCGTCATAGAGCGGCAGCAAATCATCGCCGAAATAGCTGTTGTTCTCGAGCGACAGGCTCCGGAAACGAAGCGTCAGCGTCGCTTCCCCACCCCCGGGCGTGGAAGCCTTGTCTGCGCGTCGCCGGTCCCACTGGTAGGACAAGATCGCACCGAGGCGAAGGTTCAGGGACAAATCCGACGACGGGGAGACAAGGCCCAGTTTGAGCCAGGGATGGAGCAGACCGTGATCCACGACGCCCGGCGCCTCCCAGGAACCGGCATAATGGAAATAATCGGCCGCCCAGCCCAGTGCCAGCCAGTTTGCGGGTGCCCAGGATCCGGCGCTGATAATCTGGAAACGCTCCTTGCTTTCATAGCTTTTCTTTCCCAGCCAGTCCAGGGCCATCTCCGTGTGGAAACGCCGGCCCGCCCACTTCAGGAGAACGCCTTCGAAATAACGGTCCTGGAAACGGTTCAGATCGGAAAAGAAAGCTTCGGAATAGAATTCGCGCATCAGCGCACGCGGATAGATACCCGCCACGCCTTCAAACATCCCTTTCCGGGTCCGGACTTGTCCGTCGTAATAAAGGATGCCCTCACGGAAGGTCCCGTCCCAGGTCGCAACCCCCATATCATGCTGGAAATCAGCGCCCATCGTCAAAGTATGCTTCACCCGTCGCGACGGCTGCCACAAGGCACTGACCGTCGGCGTCAGCACCGCCGCATGCGTCGTCCCCGATTTCAGCAGATACGGTTCCGACGCATCAAACTCCCGGTTGTCGAAATAATACCGGAAACCGATATCATAGCGCCACTCCATCCGCCCGCGACCGGGACGCTCCTGCGCCTGTCCCGGAAGGATGGCCAGCAACAGAAGTGCCGTGGCCCAGCATCTATAGATTCCTTTCTTCATAATTCTTGAAAATCACTCTTTCACAGGACGGATCATGAAATCACTGCGATAGCGCCGGCGGAATCAGCGTAACGCAACGGCTGCCTTCACTCACTTCCAGGACCCGCAGCCGCCTGCGGTGCAAAACCGACCATCCTGCACCTGACAGACCCTTTTTCAGCCGCCTACGGTGCAAAACCAGCCTTCCTGCACCTGACGTCCTCTTTTCTAACCACCGGAGGTGCAGAAACGGCCTATCTGCACCTGGAGCCACCGTTTCAGACCCTCCGCGGTGCAGAAACCGCCCTTCTGCACCTGACGGCGCCGAATCCAGGGCTCCCGGGTGTAAAAACCCCAGTTTCGCACCTGGCGCTCCCCTCTCGGGAGAAAAAGCGCCGTTTTGCTCCCAAAAACGCGCAAAAGTTACAGTTTGTAATAACTCCCCAGGATCCGGGCGAACCAGGAGGGAGGAAGGATCTTCTTCAGCGTAACGGAAAGGCGCTGCTCCAACGTCGAGATGACGTAGTGGTAGCGCGGGCGCTTCTTCATCACGATCTTAGAGATCTTCCCCGCCAGATATTCGGGCTTGAGCCCGCCGGTCTCGTCCTTCTCGATGGAGGCCAGGGCCCGTGCCCAGGCCGGATAAGCCGCATCCGCCTCGGGATCCGACACGCTTTTGCGACTCGCCGTAAAGGCCGTGGCGAAATCGCCCGGTTCGATCACGACGACCTGGATGCCCAGGCCCCGCGTCTCCAGCCGCAGCGCCTCGCAATAGCCTTCGATGGCAAACTTCGACGCAGAATACAAACCCTGGAACGGCAGTCCCATCAGGCCGCCGATCGAGCTGAAACACAGGATCTTTCCCCCTCCCTGCCGACGCATCACGGGGAGCACGTAGTGCAGCATCCGCACCATCCCCATCCAATTGATGTCCATCTGTTTCTGGGCATCTTCCAGGGAAGAGAATTCCAACGGGCCGCCGATACCCATGCCGGCGTTATTGATAAAGACGTCCAGCCGCCCCTCCGCCTCAACCACCTTCCGGACCACCGTCTCACAGTCTGTCGGAAAGGAAACGTCCGCCCGCAGATACTCCACGCCCGGAAGCCGCTCCGACTCCCGGCGGAAAGTTCCATAGACCTTGTGCCCGTCAGCGGCAAGCCGTCCGGCCATCGCACGCCCGAAACCGGACGTGATGCCCGTGATAAGGATAACCATAACGCGTCAGGCGATAATACCCAGATTCTTGAATATACCCGTCAGCACCTCCACAGCATGGTCCACCTGTTCCTTCGTGTGGGTTGCCATCAGGGCGAAGCGGATCAGTACATCCGACTCCGGGACGGCCGGCGCGATCACGGGCGTGATGAAAACACCCTGCTCGTAGGCCTCCCGGACCACCGTCATCGCCTTAACCGTATCCCGCACGAAGAGCGGAATGATCGGCGACTGGGTATGCCCGATATCGAATCCGGCTGCGCGGAAAGCGTCCTGCGCATGGCGCGTGACCATCCACAGATGCTCGCGGCGCTCCGGTTCGTTGATCATGATGTCCAGCGCCGTGGAAGCCGCCGCGACGGCGGCTGGCGTCATCGAAGCGCTGAAAATCAGCGAACGGGAGTTGTGCTTGATAAAATCGATCACCGTATGGTCTCCGGCGATGAAGCCGCCCAGCGAGCCGAAACTCTTGGAGAAAGTGCCCATGATCAGGTCGGTCTTGTCCGTCAGGCCATAGTAGCTGGCCGTTCCCGATCCGTTCACGCCGATGACACCCAGCGCGTGCGCATCATCCACCATGACCGAGGCATTGTACTTTTCACACAGTTCCACGATCTGCGGCAGCGGAGCGATATCGCCTTCCATCGAATAGACGCCGTCCACGACGATCAGCTTCTGCGCCGAGCGCGGTGTCGCCCGGAGACGACGCTCCAACACCGTCATGTCATTGTGGGGGAATTTCCGGACATCCCCGAATCCCAGGCGGCTGCCGTCAATGATGCAGGCGTGATCCAGGGCATCCAGGAAGACAAAGCTTCCCCGGGGCGACAGACAACTCACCACACCCAGGTTGACCTGGAATCCGGTGCTGTACGTAACCGCCTCCTCCTTTCCGACGAAACGGGCCAGTTTGGCCTCCAATTCTTCGTGAAGGTCCAGGGTGCCGTTCAGGAAACGGCTGCCCGAGCAGCTGGTGCCGTATTTTTCGATGGCTTTGATCGCAGCTTCCTTGAGGCGCGGATCGTCCGACAGGCCCAGATAGGAATTGGACCCGAACATCAGCACCTCCCGCCCGTCCGCCATCTTCACGACCGGGTCTTGTCCGGAAGAGATCGGACGGTAATAGGGGTAGATCCCTTGCGCCCGCACCTCATCCGCAAGGGTGTAGCGGGCGCATTGATCTTTCAACGTAATATTTTTCATTCTTTATTTGTGGTCAGGGTCGCCGAAATTGACGGCCTTGTCGCCCTCCTGGATCTTGCCGAACTCATAGTCCTTGCCAGGCAGGATGGCATTGAGGATAATACCGACCAGCGCTGCGACAGCCAGGCCGCTGAGGCTGGTGAAACCGATCGAAATCGCATCGCCGGCGCCGTACTTGATACCGATGGCAAGCACCAGGATCAGGGCGGCGACGATCACGTTGCGCGAATTGGTGAAGTCCACACGGTTCTCCACGACATTACGCACACCGACAGCGGAAATCATACCATAGAGGATCAGGGAGATACCGCCGATCGTGGCGGCCGGCATCGAACTCACGATCGCCGCGAATTTCGGGCTGAAACTGAACAGGATCGCGAAAGCGGCCGCAATGCGGATCACGCGGGGATCATACACCTTGGTCAGGTTCAGCACGCCGGTATTTTCGCCATAAGTCGTATTGGCCGGAGCGCCGAAGAGCGAAGCGAGCATCGTGGCGGCGCCGTCACCCATCAGGGTGCGGTGCAGGCCCGGATTCTCCAGGTAATTGATCCCCGTCGTGGAAGAGATGGCGCAGATATCACCGATATGCTCGACCATCGTGGCCAGGGCGATCGGCATGATCGTGAAGATAGAACCCCAGACCAGCGCGGAGTTGGAGCCCTTGAATACGGCCAGGACCGTATCTTCACCCTTGAAGGGCAGGCCGATCCAAGCCGCGTCACGCACGGCGGAGAAGTCAACGTCGCCCAGGATGGCGGCGAACACATAAGACACCACGACACCCAGCAGGATCGGGACGATCTTGATCATGCCCTTGCCCCAGATGTTGCAGATGATCACGGTCGCGATGGCGACGAGGGCCACCCACCAGTTGGCGTTGCAATTGGAAATGGCGCTCCCGGACAGGGTCAGACCGATGGCGATGATGATCGGACCTGTCACCACGGGCGGGAAGAAACGCATCACCTTCTTGATCCCGAAAGCTTTGATCAGGCCGGCCAGCACGAAATACAGCAGGCCCGCGCAGAACACGCCCAGACAGGCGTAAGGCAGGGCCTGAGCCGCCGTGAGACCCGACTTGGCACCCATTTCCACCACGGCGGCGTAACCGCCGAGGAAGGCAAAGGATGAACCGAGGAAGGCCGGGACCTTGAATTTCGTGATCCAGTGGAACAAGAGGGTTCCCAGGCCGGCGAACAGGAGCGTCGCCGAAACGGACAAACCGGTAATCGCAGGGACGAGGACCGTCGCTCCGAACATGGCGAACATGTGCTGGAGGCCGAGAACCGTCATTTTGCCGCCGCCTAACTGACGGGCATCATAAATACCTTGTGCCATAATGTGAAGTATTGGTTTTTAGTTACGTTCTGTTTCGCTTTACTCGGCCGGGGTTTCAGCCGGCGCGGCTTCGGGAGCGGGCTGAGCCGCTTCCTCTACGACCGTTTCCGGAGCCTCGACGACTTCTTCGGCCTGTGCCTTGTGGCGCGGCAGCCCGATGCAACCGAGGTTGTCGGTGAAATACAGGCATCCGAAAGCGACGATCAGCAAGGCGATCAGCCAGCGCAGGATCTTGCGCCAGACGGGGATCTTCTTGACATACGGATCGTTGCCCTTGACGACCGGATACTTCGCCACGCTCGTGAGCGTCTTGCCGAAGAGGATGTTGATCAGGATCTTGGAGTTGACAGCCCAGCCGTTGGCGTTGAGCACGGGACCCAGGTTGCGGCGGCGGAGCTTGCGCCAGGCGATGAAGCAGGCCGGGCCGGAGATGATCAGCATGATCGCGACGATCACCAGCAGCAGCTGCCACCACTTGAGGGCGAAGAGACCGCGGAAGAGGGCAGCCAAAGCGACGCCCACGGCACCGATGGCCATGCCGATGGCGGCGAAGATGCCGGCGAACTTGGCAATGTCGAAAGGCTGCTTGGCGGCGGCCGGAGCGGCCGGTACGCCGGCATCGGCATTGGTCTGCAGCTTGGCGACGGCGGCGGTGTCCTTGTCAGCCGCATTCTTGTCAATCTTGTCAGAGACGAACTTCGCCAGCTTGCGGTAGGGGCTCCAGAAAGCCTTCTTGATGCTGATCGGGTTGTCCACGACCTTGGTCACGACGGCATCCCAGTCAAGTCCGCTGCGGTCATAGAAGAGGGCGTTCTTGCCGGGGCGCAGGTCGTCGGTGTCGCCGGCAGTCATCGCCGCCACGATGTCCATGGTCTTTCCCGTCGCTTTCTGCGTGCAGGTGCAATAGATCAGGAACATGTTGCTCAAACCGGCCATGTCGCCCTGTTTGCCCATATCCTCCACCTTGACGCAGAAGTTGCAGCAGCGCTCGTCGATATAGAGCTTGCCGACCTCAAAGATGGCCGAAGGCTCTCCGTCACGGGAATAATACTCACTGAAATTGACATAGTTGCGAAGCAGGCGGTAGAAGTCGCGGTTTAGGTGCGTGAGCTTGTCCACGGCATCGATCCCGGCCGCCTCCTCTTCGAGGGCCCTGTCCTCGGCGATGAGGGCGAGCAGGGCTTCCTTCTTGTCCGCGGCAAGCAGGGCGCGGATGCATTCGGCGCCCAGCGGCTCCACCTCGGAACCCTTCTTGGCATCCATCCAGTTGGTATAGGGGGTGAACTTCGCAAGGACCGTCTTCCACTCCGCCTCGGAGAGGCTGTCCTTGCCCGGGAAGTCCTTGTCCAGGACCAGGGACTTGAGGGTCTCGAAAGCGCCCTGCCAGGCCGGATTGAGGGCATTCAAGGGGAGAATGGGATCCTTCTCGGGACGGGCCAGCGGGTAGGTGGCGATCTCCGCCTCATTGGCGACCAGGTCGGTTCCGCTGATGGCGCTGACCTTCTCCACGGAGACATCCAGCGCTTCGGAAACGGCGGCGTCGAAGTTGATGAGCTTGCAGCGCATGAAGTAGTCGGCAACCTTGTCCTTCACGGCATTGACGGCGTCCAGGGCCGCGGAAGTATCATCCCCATAAGGCCTTACGGCATCCAGGTCGGCCTCGGCGGCATCCAGCCAGGCGGCATAGTCGGCGAGAGCCGCATAGAATTTCTCCACCAGTTCGGCATCGACACCCGGCTCGCCGCTGCGGTCGGTCTGGGAGCCTACGGTGCTGACGATGGTCTCGATCGTCTTCTTCAGATCCTCATCATCGGTGGAAGCGGGAGTCACGATGCCGTCGCCGTTGAGTTTGGTCTTGGCAAAAATGGCCACGCTGTCGGAAGTATCCGCGACGGAAATGCTGTCCTTCTCGAGACCGAGGTTGGCCAGGATCTGACGGGCGGAATCATAGAGTTTCTTGCCGGCCTCGCACTCGGTGTTGATCTGGGCAAGCGGGATCGTATCCTCACCCTTGAGGATGGCATCCTTGTCCTTCAGAACGGAGGTCAGCCACTCGGCGGCTGCGACAATCTCGCCGACACGGATCTTGCCGTCCGCGTCCGTATCGATCATCGAGAGGGTTTTCTCGTCGAACTCCAGGCCCTTGACCGGGCAGCTCAAGACGGTCCATTTCTTCTGGTCCAATTCGCCCAGATGGGCAATATCCTCGCCGTTGGCGATCTGGACCCGGGTGACGCCTCCGAGAGAGACGTACTTCCAATCATAGGTATTGTTGGCCATAGGTATTAGATTTTATTCGTTAAATATAATAACTTATTTTCAACTTTTTCTTCTTTCCCGCTCCCCTTCTTCATTTTTTTGGTGTTCCGGGGCCCTTTTCTCTTCGCTGGGCGGATGACCGAAAGCTTCCTTGTAGGCACGGGAGAAGTAGGACAGGTTGCCGAAGCCGGCATCCGCCATCACATCCTGCACCCGTTCCGATCCGCTGCGGAGCAGTTCCCGGGCCAGGTCGAGGCGCTTGCGGATCAGCCATTTCTCGGGAGAAAGGCCGAAAATGCTCCGGAAATCCCGGTTGAAGGCCGACAGGCTCCGTCCGGTATAGTTGGCAAAGTCGGACAGCGGCAGATCCAGTACGAAGTTTTCTTCCATGAATTCCTTCAGGTCGATCTTCCATCGGCTCGTGAAGTCGAAGAGCGAGGCGTAGATATTGGGGTCGGTCTTGAGTAGGCAGCGAAGGCCTTCCGTCTTTTTCATGTCCGCCCATTCCCGGTCCGGCCGTTCGTCCGACCAGAAATACGGCAGCAGGGACTGGAACAGTCCGGTCACATCCGGCCGTCCGGGGATCTTGCGCAGCGGACTGTCGGCTCGGACGGCACGAACCGGCACGATCTCGGGACGCGAACGGCGATAGAAGGAGAGCAGGAAACTCCGCTCGAAGATCATCGTCACGGCCTTGTAGGGTTCTCCGCCCGAACCGCAGGACTTGGCGAGGGAAACGTTGCAATCCTTCCGGACGAAGATGCATTCGCCGGGAGACAAGCGGATCGTGCGCTCCGGGACGGAGATCTCCAGCGTTCCGCCGATCAGGTGGATCAAGGCATGGTCTTTCAGCGCGAAGGCCTCCCTGAGCGTTTCGTCATGGATGCAGGAGAAGGAGATGCCATGGTACTCCAGGACCCGCGAATTTTGATACATTGGCATTTTCAGCAAAACAAATTGGCACGTACGGCAAAATTAATACAAGAAAACGATTGTTCCTTTGCAAACGAAAAAAAACAGACATTCGTATGAAAAGATTCTTCCTCCTGGCCGGCAGCCTTGTCTTGTGTACCGTTCTTTGGGCGAGCAACGAAGATCCGGCCGGCCGTACCGATACCCTCCGGACCTCCGTCGTCACCGGCACCCGGGTCTCGATGCTCCGTGACCAGGTCCCTGCGCCGATCAGCGTCGTCGGCCGTGAGACGATCGCGCACGCCGACGAGAACGTCCTGATGCCCACCCTGATGGAACAGGTACCGGGTCTCTTTGTCACTTCGCGCGGCGTCACGGGATACGGCGTCTCCAACGGCGCGGCCGGAGCCATTTCGCTCCGCGGCTTCGGCGCCGGCAGTGGTCGGGTCGCCATCCTGATCGACGGGCACCCGCAGTTCGAATCCATCTACGGCCATCCCGTCGCCGACGAATACCTGGCGGCCAACGCAGCGCGCGTGGAAGTATCCCGCGGCGCCGCCTCCGTCCTCTACGGCTCCAATGCCATGGGCGGCGCAATCAACATCATCACCCGCCAGCCGGTCCGCGATGGCAACGAGCTGGACATCAGACTGATGGGAGGATCCTACGGGACCTGGAGAGGCCATATCACCGACCTTTACAAGAAGGGACGTTTCTCCATGACCGCATCTGTCAGTGCCGACCGTACCGCCGGCCATCGAGCCAATTCGGCCTTCAACTCCATCGGCGGGATGCTCAACGCCGGATACCAGCTCTCCAACGTCTGGAAAGCCACGGCGCGCGTGAGCCTGTCCGATGCTTATTCCCAGAATCCCGGTCCCGTCAGCGCCCCGGTGCTGGACGGCACGGCCCACACCCTCCGCGGCATGGCCGGCATCGCCCTTGAGAATAAAGGAGAGCGCTTTTCCGGCGCCATCGATCTCTTCTTCAACGGGGGCAACCACATCATCAACGACGGCCACACGGCAGACAAGCCCGCCCAGGAATATCTCTTCCATGGCACCGACTTCACCGCCGGCCTGACCGCCTACGAGACGATTGATACTTGGGAAGGCAACGCCCTCACGGCGGGGCTCGACCTGCTCTACTACGGCGGCAACGCCTACCGCAACCCTGTCACGGAAATCTACGCCGACCACAAGTGCCTCAACGAACAGGCCCTCTATCTGCTGGACAAGCAGAGTTTCGGCCCCTTCAGTTTCAGTGCGGGAGTGCGTCTGGACCGCCACAGCGCCTACGGCCTGGAATGGATTCCCCAGTTCGGCGCCACCTGGACGCCGGCGACCGGGACGACGGTCAAGCTGAGCGCTTCCAAGGGCTTCCGCATGCCCAACATGCGCGAACTCTACATGTATGCCGTGGCCAATAAAGCTCTCCTGCCCGAAAAAGCCTGGAGCTACGATCTCACCGTCGGACAGCACTTCCTCGACGGACGCCTCAACCTGGAAGCCAGCGCCTTCTACACCAAGGGTTCCAACATCATCGAAGTCAACGTAGTGGACGGCATCCGCCAGAACCGGAACGTGGGCGCTTTCGCCAATGCCGGTGCAGAGTTTGCCGCAGACTGGAAGGCCGCCCGGAACCTTTCTTTCAATGCCAACTACAGTTTCCTCCACATGGGAAAGCTGTATGCCGGCGCACCTGTCCATAAGGCGTGGCTGGGCGGCAGCTGGACCCCGGGGCGTTTCGCGGTCACCCTCGGCGCCATGTACATCGGAGGCCTGATCATCAACGACCTTTCGAAGGGAGACCCCGTCACCGAAGACTACATCGACCTGAAAGCCCGGATTTCCTACCGGATCACGAAGGGATTGGAAATCTTCGTCCGCGGCGCCAACCTCCTCAACCAGGACTACGAGACCATGCAAGGCTTCCCCGAACCCGGCATCACCGTCCTCGGCGGCCTCTCCTGGTCCGTGGCAGCCAAATAACTATTTCGCACGGGAAACCAGGCGGTCGGCGAAGTCCGCCAGACGGCGGTAAGCCGCATCGCCGGAATGGCCGGTCGCCGCATCCAGACCGCGGATGGCGGCAAGGGCACAGTCGCTCAGGCGGCGGACTTCGGCGCGGGCGTCGTCGCCCACTCCGGCTGCATCGTAGATGGCCCTGACGGCAGCAATCTTGGCCGCCCGTTCGTCGGCCGTCCCGACGGGCAGGTCCATCGCCTTCAGCAAGGCTTCCTTGCAGGAAAGCTTCTCCAAGGCACGGGTCAGCAGCCAGCTCTTCTTGTTGTTGACGATATCCCCGCCGATTGGCTTGCCGAAGACGGCGGCATCGCCATAAGTATCCAGATAATCGTCCGCGACCTGGAAGGCCAGTCCCATCTGGTAGCCATACTCGTAGAGCCGGTCCGCAACCTCCGGGGCGGCCCCGCCGATCAAGGCGCCCATCTGGGCCGCGCAGGCGATCAGCACGCCGGTCTTGAGCCCGATCATCTTCATGTAATCGGCCATTGGCACCTGCGGAACGGATTCGAAGTCCATGTCCAGCTGCTGCCCCTCACAGACTTCGGCCGCCGTCCTGGTAAACAGGGCCAGAACCGGTCCGAGCACGGCAGCCGGCGCCTGGGCGATCCTCCGGTACGAATCGATACACATCACGTCACCCGACAGGATGGCGGTATCCTCGCTCCATTTCTTCCAGACGGTATCGCAGCCGCGCCGCATCGGGGAGCGGTCCATGATGTCATCGTGAATCAGGGTAAAGGTATGGAACACCTCCAGCCCGGCTGCGGGCTCCAGGATCGTTTCATCCAGCGTATCGCGGAAGAGCGAATAGGTAAGCAGGCAAAGTTTCGGGCGAAGGCGCTTGCCGCCGATCGCGATCATGTATCGCAAGGGATCATAGAGCCCTGACGGCTCCTGCGGGAAGGAGATGCCGCTGAAAAGATCGGCGACGGCCTGGTCCAGGATGTGTTCTTCAATCATGGGACGAAAGATTATTTTTACAAAGATAAGCAGAAAACTTGTATCTTTGCGACAATGGAGTCAAGCGGAACCGCAACAGTCATCAAGAACGCCGGCAGTCAGTTCCTGCTCAGCGTATTGCCACAGGAATGGGCGCCGTTCCCCGCGGTGCTGCGGGGACGCATTCGCCTGAAAGGCGGTGTCGCCACCAATCCGGTGGCCGTCGGTGACCACGTGCGCTATTCCTTCGAGGAAACCCCCTCCCACGAGCACCCCGCCCTCATCACGGAAGTGCTCCCGCGCAGGAACTACATCATCCGACGCTCCACCAACCTCTCGCGCCAGGCCCATGTCATTGCGGCCAATCTCGACCAGGCCTTCCTGATCGTCTCGCTCTATTTCCCCGAGATCAAGCTGCCCTTCCTGGACCGCTTGCTGGTGACCTGCGAAGTCTATGGCGTGCCCGTCACCCTGGTGCTCAACAAGGTGGACCTGTACCGCAGCGAAGTGCCGGAGCAGGTCTCCGCCTTCCGGCGCATATATGAGAGCGCCGGCTACCGCGTAATCGAGACCTCGACCGTCACCGGAGAAGGGATCGAAACGCTGCGGGAAGCCACCCGGGGCAAGGTCTGCCTTCTTTCCGGCGAATCGGGCGTCGGCAAGTCGAGCCTCATCCGGGCCCTGGACCCTTCGCTGGATCCCAAGGTCGGTGCAATCTCCGAAGCGCATCTGCAGGGGAAGCATACGACCTCCCTGTACGAAATGTACCGCACCCGGGATGAGGCCTTTCTGATCGATACGCCCGGCCTGCGGGGCTTCGGTCTCGTCGACCTGGGCAAGGAAGAGATTGCCCTCTATTTCCCCGAAATGCTGAAAGCTTCACGCCAGTGCCGCTTCACGCCCTGCACGCATACCCATGAGCCCGGCTGCGCCGTCAAGGCGGCCGTCGATGCCGGCACCATCAGCGCCGAGCGTTACAATTCCTACCTCGGCATGCTGGAAGAAGACAGCAAATTCCGCTAGATGAACGCGCTCAACAAGGAGATCCTCCGCCTGGCGATACCCAGTATCCTCGCCGGCCTCACCGTGCCCCTGGTGGGCATGGTGGACATTGCCGTTGCCGGGCATCTGCACGGTTCCGGAGGCGCTGCCGCTTTCATCGGCGGCATTTCCGTCGGGTCCATGCTCTTCGATCTGCTGTATTGGAATTTCTCCTTCCTGCGCGCCGGAACGGGAGGTCTGACGGCCCAGGCTTACGGGAAGAGGGATCCGAAGGAATGCGCCCGCCTGCTGACACGCGGGGTGGGTCTGTCCCTCGCCATCGCCTTGCTGGTACTCGCCATCCAGTGGTCTTTCGTCCAGCTGGCTTTCCTGGTTGTGGACGCTTCGGAGGAGGTACGCGCCCTGGCGCTGCAGTATTTTTTCATCCGGATCTGGGCCGCGCCGGCCACCCTGTCCCTGATGGCGCTGCGGGGCTGGTTCATCGGCATGCAGGACTCGGTCAGTTCCATGCTGACGGACCTGGTGGTCAACGGGACCAACATCGTGCTGAGCATCCTCCTGGCCCTGGGAGTCGGAAACTGGCCGGGCCTGGGCTTCAAAGGCGTCGCACTGGGAACCTTGATCGGGCAGTACGCCGGCTTGCTTTTCGCCGGACTGACCATCCTGGTCAAATACCGCTCCCTGTTTGCAGGATTCACCGGGGAAGACCTCCGGACGGCCTTCCAGGGCCGGGAGATCCGGCGTTTCTTCTCGCTCAATACGGACCTGTTCTTCCGCTCCCTGGGACTCACGGCGATTTATATCGGTTTCACGACCCTCACCGCCCATTACGGTGACATGACCCTGGCCGTGGGAGCGATCCTGATGAAACTTCTGATGATCTTCTCCTTCTTTACAGACGGCTTCGCTTACGCGGGGCAGGCGCTGGTCGGCAAGTTTATCGGGATGGAATCGCGCGAGATGACACGCAAGTCAGTGCGTTACGTATTCATCTGGAGCATGGCGATTGCCGTGGGATTCATCTTCATCTACCAGTTCGGCGGGATGCAGATGCTGCGGATCATGACCTCGGACGGTGCGGTCGTGAACGCCTGCCGGCCCTACCTTCCCTGGCTGATCCTGATGCCGCCGCTGGGCTGCGCCGCCTTTGCCTGGGACGGGATCTACGAAGGGGCTACCTCCTCCCGGCCTGTCCGGAATGCGATGCTGGGAGCCATGGTCGGCTTTTATCTGACCTGGTGGGTTCTCAAGGCGATTTTCCTGCCGGCGGGAGATGCACAGCCGGATCCCGTGGTCCTCGGCGGAGCAGCCCTTCACCTGCTGATGGCCGCCTACTTCATCCATCTGCTCGTCCGCACGGTCTGGCTGACCGTCTTCTACCGCCGTTCCATCCTGGAAGAACCATTCCAATAAGGCTGCATCCGCCTCCTGCCGGCGGGGCAAGGGCGGTCGGGCAGTAACGCAGCATCAGCTAAACGAAAGAGGAACGGCTATCCGTAACGCCTTCTTCAAGCCGACGGGGCAAGGGCGGTTGGGCAGTAACGCAGCATCAGCTAAACAAAAGAGGAACGGCTATCCGTAACGCCTTCTTCAAGCCGGCGGGGCAAGGGTGGTTGGGCAGTAACGCAGCCGCAGCGAAGCGAGGATGGACTACTGCCCGACCACCCTTGCCCCGCCGGCCATATCAAGCGATGTAACTCGTCAGGAGCTTGAAGTGCGGAGCGGAGGGTTGGGGGGTGAGATCCTTCGCTTCGCTCAGGATGACAGGGGTGGCTTCGGGGGTGACAGGGGTCGCATCGGGGATGAACTGCAGCGAAGACACACAGGCAGGGACCAGGACGGCCTCACCTTGGCGAACGGGCATCTCGACGAGCTTCGGATCTTCCAAAGCCTTCGCCCGGCGGGTGAAGCCGAAAACCTTCTTCTCTCGCATCGGTGCCGGCTCCACGGCCCGCAGCACGCCGGACCCTTCCACGCAGATCACGCTCAGGAAAGAATCAATATTGTGAAGATCCTTCTCATAAGGCTCCGTCAGGTCGTACAGCGAAGTCGTGAAATACGGGCAGCGTACCAGGACGCTCTCCCGGTTGACCGCCTTCTGGTATCCCGTCCGGTAATCCGGCTTCACACTGTAATCGATGGCGTCTTTCGCCAATTCCGTGTGAAGTTCACGGGGTTTCCCGTCCAGGCCCAGCCGGCCATAATCATAGATGCGATAGGTAATGTCGGAAGTCTGCTGGATTTCCGCCACGAAGCAACCCGCTCCGATGGCATGGATCCGGCCGGCCGGAATGAAGAACACATCCCCCGGAGCGACCTTGTAGTCACAAAGCGCATCCGTGATGGTACCTTCAGACACCTTGGACACATACTCCTCCGGCGTGATCCGCTTCGACAGACCCGACATCAGATGCGCACCCTCGGAAGCTCCGACGACATACCACATCTCCGTCTTGCCCTTCGATCCGTCGTGACGGACGGCCGCCAGCTTGTCGTCCGGATGCACCTGGATGCTCAGGTCCGACTGCGCGTCGATGAATTTGATCAGCAAGGGGAATTCCGTCCCCGTCCTTTCATAGACTTTCGAACCCAGGAGCCACTCCTTGCGCTCGGCGCAGAGCTCCGTGATGGTCTTGCCGTCAAAGTCCCCTCCGTCGATAATGGACTCGTGCCCCTTGACGGCCGAGATCTCCCAACTTTCGCCAATGTGCTCCTGATTGGTCTTCACGCCCTTGAACGGAGCGATCTTCTCTCCGCCCCAGACCACCGTTTTGAGATAAGGCTTGAACTTGAACATACTGCGATCAGATCAAAGGTTCGGCGGTCATCGCGGCCGGCTGGGGAATGCCCATCAGCTTCAGGATCGTAGGAGCGACATTGCACAGGGCACCGTCCTTGACGGCCTTGACCTCGGGACCGGCGTTGATCACCACGAACTGGACCGTATTGAGCGAATGGGCCGTATTGGGCGTGCCGTCCGGATTGACTTCGAAATCAGCGTTGCCATGGTCCGCCGTCAGCAGGACCACGTAATCATGGGCGATAGCCGCATCGACCACGCGGCCCACCAGCTTGTCGATGCATGCGACCGTCTGGGTGACAGCGGTATATACGCCGGTATGACCGACCATGTCGCCATTGGCGAAATTGAGGATGATCAGGTCTTCCTTATCGGACTCGATCGCAGCGATCAGCTTCTCCGCCACTTCGGGAGCGCTCATCTGAGGCAGCAGGTCGTAGGTCGGGACCTTCGGCGAATTGACCAGGATGCGGTCCTCTCCCTCAAACTGCAGCTCGCGGCCGCCGTTGAAGAAGAAGGTCACATGGGCGTATTTCTCCGTCTCCGCGATGCGCAGCTGGCGCTTTCCAGCCTTGGAAACCGTCTCGCCGAGGGTATCGGCCACAAGCTCCTTGTCGAAGAGGATATGCACGCCGGTGAAAGAGGCGTCGTACGGAGTCAGGCAGCAATAGTAGAGCGGGATCGTATGCATTCCCTCCTCGGGCATGTCCTTCTGCGTCAGCACGGTCGTCAGCTCGCGGGCGCGGTCGTTGCGGAAGTTGTAGAAGATGATGGCATCGCCCTCTTCGATCTTGGCCAGCGGCTCGCCGGCGGCGTCCGTAATCACGACGGGCTTGATGAATTCGTCGGTGACATCGGCGTCATACGAAGCCTGGATGGCCTCGGTGGCAGAGGTGAAACGGGCTCCCTTGCCCTCGACCAGCATGTCATAGGCCTCCTTGATGCGGTTCCAGCGCTTGTCGCGGTCCATCGCATAGAAACGGCCGCAGACCGTCGCGACGCGCCCGGTCGTCTCGGCCATCTTGCCCTCCAGCTCGGCGACAAATCCCTTGCCGCTGTGCGGATCGGTGTCACGGCCATCCATGAAAGCGTGGAGATAGACCTTGTCCAGTCCCTGCTCCTTGGCGACACGCAGGAATTCGTACACATGGTCCAGGGAAGAATGGACACCGCCGTGAGAGGTGAGGCCCATCAGATGGAGCTTCTTGCCGGAGGTCTTGACATAGTCGAAGACAGCCTTGATCTCGGCATTCTCGAGCAGCGCATGCTTGCGGCAGGCGATGTTGATCTTGACCAGGTCCTGGTACACGACCCGGCCGGCGCCCAGATTCATGTGGCCGACTTCCGAATTGCCCATCTGCCCGTCCGGCAGGCCGACATATTCGCCGCAGGCCTGCAGGTGGCCGAAAGGATACTTGGCGCGGAGGCCGTCGATGACGGGCGTGCCCTGGGTCCAAATCGCATTGGAATAATCATGTCTGCCCTCGCCCCAACCGTCGAGGATCATCAGGAGTACTTTTCTGTTCATATAAATAAGTTTTTATCTGTCGTGAATTTGAATCTTGCAAATTTAGTAATAATCCGCGAGGAATTGAACAAACATCTTGCTACCTTTGCAGGAAGGAGCAGACTAGAACTCCGATCTTACGCTCATGAGCAGAAAAAGCAGCAAAGCCCGTGGCGCCCAAGGCAATACCCATCACAGCGCCCGCCACAAAGCCTCCAAGACTTATCCCGAATACACCGGCCGTGTCCAGATGACCCGCGAAGGCTTCGTCTTCGTCATCGTCGAAGGCCTGGAAGACGACATTTTCGTCAAGGCTTCCAAGACCCGCCAGGCTCTTAACGGAGATACGGTGATCGTCGCCGTGACCCGGGAAGGCGGACGTGACCGCCGCCGCGAAGGCGAAATCGTCAAGATCGTCGAGCGCTCGAAGCGCCCCTTCGTCGGCGTGTACCACACCGTCGGAGCCCAGGCCTGGGTGCTGATGCAGTCCAAATCCATGCCCTACGACATCGAAGTGGATGCGGAGGAAGGTGCGGCCCTCGGCGCACAGCGCGGCATGAAAGTCGCCGCCGTCGTGGACAGCTGGAACCGCAATGACCCTGCTCCCCACGGCCATCTGGTGGACGTGCTCGGCATGCCGGGCGAGAACGAGACGGAGATGCACGCCATCCTCGCGGAATTCGGACTCCCCTACCGTTTCGAAAAGGCCGTCAATGACGAAGCCGAAGCGATCCCCGCCGCCATCACGGCCGAAGACCTGAAAGGCCGCAAGGATTTCCGGGACGCCCTGACCTTCACGATCGACCCGGCCGATGCCAAGGACTACGACGACGCCCTGTCCTTCAAGCCTTTGAAGAACGGCAACTTCGAGATCGGCGTCCACATCGCCGACGTCTCCTGGTACGTCAGGCCCGGTTCCCTGGTGGACAAGGAAGCCCAATACCGCGGCACCTCGGTCTATCTGGTGGACCGCACCGTCCCGATGCTGCCGGAGAAACTCTGCAACAATCTCTGCTCCCTGCGACCTGACGAGGACAAGCTGACTTTCTCTGCGGTCTTTGAAATCAGCCCCAAGGCGGAGATCAAGAGCCGCTGGTTCGGGCGCAGCATCATCCGCTCCAACCGGCGTTTCAACTACGAAGAAGTGCAGGTCTTCCTGGAGAGCGGCGAAGCCGCCGACGAGGTGGAGACCGCCATCATCGAAATCAACAAACTGGCCGCCATCCTGCGCAAGAAGCGTTTCGACGCAGGCGCCATCAGTTTCGACCGTCCGGAGATGAAGGTCTTCGTGGACGAGAAGGGCAAGCCCGTCGACGTGCGCGAGGTGGTTTCCAACGAATCCCACTGGCTGATCGAGGAGTTCATGCTCCTCGCAAACAGGAGCGTGGCCGAATACGTCGCCACCGCCGGCCAGATGAACGGCGTCGCCTCCAAGAAGGCCAAGACCTTCGTCTACCGTACCCACGCGGAACCCAATTCGGAAAAGATCGAGGGCCTGCGCAAGTTCGCCGGCAATTTCGGTTACGAAATGGGCCAGACCGGCAGTCCGGAGCAGACAGCCCGTTCCCTGACGGCCCTGCTCGGCTCAGCCAAGGACAAACCCGAATACCAGGCCATGCAGATGATCGCCCTGCGTGCGATGGCGAAGGCCGCCTACACGACCGACAACATCGGCCACTACGGCCTGGCATTCAAGTTCTACACGCATTTCACCTCCCCGATCCGGCGCTACCCGGACCTGATGGTCCATCGCCTGCTGTCCATCTACCTCGCAGGCGGCGAAAGCCAGAGTCTCCCCTACTACGAGGATCAGTGCAAGCACGCTTCCGAGCGCGAAGTGATCGCCGCGGAGGCCGAACGCGCCAGCATCAAGTACAAGCTGGTCGAATTCATGCAGGACAAGATCGGACAGGAGTTCGACGGTACGGTTTCGGGCGTCACCGAATGGGGCATGTACGTCGAAATCGAGCCGACCAAGGTCGAAGGCATGGTGCCGCTCCGGACGATCAAGTCCGACTTCTTCGAATTTGACGAAGAGCGTTACCGCCTGGTCGGCCGCCGCACCCGCAAGATCTATACACTCGGCGACAAGGTCCGTATCAAGGTCAAGGAAACCAATTTGGAGCAGAAGCTGCTGGATTACGAACTGATCGAGCCCGGAATCCCGGAACAGGACGGCTATGCTTCCGACGCGGACAACTATCCCGATGAAGGCATCTCCGAAGAGCAGGCCCGCCTCGAAGCGATGACCGACCGCCCCTTCTATGCTCCGGTCGCCAAGAAGCCCAGGGCCGCGGCAAAAAGAAATCCGGGCAGTTCTCCGAAGAAAACGGCCCGGAAGACTTCTTCAGCTAAAAAAAGCCGCAGCTGACCCTGATCAGAGCAGCCCGCGTCCCTTCAGGAACGGTTCCGTCCGGGGCTCACGGCCCATAAACTCCTTGAAGAGTACCATCGGCTCCTCGCTGCCGCCCTTCTCCAGGAAGGTCTCCTTGAAGCGGCGGGACAAATCCGTGTTCCACACCCCTTCTTCCTCAAACTTGGAGAAGGCATCCTTGTCCAGCACCTCGGCCCAGAGGTAGCCGTAGTAACCGGCGCTGTACCCGCTGCCGAAGATGTGGTTGAAATAGGTCGTGCGGTAGCGCGGGATGATCTCATCGATCAAGCCCATCTCCTGGCAGACCTTGGCCTCGAAAGCATCGATGAACTCAAGGCCCGCATCGGCCGGGATCTCCGTCAGCTCATGCCATTTCATGTCCAGGATGGAAGCGGCGCAGAGCTCCGTCGTCATGAAACCCTGGTTGAACTTGCTCGCCGCATTGATCTTGGCGACCAGGTCGGCAGGGATCACTTCGCCCGTCTGATAATGCTTCGCATACTGAGCCAGGAGCTCGGGCTGGAAGGCAAAGTTCTCATTGAACTGGGAGAAAACCTCGACGAAATCGCGCGCCACGCTCGTGCCGCTGACCGTCTTGTAATGGCACTTCGTCAACAGGCCGTGCAGCGCGTGGCCGAACTCATGGAAGGCCGTTTCGACATTGTCCACGCTCAGCAGAGCCACGCCGTTGCTGTCCGGGGCGGAGAAATTGCCCACGTTGACGATGATCGGACGGATGTCGTTGCCGGCCTCATCCACATACTGCTCCCGGATGTTGTTCATCCAGGCCCCGCCCCGCTTGGAGTCCCGCGGGAAATAATCGGTCGTGAAGATACCGATCAGCGAGCCGTCGTCGTAGGTCAGCTTATAGGTCTGGACCGCCGGATTGTACACGGGCACGCCTTCGATCTCCTCGACATTGACGCCGTACAGGGTCTTGGCGGCCTGGAAGAGGCCCTTCTTGACATGACCCGCCTCGAAATAAGGCTTCGTCAGATTCTCGTCCAGGTCATATTTGGCCTTGCGCACCCGCTCGGCATAATACCACCAATCCCAGGGCTGGATCTTGCTGCCGGCCGGAAGCAGTCCGGCCTTGACATCCTCGTCCATCACCGCCTGCATGTCCACGATCTCGTCCTTGGCCTTGGCGACAGCGGCCTTCATGATATCGGCCAGGAAGGCATCCACCGTCCCGTGGTCGTGGGCCATCTTGTTCTCAAGGATATAATCCGCCGGATTGTCAAAACCCATGATCCGGGCCTTGCGGATCCGCAGGCGCATCACGTCCAGGATCAGGGCGCGGTTGTCATTGTCGTTGCCGTTGTGGCCCCGCATGGAATAGGCCTTGAACATCTTCTCTCGCAGGGCGCGGTCGGCCGTCTCGGTCATCGCGACCGGATAGGCCGATACGCTGATGCCAAATTCCTGCTTGAACGCGTTGGACTCCGCCAGGATGTTGTTGCCGATCTTGTTGATCTTGGCCGCCATGTCGGTATTGATCTGCTTGAGTTCTGCCTGCGCGGCGTCATCCAGGCCGACGCCGTTGCGCTGGAAGGCTTCATAGATCTTTTTCAGGACCACCTGCTGCTCGCGGGTCAGTCCGCTCTGGTCGGCCTCATAGACGGCGGCGACCTTGCGGTACAAGTCCTTATTCATATAGATGCCGTCCTCATAGGCGGACAGGAGCGGTGTCGCTTCCTCGATGATGGCCTCCATCTCGGGGCAGTTCTCCGTCTCGGAGACGTTGTACAGCACGCCCGTCACCTTGGCGAGCAGGCCGCCGCTGCGGTCGAAGGGAGCGATCACGCTCTCAAAGGTCGGCGCCTCCTGCGAAGCGACGATCGCATCGATCTCCGCCTGCTGGGCCTCGATGCCGGCCTTCACGGCAGGGATGTAATCGGCATATTGGATCTGGTCGAACGGAGGGATGCCATAAGGCGTATTCCACTCCGCCAGGAAAGGATTGGTGCGCTGGGCGCAGGAAGCAAGAGCCATGGCTGCGGCAAGGAATAAAACAATCTTTTTCATGATCAATCCACGATTTCCACGCCGTTCAGGTCGATCAGCGTGAACTGGTTGTTCCCGTTGTAATAGGTCAGGATGCCGGTCAGGTTGACCTTGTATCCGGCAAGGATCTTACGGTAGATCTTGGCATCCGCGAACTTGGCATAACCGCTGGTGCGGACCTGCAGGTCGGTCTTGCCCAACTTGAAATACTGGCTGAGGGTGTAAGCCGAGGCAGCGTCATACAAGCCCTGCCAATTCTCCTTGGTAACCGCTCCGTCGAAAGCGTTCTGGGGCTCGACCTTCCCGTTCGGAGTCATGTAAGACTTGAAGCCGTTCAGCGACATCGCCCAGGTATCCACGCCATAAGTCTTGTCGCTCAGATAGGTGGAATTGTCCGCCTTGTCATACAGGATCACGAAGATCTGGTTGCCATAGGTCAGGCCCTCGATCCGGACGTAGCGGCCGAAATTGGCCTCATCCTTGATCCCGGCCTCGCCGATCAGCATCGGTTCGACCGGCTTGTCCAGCTTGCCCCGGAAGATATGGGCGTCGATCAGGTACTGGACATCCATGTAATTGGTCTCATACGAAGACGTCGCCTCGATCCAGGCCGGCTGGTCCGTCCGGTAACCGATCTGGAGCATGCCGCCGTACTGGCCCAGTGCCAGGCCTTTGCACTTGACATAGACCCACTGGCCCAGCTTGTAGTCATTATACAGGGACGATTTGCCGATCTTGATCTCGATGGCACCGGTCTCGTCCTGGATATAGAAACTCCGGTAGATATTGCCGGACTCGTCCGAAGAAATCACCTGTCCGCCGATGACCAGGTCGTCCGTGATGACGACCGGCTGTCCCGGCTTGGTGTAGAGCGCCTTCAGCTGGGCGATGGTCGTATTGACCTCGGGGACATCCGCAAAGGGATCCGAGGGCTGCGTCTCTTCCGCGGCCGGATAGATGTCGCAGGAGACGGTCATAAACAGGGCTGCAAGCAGCCAGACAAAGATCTTTTTCATACGCGCCTAGAATCTGAAGTAAACATTCAACATATAGTTGATTCCGCTCATATAGAAATACTTGGGATCGAAGGGATAGTAGCGCTCCCCGCTCTTGGTGTCGTCGACCAGGCGGGTCTGCTCGTAACCGCCGGTCTTGACCCCGCGGTTGTTGAGCAGGTTCTTGACCTGGAGCGAGAAGCCGATCTGATGGCCCCGGCGATACCAGGACTTGCCCACGCTGCAGTTGACCAGGAAGGCCGGGTTGAAACGCTCCTGAGAGGCCATTGCCTCGACCTCGACGGGCGTAATCACGCCGTCGCCGCCGGCCGTCGCCATGTCGGTACGGCTGAGCGGGCTCATCTCCAGATAGGAATGGGAGAAGTAATCCACATCCGCATCGATGAACCAGTAGTTCTTGTTGTAAGCCAGGCCCAGGCTCGCCGCCAGCTGGGGCGTCGAGGGGACATAATGCCTCTGATAGTGATCGATCTGGTTGGTGATCGTGCCCTCGGCGTCGCGTTTGAACACCGGGTGACTCTGCCAGTAAGGGACGATCTGATGATCGACGACCACTTCCGAACTGTTGTCCACCGTCATGGTCATGTAGGGGTTGGAGGTATAGTAGTACTCACCCCAGCTGAGCACGCCCTGCAGCGACAGGTTGGTGACCGGGGTCGGCATCTTGAAGCCGAACTCCACGCCCTTGTGGACTTCGTCGATGTTGCTCATGGCGGCATTGACGAAGGAACCCTGGAGGTCGTTGTAATAGCTGCGCATCGTGCTCTGGTCCATGATGTTGGTATAGAAGAGCGTGACCCGCATGTTGACGCCGTGGTAGGAATACTGGGCGTTGATGTCGCCCGAGAAGGTCTTGATCGTCGTCAGGTCCGGGATGAGGCTGTTGCGCGTGCGGGGCGACAGGAAGGACTGGTTGAAAGTCGGCGCGTCATGGAAATAACCCAGGTTGCCGTACACGCGGACGCGGCTGCCCAGGGCCAGTTCCACGCCGCTCTTGACCGCCCAGGTCAGGAAATGCGCCTTCTTGGAATTGCCCTTGGAAGTGATCACCTCGCCGAACGAATCATAACTCGTCAGCGGATTGCCTTCTTCATCATAAATGATGTTGCCCTTGTCATCCAGGCCGGCGAAGAGGCCCTTTCGCACCAGGCCCTCACGCCAGAGCGTATGGTTGCCGATCTGACCGGCCACGTGGGCACGGAAGGCCCCGGCCTTGAAATGATTGTCCAGCCAGACATTGTACTTATGCACATGGGCGAGATAGTCATAACCGTACTTGTCTCCCTTGTGCAAGACGCGGGCGGCGCCGGCCATGAAATAGTAATCCAGGTCATTCTGGACGCGAGCCCGGTTGGAAGCGAAATCGCGCTCCGCAAAGTTGTCCAGGTCCACGAAATACTCTCCGCCCAGCAGGTCGGCGATCTTCTTGTAATTCTCGGTCCGGTTCAGCTTGGCTTCGATGCCGCCGTCCAGTTCATACCAGCGCTTGGGCTTCCACTGGGTGGAAAGGGCGAAGTTGAGGTCCTTCTGGTCCACATGGCGCTCCTCCTGCACGTATTTCGAACGCGCATAGCCGAACTCGTTGAGATTCATCCTGTTGACCGTGTAGAGCCGATCCCAGTTGATATGGGTCGTATTGACATAGTTGCTCTCCCAGGCTTCGCGGGCCCAAGCCGCTTTGCGCAGGTCGGTCCGGTTGAAGTCCGGATTCTCATTGTAGAAATAGCTGGGGAGGTTGCGGTAATAGTCCGGGCGCGGATCCGCCGCGTCATACCAGTCCAGTGCGGTATAGCCGTTCTTGCCGAAACGGTACAGCAAGGTGGCAGCCAGGTTGAACTTTTCCGAAGGAGTGAAGTCGTATTTGAGGATGGCGATCGGCTCATGGGTACGGCGGACACGGGCGTTGCGGATCTGCCCGTTGTACCAGCCCCAGTTGGAGTTGTACATATTGTCCCCCATCAGGTCGTAAACTTCCTGCGTGGAGGAGTTCTGCGCACCGCGCTCGCCCGGGGAAGCCATGAAGACCAGCCCGAGCCGGTGGGTGTCGTGCCAGTTCTTCTCCACGGCGCCGTAATAGGCGAAGGACTTGTAATACACGCCCTTGATCCAGTCATTGCCGCCCAGGCGGGTCGAAATGTTGAAGGCATAAGCCCAACCGTTGTCCAGGACGCCGGAGCCGTAGGACAGCATCAGGCGGAGGCGGTACATTGCGCTGTTGGTCAGCACACTGCCCCGCAGGCCCACGCGCATCGACGAGGCGTTGCCCGGGATGTTGGTGATGCCGTTGATGCCGCCGAAACCGTAGCGGGAGGGTTCCAGGCCGATGGTCGCTTCCTTGGTGCGGGTCGCCTCGTTGAGGCCGCTCCAGAGCGAGAACGGACTGTAGTCCGTGATCGCATCGTTCATCCGCACGCCCGCCAGATAGACATCCTGCGTCTCGCTGCCGTAACCGCGCGTCTTGAAGCGGATGGCGCTGAAATTGTAGCCCGCCATGTTCGTGAACACGTCGTTCTGCGCAAAGAGCAAGGTCGGATTGTCGCTGTAGCCGGAATCTTCCAGGTCAAACTCTGAGAAATTGGACATATCCAGCTCCTGCTCGCTCACACGCGGTGAAAGCGAGAGGTTGAACATGTTTTTGACATAACCGTCATTGACGGTCACGTTGACCTGCGTATCCATGAATTCATCGCTGGAGATCACAAGGTTGTAGATCCCGTCCGGCAGGTTCCCGACAAAGAAGGTACCGTCCTTACCGGAGACCGCCTCCGCGACGAAGTCCGTCCCGTTGAAGAGCGTCAGTTCCGCTCCGGCGATCGGAGAACGGTCGGCGCGGCTGACGATGGTGCCTTTGACACCACCGGTCACCTGGGCAGCCAGGGAGACGCACATCAGCAGCAGGGATACTGCAAGGGTAAATTTCTTGAACATATCGAATCTTTATTTTTTACCGATGAGAATATAGGTCGGATAGTGGTCGGAATAACCGTTCACGAAAGCCCCGTTGGAGAAAGTGCGGAACGGCGTCCCCTTGTACTGTCCTTCCTGTTGCGTCATGAAATCCTTCTGGAAGATACGGCCGTAGAACACTTTCTTGCGCTGCTTGACCAGGGGTTGCAGCTTGTACTTGCCGGACGTGCCTTTCGCCAGGGCCTCATTGACCAGGATCAGGTCGTAGATGTTCCACTCCCCGCGATACGCCAGCGAACCGAAGCCCGCCTTGAGCATGGACAGGAAAGGAGAATAGAAATCCTCCGGCCCGACCTCTTCCAGCGTCTCGCGCCCGTGGAGGTAGATTGCCATCGAATCGTCGTCGGGATTGTCATTCATGTCTCCCATCGCCGCAATCTTGATCCCGGGATACTGGCGCATCAGTTCCATCGAAGTCTGGTAGATGATCTCTCCCCCGCGGCTGCGCAGGTCATTTCCCTTGCTGCCCAGACGGGAAGGAAGATGGCAGACGAAGAAAGCGTACATCTCGTCTTCGATCATGCCCCGGACCATCAGGATGTCACGGGTACGGAACTGCGCCTGCTCTTCGGGCGTATATTCAAACTTGATCTCGCTGTCGAAGGTGAACGGGATCGAGCGGCTCTCCAGGACCTTGAACTGGTCCGGGCGGTAGAGCAGCGCCACGTCCACGCCGCGGCGGTCCGGACCGTCATAATGGACGATCTGGAAATTGGCCGCCGCGATCTCCGGCTGGCTGACCAGGTCTTCCAGCACATGGCGGTTCTCGATCTCGCTGACGCCCAAGATGGTATGGAAGCGTCCGTTGTCGTCGGCCATGGCCCGGATCACGGTCGCCATGTTGTGGAGTTTCTTCTCATATTTGGCCTCCGTCCAGTTGTTGGAACCGTCCGGGAGGTATTCATAGTCATTCTTGCCCTCGTCGTGATAGGTATCGAAGAGGTTCTCCAGGTTGTAGAACCCGATGATATAGCCGGGTCCGATCTTCTGCTGCGCCGGAGCACACCAGCTGAGGGACAGGGCCAGGATGAGGAGGATATATTTACGCATAATTGTCTGTTTTTTCATGTTTTACCACCACCAACTGATCTTTTGCGGGTCTTCGGCTTCGATCTGGTCCGCTACGCTCTTGCCGACTTTGTCGGGCAGGTTGACGAAGAGGTCGATGCCCAGCTTCTGCTCCAGGGCGTCGATGGACATCGAATAGGTCTTGTCCATCTTGGCCGAGGAAGCGGTCTCCTTGTGCTCCATCCAGACGGCGCAGCCCATGTAGCCGGAATGTCCCAGTCCCGTGGAGGAAGAGGGGGCATAGCGCAGCACGGCCTTGTAATACGCCGCAGGGGCCGTGATCTTGTTGCTGGCGCGGTCCAGGGCATAGTATTTCGCCCCGTCCAGGACACAGCCCGTCACGACATACAAGGTATCCGAGGAGCGGGACCAGTCCCGCACCTTCGACTCCAGCGAAGCCCAGAGACCGGCATTGAAGGAGTTTTTCTGCGGAGTCATGTTGGTCCCGTAGAAGGTCGCCGCATTCATGGCATAATTGGCCGTCCGGTCCGCCGAAGGGAGCTGGTGACCCCGGTCGTAATGACCGTTGTTGCCGTCCCAGTAACCGCCGCCGACATTCTGCTGGCTGGCGGCCGGCAGGAAGGGATCGAAGCCCCACGCATCGCTGCGGGAGAGGGAACCCAGATACAGGCCGCAGAGCGGATAGGCCACCCACATGGAGACCCGGTCTGAGTAGTTCCAATAGCAGGAATAATTGCGGACCGCCTTGCCGTTCACATCAACCATGTGCCAGAGGAAATCCATCCCGTCCGCCGCGGAAGTCGCAGGCAGCTCCAGCCACCGGTAAGGAGCCGAAGCCGCCCGGCCACCCTGAGCGCCCGAAGGGGCCGGCTCGACGTAGGCCCCCTGGCGGAGCGTCGCAGAAGCCGTCGCCTTGCCGCCCGCCGCCGTAGCGACGACCGTCAGGGTTCGGGCAGCGGAACCCCGGTTGGCGGAATAGCTGAGGATGATGCTGTTCTTGCTGCCGCTGCCGGACATTGTCTGCAGGCTTGCCCAATCGACCGGAGGAACGATTTCGAGCTCCCAGGAGGTCTCCGAAAGAACCCTTGCGAACACGGAACCCGCATCGCAGGTCACCTCCGGCTCGGACAAGCTCAGCTCGAGACGCACGTCCTCCACTCCCCCGCAGGCTTGCAGCAGGCAGAGGAGCGGGAGCATCATCCCTGACAGGTAATGGAAAAACCTTCGCATGGTCCGTTCCCTTTATTCGAATTCAACCGTGATCTTCTCCACGCGGACCTGGCCGTTGCTGGCATGGAGGACCACTTTGGAGGCAGAACCGGTCCAGCTGACGGTCAGTGCACTTTTGTCGGCCGTCGCAGAGGCGCCGCCTTCCAGTCCCACCATATCGAAACAAT
>CAMOTB010000008.1 GCA_946625485.1 uncultured Bacteroidales bacterium | reverse complement strand
GGCGGCGGAGACACGGCCTGCGAGGAAGCTACGTACCTGGCCGGCCTTTGCAAGAAGGTCTATATGATCGTGCGCCGCGACGTGCTGCGCGCTTCGGACGCGATGCAGGAGAAGGTGCGGGCGATGGAGAACATCGAGATCCTCTGGAACTGCAATACGCAGGAAGTGCTCGGCGACGGCGAAAAGGTGACCGGCGCCCGGCTGCTGCGCAAGGATGGTACTGTTTTTGATATTGAGATCGACGGCTTTTTCCTCGCGATCGGCCATCATCCCGTCACGGAGGTTTTCTCCCGTTGGATTGAGACGGATGCGGAAGGTTATATCGTGACGGACGGGAAGTCTTCGCGTACCAATGTGGAAGGCGTTTTTGCAGCGGGTGACGTGCAGGATCCCCGGTATCGCCAGGCGATCACGGCGGCGGCGTCCGGCTGCAAGGCGGCCCTGGATGCGGAGCGCTTCCTGAAGCAGAAGTAAGAAGTATTGTATCTATGAAATATTGCAAGATTTTGTTGGCCGTAGCGGCCGTCCTGTGGGCGGCGGCTTCCTGCAAGTCAGAATACCAGGCCCTGCTGGAGGGCTACGACGAGGATGCGAAGTATGCGGCGGCCTTTGACTATTTCAACCAGGGCAAGTTCTCCAAGGCGGCCCAGCTTTTCGAGAGCCTGTCCGTGACGACGAGCGGTACGGAACGGGATGACACGATTCAGTTCTACTGGGGCTTGAGCAACTACCGCTTCAAGGATTTCTATACTGCGGAGACCAATTTCAAGGACTTTATCGAGAAGTTCCCGCGCAGTCCCTTTGCGGAGGAGGCCGGTTTCCTGCGCATCGACTGCCTGTATAATTCATCCCTGCGCTACGAGCTGGACCAGTCCTCTTCCGTACAGACTATCACCGCGATCGGCGAGTACCTGACCAATTACCCCCAGACCCAGCACCTGGATGCCTGCCGGGATATCCTGGCCGAACTCGGAGAGCGCATGGACCGCAAGGCCTACGAGGGAGCGAAGCTCTACTATAAGATGGAAGATTACATGGCGGCCCGCGTCGCACTGAAAAACGTGCTCAAGGATGACGCGGACAACAAGTTCCGCGAGGAGATCCTCTATTATACGGCGAAGTCTTCCTACAAGTATGCCCAGCTGAGCGTGCCCGAGAAGCAGAAAGAACGCTATCTGGCCTTCATCGACGACTATCTCAATTTCGTGGGGGAATACGACACTTCCGTGTATAAGCGCGAAATGGACATCCTGTATAAGCGCGCCCAGAGGGCCCTCGGACGTAACGTCACCGCGGATGAAGAAGATACGGGCCAGAGTGACAAGGATTTCGAGAAAGCCCGCAAGCTTCTCCGGCAGGAGGGCGGTGATGCAAAATAAAAATTTTGAAACTTCCCGCTTCCCGGCGGGAGTATTTATTTTAGAAACGATTTGAATATGGAAAATAAGACAAAGAAAGTCCCGACCAACACCATCACCCGGGACACGAAAAACCTGGCCGCCCCGACCGGCAACATCTACGAGTCCGTCGTCATCCTGTACAAACGCGCCAACCAGATCGCCCTGGCTGAGAAGAAAGAGCTCAACAAGAAGCTCGAGGATTTCCGCAACGAGCGCGACACCATGGATGAGGTCTTCGAAAACAAGGAGCAGATCGAAATCTCCAAATACTACGAGAAACAGCCGAAGCCGGATCTGGTAGCCATCTCCGAGTTTGAAAACGGAGACCTCTTCTACCGGAAGGCTGGCGAAGAGGATGCTTAAATCCCTTCATATCAGCCATTACATCTTGATAGACTCTCTGGATGTCGAGTTTCCGGAGGGTCTGATCATTATTACCGGCCAGACCGGCGCCGGCAAGTCCATCCTGCTGGGCGCCTTGTCCCTGCTGACGGGTGCCAAGGCGGATGCCGCGGTCATCAGCGAGGGGGCGGACAGCTGTGTCGTGGAAGCCGAGTTCACGACCTCCGACCCCCGGGTACGGAGCATCCTGGACGACAACGAAGTGGAATGGGCGGACGGCTCCCTGCTGGTGCGCCGGGTCGTGCACCGCTCCGGCCGGTCCCGTTCCTTCGTCAATGACTGTCCGGTCCAGGTCGGCGTCCTTTCCGCCCTGGCGGCCCGGCTGGTGGACATCCATTCGCAGCACCAGAGTCTGGTGCTGGGCGATCCCGCCTTCCGTCTTTCCGTGCTGGACCTGTATGCCGGCAACGGGACGCTCCTGCAGCAGTGCCGGGAGGCCTGGCGGGAGTCGCAGCAGTTGCGTCTGCAGATCCGCGAGCTGACGGACCGGCTGGAGCGCATGGCCGCCGAACGCGACTACAACGAGGCCCGTTTCCGTCGCCTGGATGAGGCGAAGCTGCGGGACGGGGAACTGGAGGAGCTGGAGGCCGAACAGACGCGCCTGGCCAATGCCGAAGAGATCAAGGAGAGCCTGTCCGGCGCTTCGGAGCTGCTTTCCCCTTCTTCCGGCGAGACTCCGGGGGTGATAGCGACGCTCAAGGAGGCTTCCCGCCTGCTCTCTCGGACCGGGACCTATCTTACGGAGTCCCGGGACCTGGCGGAACGGCTCGACGCCTCCCGCATCGAGTTGGACGACATCTTCTCCGAACTGGAGCGGCTGGACGAGGGCGTGGAGGTTTCCCCGCAGCGCCTGGAGGCCGTTGAGGACCGGATGTCCCTCCTGTATGACCTGCTGAAGCAATACAACCGCAATTCGGTTGCCGAGCTGATCGCCGTGCGGGACGATCTGTCCTCCCTGCTTTTCGACTCGGATGCCCTGGAAGAGAAAAAGTCGCAGTTGGAGTCCGGCCTTGCCACGGTCACGAAACGCCTGCAGGGACTCTATGACGAATTGCACCGGCGTCGTCTTGCGGCCGCTCCGGGCCTGGCCGCCAAGATAGAAAAAGAACTCCGTTACCTGGAACTCGACCGGGCGGTGTTCCAACTGGCCCTGGAACCGGCCAAAGGCGGCGAAGACGGTGCAGATACCGTCCGCTTCCTCTTCTCTGCAACGGGAAAGGCTCCGGTCGATGTCGCCCGGGGTGCTTCCGGAGGCGAACTTTCCCGGATCATGCTCTGCCTGAAAGCCACGATGGCCGCCTTTACGCAGATGCCGACGATGATCTTCGACGAGATCGATTCCGGCGTGTCTGGCAGCGTGGCGGACAAGATGGGATCGATGATCTGCGAGATGGGCCGCGAGATGCAGGTCTTCGCCATCACGCATCTTCCGCAGGTGGCCGCCAAAGGGCAGGCGCATTTCCTGGTAAGCAAGGAGGATGCCGACCGGACCTATTCCCATATCAAAAAACTCTCCCCGGAGGAGAGAGTTCTCGAGATCGCCCGCATGCTCAGCGGCTCGGTGATTTCGGACGAGGCGGTCGCCAATGCCCGCCGCCTGCTTACTGATTGAGCAGGTCGATCGAATAATCGTTCCTGTAAACAACCCTTCTGACAGCCTGGTTGACATTGCCGCCGCCATAGGTGTCGGTCAGCAGGAAATCGGACTGCAGGCCCCTGTATTTGCGGTCTTCCAGGCGCGTCATGCGTTCACGTTCGCGCTCCGGAGTCGCGAAGTTGCGGATGAAGTAACTGGCTATGTCGTATCCCTGGTACGAGAACTGGGTCGGTTCGGCACCGAACAGGGCCCGGTAGCTGAGGAGGAAATCCTTGATCCGCGGATTCTCGTAGTCGATAAAATAGGAACAACTCAGGTGGGCGTTGACCCGGTGCAGGTTCTCGACCTCGACCATGTCAAAGGTCCGGACCTTGGACGGTCCGTAAAGGATCAGTTCATGCCCCTTGACGCTGAGCAGGTTGAGATTCCGGACCACATCGTTGAAGAAAGTCTCCCGCTCGGAAGCGACCACGATGTGTGCCGTGCCGCGCGCCGGCAGCAGCAGGCGGATCCGTTCGGCGCAGCTGCGAGCCTCGCCGGCGCTGAGAACCACTGTCTCATATTGGAGGCCGGAGGCCGCCAGATACTCGGCGACGGAAGTGGCGGCATTCTCTTTCTCCTTGATCAGCAATACTTTGTCTCCGGTGAGGAAATCATCCTGGATCCAATGGACAATGTCCAGATTCTGGGCGCTGGCCGGACTGGGGGCCTGGATCAGGTTGGGGTAGGCGGCTGTCAGGGAGATGGCTTTCGGGTCCAACGGGGAGACGACGGCCGTGGCATGGGGACAGCGGTCCAACACGGACTCGAGGTCCTCCGGCGTGATGGGGCCGATGACAAGGTCACAGTCGCTCAGCTGGGCATCCGTCACGGGTGTGGCGGCGTTCTTGTTGTCGATGACCTTCAGGTCGGCCTGGATCCCGGACTTGGCGAGATCCCGGACGGCCAGCAGCATGCCGCTGTACAAGTCAAAGGCGGAATGGCTGACCTGTCCCTTGGCATTGAAGGGCAGGATGACGGCGACGGAGATCTTGTCGCTGCTCTTCTTTTTGCGGAACAAGTCCCAGAACGAGGACGTCGACGGACTTTCCGTCTCCTCCGGCACGGCAGCCTGAACAACAGGCTCCTCGACGGTCGCCGGAGCACTCTCTTCCGGGAGGGCGGGCGTTACGGCCGGGGCAGTGGCCTCGCTGCCGGCAGGCTGTTTCGTGGATGCGACGGCCGGAGCCACGCTCCCGGGCCGGTTGGGGATACGGAGTTTCTGGCGCTTTTCGATCTTGTCGGAAGTGAGGCCGTTGTAAGCCATCAGTGTTTCCTTGGACAGGTTGAACTTGGCCGCGATCATGTTGAGATCTTCGTACCATTTCGCCGTGTAGATCGTATAATCTTCTTCCGGAGCTGCCGCAGGAGCCGTGGCTGGCTGTTGGGCCGGGGTCTTGACCGTGGCGGCAGGACTGGCCTGCGGTGCCGGTGTGTCTGTTCCGGCAGCCTTTGCTTCCTTCTGAGGGATCATCAGGATCTGTCCGATCTGGATCTGTCCTCTTGTCAGGTCCAGGTCCGGGTTGGCATCGACGATGTCCTGATAGCTGACATCATACGCGCGGGAGATAGAGAAAAGGGTCTGGTGGTCCAGTACCTTGTGGGCATAATAGACCTTCCCGTCTTTCCTGACGGTCTCCTGGGAGACTGAAACGGGTGCGCTCTTATAAACCTGGGCTGCCAGCGGAAGCGAACCCAGACACAGGGCCGCCGCGATCAGCGATGTCAGTAATCTTTTCATAATCAGATGGATTCTGCGAACTCTACGAGGCCGCTGCAAAAACGTGACCAGGAGAGGCGCTCCTTTTCCTGGCGGATGTGCCGGATGCAATCCTCCCGGATGGCCTCCGACCCGAAATAACGCTGGATCTCCTGCAGGATGCACTCCGGAGAGGCTTCCTGCGCGACCAGTCCCGTGCCCGTGTCGCCCACGGTCTGGGTCAGGCCGCCGACGGCGGTGACGATCATCGGGACTTCGAAATGATAGGAGATCGAACTGATGCCGCTCTGCGTGGCGCTGCGATAGGGCAGTACCGTTACATCCGCGGCGGAAAAATACTTCTTGACATCGGCATCCTTGATATACTCCGGGATCAGCTTGATCCGGTCCTTGCCCGGGAGGGTGTCGATGATCTTCTGGTAGGGCTCAAAGGAGCCGTAGGGTTCTCCGGCGACGATGAGCTGGTAGCTGTCATCCAGCTGCCGGAAGGCTTCGAGCAGGATGTCCAGCCCCTTGTAATGCCGGATCAGTCCGAAGAAAAGCAGGTTTTTCTTTCCGCTTTGCAGCCCGAGCGCCTGTTCCGCCTCAGCCCGGTCCATTTTCTGCCCGAAATGGGAATAGAGCGGGTGGGGGAGGACGCAGCTGGGGATATCGCTCCGGATGGCTTTCAGGTCTTTGAGCACTTCGTCGCACATGACGACGCTGCCGCTGCTTCCGGACAGGAAATAGCGGGTGAAGGGCCTGTCAAAGAAGTGCGGCTCGTGCGGGATGACATTGTCCAGGATGGAAATGACCTTGCAGCTCTTCCTGAGCCGGCGGGCGACGAAACCGAGAGAAGGCGCGAACCAGGACATCCAGTAACGCATGATGACAAGGTCCGGCTTCCAGGCTTCGATGGCGCGTGCCGTGCGCAGGTAGGTAAACGGATTGGCCGTATCCAGCAGAGATTCGGACTCTACGGGTACGGCCTGGTCGTCAGGGGTGACGAATTGCGTCTTTCCGGGGAAAAGAAACTCGGGATACTGTCGCTTGAAGTTGAACGCTTTGACAGTATGGGACTTTCCCAGTTCATTCAGGATGTTGGCGTTGAACTGAGAGATCCCTCCTCTGTAAGGGTAGAAGCAGGAAAGAATGGCAATTCTCAATCCGGCGTATTATTTTTTCTCCGTCTTGGCTTTTTCCTTGACGTACTCGGCGTTGAGGCCGTCAATGATCGCCTGGGTGATGTCGAGGTCGGCGCTGCCGGCTACGACCGGGGCGGGAAGGATGTCACCCTGGGTGGTCAGGACCATGGCGAAGCCCTGCTCCTCGGTGTACTTGTCCACGAAGGTCTTGATCGCGTCGGCGATCTGGTTCATCATGACGGACTGCTCCTCGTTGATCTCCTGCTGCTTCTGGGCGGCATAGTTCTGGAAATCAGCCTGCTGCTTCTGGAGCTTCTGGCTCTGGACTTCGGCGACGCTGCGGGTCATCAGGCCCTTGTCGATCTTCTCCTGGAAGGCGTTGACGTCTTTCTGGAGTTTGTTGCCCTTGCGGTTGACTTCGTCGCTGATGCTGTTGATCTTGGTCTCGACGACGCTGCGCAGGTCGTTGGCCATGTCATATTCCTGCGTGACGGTGTCCAGGTTGAAGAAAACGATGGCACCCTTCATCGAAGGGGTCTCTTCTTTGTTTTCACCAGTCTGGTTGCCGGTGGTGGTGTTGCAGGATCCTGCGAGGACGGCAGCGCCGAACAGGGCCGCGATGCCGAGAATAAGGGTAGTTTTTTTCATTGTTTATGAATGTTGATTATTATCAATCGTTATGCAATTTACAAAGATAGTCAAATTTTCCGGATCTCCGCCAGATAGGCTTGAATAGTTTTCTCCAGACCCATGTACAGGGCGTCGCTGATCACGGCGTGGCCGATGGAGACTTCGTCGATCCAGGGGATGGTCCGGATGAAATATGCGAGATTGTCCAGGTTGAGGTCGTGCCCCGCATTGAGGCCGAGACCGACCTCGCGGACGGCCTTCGCCGTCTCCAGATAGGGTTTGACAGCCTTTTCGGGATCGGCGGGGAACTGCTCTGCGTAGGCTGCGGTATACAACTCCACGCGGTCCGCTCCGACCGCCCGGGCGGCGGCGGCCATTTCCGGGATGGGGTCGATGAAAATCGAGGTCCGGATGCCCTTGTCCCGGAAGATCTTGCAGACCCTGGCCAGGAAATCGCGGTGGGCCGGGATGTCCCAGCCGGCATTGGAGGTGATGGCGTCGTGCGCATCGGGAACCAGGGTGACCTGGTCCGGAAGGACTTCCAGGACGAGGTCGATGAATTCGGGGATGGGATTTCCCTCGATGTTGAATTCCGTCGTGATGAGCGGGCGGATCTGGCGTACGTCGCTGTAGCGGATGTGGCGCTGGTCCGGTCTCGGATGGACGGTGATGCCTTCGGCACCGAAGCGTTCGCAATCGACGGCGGCCTTGGCCACGTCCGGCAGGTTGCCTCCCCGGGCATTGCGCAGGGTGGCTATCTTGTTGATGTTGACACTGAATCTGGTCATCTTTCTTTCATTATACGGGGCAAAAATAGACAAAATTGACAAATAATGGCTACATTTGAATTTCTAATTTGTCAGTGACGGGATATGAAGATCGCCATCTATATACCGAAGACGCATTTGCGCAACGACTTGCGATACAAGGGTATGATCCGGGAACTGGCCGGCTGCGAGTTGTATGAGGCGCTGTCCGCGCAGGACCTTCAGGCCGGGACGGATTTCATCCTCAGCATCGGGGGAGACGGGACCTATCTCTCTGCCGCGGAAATTGCCGCGCGCTCGTCGGTCCCTTTGCTGGGCGTCAATTTCGGACGTCTGGGCTTTCTGTCCGACTGCCCTCCGGAAAAGGCGGCATCCGCCTTGCTGACAGGACGTTATCTGGTCGAAGACTGCGAAGTCCTGCAATCTGTCATGGACGGCGAAGAGCCGCAATACGCCCTTAACGAGATCGCCGTGACCCGTGGCGGCGCCGCCATGCTCGGCGTGGATGTGACCCTGAACGGAGAGCCGCTGCCGACCTATTGGGCCGACGGACTGCTCGTGGCGACGAGCTCCGGATCCACGGCTTATTCCCTGAGCGTCGGAGGCCCGATCTGCACGCCGGATTCGCAGGTGCTCATCGTCGCGCCGGTTGCGCCGCACAACCTCAATGTCCGTCCCCTGATCGTCCCTTCCACCGCCCGGATCGGCATCTCCCTCCGCTCCCGCAACAAGTCCGTCATGCTCTCTTACGACAACCGGACCCGCCTGGTCAGCCGCGATACGCGGATCGCGATCTCGGTGGCACAGTTTTCGCTAAAGAGGGTACGGCTTCCCGAGATCAACTTCATCAGCGCCTTGCGCAGCAAGTTGTTCTGGGGCGAAGATGTCAGAAACGAATCGATCTAGTTTATGGAAAACAAGATACCCTCCCATGTCTCCATCATCATGGATGGCAACGGCCGTTGGGCGAAGGAACGCGGCCTCGAGCGGGTCAAAGGCCATATTGAAGGCGTAAGGAGTGTCCGCGCCTGTGCGGAAGAGGCGGTTCGTCAGGGGGTCAGGTATCTTTCCCTCTTTGCTTTCTCTGAGGAGAACTGGGGCCGTCCGCAGGCGGAGGTCGAGGCGTTGATGAAGCTGATGATGTCCTCGGTCCACAGCGAAGTCTCCACGCTGATGAACAACGGCGTCCGTTTTGTCGTCCTTGGCAACCGGGACCGTCTGTCTCCGGCTTTGCGTACCGCGATTTCCGGCTTGGAAAAGATGACTTCCGGCAACGACCGGATGACCTTGATCGTTTTCCTGAGTTACAGTGGGAAATGGGATATCTTCCAGGCCGCATGCAAGATGGCTTCGGATCTGGCTTCCGACCCTTCGAAGAAACTGGAAGTCAACGATTTCGACCAGTACCTCGTCACGGCCGGCTATCCGGATCCGGACCTGATCATCCGGACGTCCGGCGAGCAGCGGATCAGCAATTACCTGCTGTGGCAGGGAGCCTATTCGGAGTTCCTCTTTGTCGATGAACTCTGGCCCGATTTCCGGGAGGAAAGTTTCCGCCGGGCCCTTGCAGAATACGCCAAACGTGACCGCCGGTATGGAAAAGTCAAATAATTGCTTATATTTGCAAAATTGTATAGACCATAGATTTTGATGAGCAAGATAAGGATCTGTTTATTGTCGTTGATGATGCTCCTGCCCTTTTCGGCTTGGGCACAGAATGCGGTTGAGGTGGACTACGGCAATCCGCAGAAATACTACATAGGAGGCGTAAGCGTAGAAGGCAGCCATTATTATACCGAGCAGCAGATCCAGCAGCTTACCGGACTGCAGCAGGGGATGGAAGTGACCATCCCGAGCGATGCCTTCTCGTCTATCGTTTCGCGCCTTTGGGCCCAGCGTTTCTTTGAGGATATCGCGATCGAAGTGGACCGCTTCAATGAGACCCGCGACAGCGTTTACCTCAAGATCCTGATCGAAGAGCGTCCGCGCGTATCGCGCTGGACTTTCACCGGTGTCAAGAAGGGTGAGCAGAAGGAACTGCTGGAGAAACTTCATGTCCGCCGCGGCGGTGAGTTCTCCGATTATGTGGCTGAGGCCTCGACCAAGGTCATCAAGGATTTCTATGCGGAGAAAGGTTTTCTGAACTGCAAGGTCGACATCACCTCCCAGGCTGACTCCGTGGTCAAGAATGCCATCAAGGTCAATTTCGGCGTGGACAAGGGCCAGAAGGTCAAGATCAAGGACATCCATTTCATCGGCAACGAAGATGTCAAGGAGTTCAAGATCGCCCGTTCGATGAAGAAAACCAAGTCCAACAAGATCTACAACTTCTTCAGCAGCAAGAAATTCAATGCGAAGGAGTACGAGAAGGACAAGAAGAGCGCCATCAGCGTTTTCAACGAGCAGGGTTACCGCGACGCACGTCTGGTCAGGGACTCCATCTATTACGTCGAGCCCAACCGGCTCGGGATCGACCTTGTCTTCGACCGGGGAGACAAGTATTATTTCCGGAACATTTCCTGGACCGGCAATTCCGTCTATCCCACCGATGTCCTGAACAATATCCTGTCCATCAACAAGGGCGATGTCTATGACCTGGTCACGATGGAGAAGCGCCTGAAGGGCGGCGGCAAGCAGACCGAATATGACGTCTCCAAGCTGTACCGCGACAACGGTTACCTTTTCTTCAATATCACGCCGGTCGAGATGAATATCCAGAACGACTCGGTCGATGTGGAGCTCCGTATCTCGGAAGGCAAGCAGGCGACGCTCAACAATATCATCATCAACGGCAATGACCTGACCAACGAGAACGTGGTCCGCAGACAGGTGTTTACCCGTCCGGGCTACCTCTTCTCCCAGTCGGATTTCGAACGTTCCATCCGTGAAATCGCCTCCCTGGGCCAGTTCGATCCGGAAGCGATCATGGGTGAAAACGGATATTCGATCGTTCCGAACCAGCTCAACAATACGGTCGATGTCGTGTACAACGTGACGGAGAAACCTTCCAGCCAGCTGGAACTCTCCGGCGGTTGGGGCGGCAACACCTTCGTGGCGACCGTCGGTGTCAGTTTCAACAATTTCTCCACCAAGCGGATGTTTGACAAGGGAGCCTGGCGTCCCGTTCCGCTCGGTGATGCCCAGAACCTGGCTTTCCGCTTCCAGACCAACGGAACCTATTACACCGCATTGACGGCGAGCTTCTCCGAGCCCTGGCTCTTCGGCAAGAAGCCGACGTCGCTCAACCTGTCGGCCTATTATACCCGCCAGACGGACTCCTATCTCTATCTCAACATCCTGAGTCATGACCGGATGATGGAGATTTACGGTCTGTCGGCATCCCTGGGTAACCGCTTGAAATGGCCGGACAGCTATTTCGTCCTGTACAACGGCCTGAGCTGGCAGTCCTACAAACTGACCAACTGGTATTCGGGCTACTTCTTCTTTGACGACGGTCTGGCCCACAACCTCAGCTATACCCTGGCGCTGTCCCGTACTTCGTACGACCAGCAACTGTATCCCCGTAAGGGTTCGGAATTCTCCGCTTCCGTGCAGTTCACGCCGCCTTACTCCCTCTTCCGCAAGAAGGACTGGGGCAATCTGGATAGTAACGGCAATCCGACGCCGGTCTCCAGCTGGCGGGACATCAATTACGACCGCTGGGACACGCAGCACCGCTTCAAGTGGATTGAGTACCACAAGTGGAAACTGTCCGGCGCGACCTATACCAACCTGGTCGGCGACCTGGTCCTGATGACCCGTGCGCAGTTCGGTTACCTGGGTTACTATAACCGCAACTGGGGTTATTCCCCGTTCGAAGGCTTCCTGGTCGGTGGTGACGGCATGTCCGGCTATGCCACTTACGGTTCCGAAATCGTGTCCCTGCGTGGATATGAAAACTATCGCCTGACTCCGTACCGTCCGTCCTCGTACAACTCCAACGGTTATGCCTATGCGGGTAATGTATATGACAAGTTTACCGTGGAGCTTCGCTATCCGGTCATCCTGCAGCCGCAGTCGACCATCTATGCCCTCGCCTTCCTGGAGGGTGGTAACTGCTGGGCGGACATCCGTGATTTCAATCCCTTCCAGATCAAGCGTTCTGCCGGTGTCGGCGTCCGCATCTTCCTGCCGATGGTCGGTCTGCTCGGTGTAGACTGGGGCTATGGCTTCGACGATGCGACCTATGGCAAGAGCCAGTTCCACTTCGTGATCGGACAACAGTTCTAATACATAACAAACAGAGTAATAATTTTAAATTCTTAAGAATATGAAAAAAATCGTTTTGTTTGCCGCAATGGCACTCGTTACCATGACGGGGTTCGCACAGCCCAAGTTCGCTCATGTCAACTTCACCGAGCTGGTCCAGCTCATGCCGGAAGCCGACAAGGCTCGTGAGGCGATGAACGCTTCCCAGAAAGAGGCGTCCGAGACCTTCCAGTCCATGTATGAGGAGTACCAGACCAAGATGCAGCAGTATCAGCAGAAGGCTTCCACCTGGACGCCCGCCATCAAGGAGAGCAAGGAGAAAGAGCTTGCCGGTATCCAGCAGCGTCTCGAGGAGTTCAACCAGACCATCCAGCAGGAACTCCAGCAGCAACAGCAGCAGCTGATGGCTCCGATCTACCAGAAAGCCCAGGAGGCGGTCAACACCATCGCCAAGGCCGGCGGTTACATCTATGTGATGGACCAGAGCTCTTTCCTGTATTTCGATCCCAAGCAGAGCGTGGACATCACGCCCGAGGCCCGCAAGGCCCTGAACATCCCGGCCGGCCGTACCCTTGAGTCCCTCCAGGCTGAGCTTCAGGCTGCCGCCGAGGCGGAATCCGCTGCCCAGACCAAATAAGCTTTCGCAAGAGAAGAAGGAAAAACTTTCAACCACATACATCTACAATGCAACATAAAGTCATTGATACGAAAGATGTTGTAATTAGATTTGCAGGAGATTCGGGAGACGGCATGCAGCTCACCGGATCTCTTTTTGCTGATACCTCGGCGAAGTACGGCAATGGTCTCTCGACCTTCCCGGACTATCCCGCTGAGATCCGGGCGCCCCACGGAACCGTGTCGGGCGTTTCTGGTTTTCAGGTCCATATCGGCAGCATTCCGGTTACGACTCCCGGTGATTACTGCGATCTGCTGGTCGCCATGAATCCGGCCGCACTCAAGGCCAATGCCAAGTGGTGCAAGCGCAACGCCATGATTCTCGTGGATGAAGACGCGTTTGATGCGGCGGGGATGAAGAAGGCCGGCTTCACGACTGACAATCCCTTCGACGAACTCGGCGTAGAAGACCGGACCCTGATCGTGGCTCCGATCACCACCCTGACCAAGGAGAGCTTGAAGGACAGCGGGATGGATCAGAAGTCCATCCTGAAATGCAAGAACATGTTCACCCTGGGCATGGCCTGCTACATCTACAGCCGGCCGCTGGAGACGATCCATGCTTACCTGGAGAAGAAATTCGCCAAGAAGCATCCCGAAGTGATCGCGCCCAACAAGAAAGTCCTCGAAGACGGCTTCAACTATGCCGCCAATATCCAGGCCATCCCGAATACCTACACCGTGGAGCCGGTCGCCGACCTGCCCAAGGGAACTTACCGCAACATTACGGGCAACCAGGCCACGGCCTGGGGCCTTCTGGCGGCTTCCGAAAAGTCGGGCCTGCCGCTCTTCTGCGGTTCCTATCCCATCACGCCGGCGACGGCCATCCTCGAGGAACTGGCCATCCATAAGAACCTGGGGGCCAAGACCTTGCAGGCCGAAGACGAGATCGCAGGCATCTGTACGGCGATCGGCGCGTCCTTTGCCGGCGACCTGGCCGTCACCACGACTTCCGGTCCCGGCCTTTCGCTCAAGAGCGAGGCGCTCGGACTGGCCGTGATGGTCGAGCTTCCGCTGGTGGTCGTGGACGTGCAGCGCGGCGGTCCTTCGACGGGCCTGCCGACCAAGACGGAGCAGACGGACCTCAGCCAGGCGCTGTACGGGCGCAACGGTGAATGTCCGCTTCCCGTCCTGGCCGCCCGTTCCCCCGCGGGTTGTTTCGATGCCGCCTTTTATGCGGCCAAGATCGCCCTGGAGCACATGACGCCTGTGATCCTCCTGTCGGAGGGCTTCCTCGGCAACGGCTCCGAGCCTTGGCGCATCCCTTCGATGAAGGATTATCCGGCGATCAAGCCTCCTTTCGTCCATGGTACACCGGCGGAGGGAGAGAAGTTCCGTCCTTTCGACCGGGATCCCGAGACGATGGTCCGGAAGTGGGCCCTGCCTGGACAGAAGGGCTTCGAGCACCGGGTCGGCGGTCTGGAAAAGACCCATGCCGGTGTGCTGTCCACCGATCCTGACAACCATGCCCGGATGGTCGCCGAGCGGGCGGAGAAAGTCGCACGCATCGCCCGGGACCTGCCGGCCCTCGAGGTCATGGGACCCGACTCCGGATCCTTGCTGCTGGTCGGCTGGGGCGGTACGTACGGACATCTTTCGAGCGCCGTCAGCGAACTGCATGCCGAGGGCGTGGAGGTGTCTTATGCCCATTTCGACTACATCAACCCGCTGCCGGCGAATACGGCGGAGGTGTTTGCGCGTTTCGACAAGATCCTGGTATGCGAGCTCAACAGCGGCCAGTTCGCCGCTTATCTGCGCGGGATCTATCCGCAGTTTACCTATGTGTCGTATGGCAAGGTCCAAGGCCAACCCTTCCTCGTGGGTGAGATCAAGGACGCGATAAAAAAGGAGATCTGAAGCTATGCCCAATCTGACTTTTCAAGATTTCAAGAGCGACCAGGCGGTGCGCTGGTGTCCCGGTTGCGGCGACCATGCCGTACTGGCGGCCCTGCAGCGGGCTCTCCCGCAAGTGAGCCATGCCTTGGGTTATGAGAAGGAACGCTATGTAGTAGTGTCCGGCATCGGCTGCTCCTCCCGCCTTCCTTATTATATGGACACCTACGGGTTCCATAGCATCCACGGCCGTGCGACGGCGGTCAGTACCGGCATCAAGGTCGCCAATCCGACCCTCACGGTCTGGCAGGCCTGCGGTGACGGCGATGCGCTTGCGATCGGCGGCAACCATTTCATCCATGCCATCCGTCGCAACATCGATATCAACATCATTCTTTTCAACAACCGGATCTACGGTTTGACGAAGGGACAGTATTCGCCGACTTCCAAGTTCGGCGCCATCACCAAGACTTCGCCCTACGGCACGGTCGAGCAGCCCTTCAACCCGGGCTCGCTGGTGCTGGGAGCCAAGGGTACCTTCTTCGCCCGCTCGCTGGATGTGGAGCTGAAACTCAATGAAGAAATCCTGACGCAGGCTGCGCTGCATGACGGAACGTCCGTGGTGGAGATGCTGACCAATTGCGTGATCTTCAACGACGGAGCGCACAAGGACCTGTCCGATCCCGCGGTCAAGGCGGACCGGACGATCGTCTTGCGTGACGGAGAGAAGATGATCTTTGGCAAGAACCGGGACAAGGGACTCGTGCTGGAAGGCATGGGGCTGAAAGCCGTGACGATCGGCCAGGACGGTTATACCCTGGACGATATCCTCGTGCATGATGCCTCCTCGGACAACATGGGTCTGCACATGATGCTGGCGGAGATGAAAGGGCCGGAACTTCCGGTTGCCCTGGGTGTCATCCGCAATGTCAAGCAGCTGACCTACGACGACGGCGTCCGGGACCAGGTGCTCGAGGTGACGGCCAAGTCCAAGATCCATTCCGTGGACGAATTGCTGCACAGCGGCTCTACCTGGGAGGTGAAATAGCCTGGGCGCCGGACGGGCTGGGTTTCTGGTCGCGTCTGGTTGGAAGCCGGAGCAGGCAGGGCTGTAAAGGCAGCATCAGCCGCAGCGCAGCGAGAATGGACGCTGCCTTTGCAGCCCTGCCTGTCCGACGCTGGAGACGGCTCCCCAGGATAGGTGCAGCGGCTAAGTTGCTTATAGCTAATAATTTAATAATAATCACCCCTCTGAAATCGGAGGGGTGATTATTATTTATATTGCTGATGATCAGCGTTTTAAGTGCAGCTGTTTCAGCGGATGTTTCCCGTGCTAGATGATGCCCTGCTCGAGCATGGCGGTAGCGACCTTCATGAAGCCGGCGATGTTGGCGCCCTTCACGTAGTCGATCGTGCCGTCGGGCAGGGTACCGTACTTTACGCAGGCTTCATGGATGGAATCCATGATGAAGTGCAGCTTCTCATCGACCTCCTTGCCGCTCCAGCTGATATGGGAAGCGTTCTGGGTCATCTCCAGACCGGAAGTCGCGACGCCGCCGGCGTTGACTGCCTTACCGGGCGCGAAGAACATGCCGTTGTGCTGGAAGAAATGGATGGCGCCGGGCTGGCAGCCCATGTTGGACACCTCGCAGCAGCACCAGCAGCCGTTGGCCTTCAGTTCCTTGGCGTCTTCCTCTGAGAGTTCATTCTGGAAGGCGCAGGGGAGGGCGATGTCGCACTTGACGCTCCAGGCCTTCTTGCCGGGAGTGAAAATGGCTTTGCCGGGGAATTTGACCGCCATGTCCTCGACGCGGTCGCGGTTGGAGGCACGCATGACCAGCATGTAATCGATCATCTCCTTCGTGATGCCGTCCGGGATCTCGCAGACGCCGTCCGGGCCGGAAATGGCCACGACCTTGGCGCCGAGCTCCAGGGCCTTGGTGCAGGCGCCCCAGGCGACGTTACCGAAGCCGGAGATGGCGACCTTGCAGCCGGCGATGTCCTTGCCCGCCTTGTGGAGCAGGTCCTGGGTGAAATAGAGGGCGCCGAAACCGGTCGCTTCCGGACGCAGGATGGAACCGCCCCAGGTGGAGCCCTTGCCGGTCAGGACGCCGGTGTTGTACTCGCGGGCCAGTTTCTTGTACATGCCGTAGAGGTAGCCGATCTCACGGCCGCCCACACCCACGTCGCCCGCCGGGATGTCCTGGTCGGGGCCGATGCACTGCCAGAGTTCGGTCATGAAGGCCTGGCAGAAACGCATGATCTCCTCGTTGGACTTGCCCTTGGGATCGAAGTCGGAGCCGCCCTTGGCGCCGCCCATCGGCAGGGTGGTCAGCGCGTTCTTGAAAGTCTGTTCGAAGCCCAGGAACTTGAGCATCGAAGGAGTGACGGCGCGGTGGAAGCGCAGACCGCCCTTGTAGGGACCGATGGCGCTGTTGAACTGCACGCGGTAACCGGTATTGGTCTGGACCTGGCCTTGGTCGTCAACCCAGGTGACGCGGAAGGTGAAGATCCGGTCGGGCTCGACCATGCGCTCGACGATCTTGGCCTCTTCAAACTCGGGGTGCTGGTTATAGACTTCTTCTACGGATTCCAGGACTTCTTGGACGGCCTGCAGGTACTCGCTTTCGCCGGGGTACTTGGCCTGGAGACGGGCCATGATTTCACTTGTTTTCATATTAGTTTTAGTCAGTTTGTTATCAAACGGTACACAAAGATATGAAATCCTTTTTTGAAAGTGGTAGTTTTTCTTTTGAAATGAAAGGTCAGCCAGCCAAGTCCGGTGCGGGCCTAGTCCATCCTCGCTTCGCTGCGGCTGCGTTATGCCCGCACCGGACTTGGCAGCCTGCCTTGTTTTCATTATCTTTGCTGAAAAACATTGTGTATGGAGTTTTCAAAAGTGATTGCGGCGCGGCATAGCGTGCGCCAGTTTCAAGACAAGGCGGTCGACCGGGAGATCGTGGACGCGATCCTGGACCAGACCCAGACGGCACCGTCTTCCAAGAACAGCCGGAGTTCGGCCTTTGTTGTGGTGGACGACAAGGATATGCTGGAGGCTCTCTCCGAGATGCGTACTTATGGCTCTGCCCTGCTGAAAGGCGCTGCCTGCGCCGTGGTCGTGTTGGGCGATACCACCAAGACGGATCTCTGGATCGAAAACGCGGCGATCAGCGCGACCTATATCCAGCTGTGTGCCACGAACCTGGGCCTGGGCAGCTGCTGGGTCCACGTCAACGGCCGCCTGCGGGACCACAAGGATCCGTCGAAAGGCTTGGCTGAGGACTACGTCCGTGACCTGCTGGGCCTGAAAGAGGCCTTCAAGCCCCTCTGCATCGTCGCCCTCGGCTACGAAGCCTGAATGCAGATCTCCGTTTCTTCTGACTGACTTTTTTCAACAATTCTGCCTATGAAAGCTCATGTGATGGGATGGATGGTCTTTCTGGCCCTGACCGTATCCTGCGGGAAGGTATCGGAGGAAAGACTCCCTGCCAGCGGACCGGTGGCTCCGTATGGCGTTTATTCTGAAGGCTTGATCGGACAGATCCGCCCCCAAGGGTGGATCCGGGAGTTTCTGGATCGTCAGAAATCGGGTCTGACCGGCCACCCGGAGGCCTTGTGCTATCCCTATAATACCTGCCTCTGGGCCGGCGAGATCAAGAGGGACAGCGAAGGGCGGGGGGACGACTGGTGGCGGTATGAGCAGACGGCTTATTATACGGACGGATTGCTTCGTCTGGGCTATCTGACCGGAGATGAAACGATGGTTCAGAAGGGGGAAGAAGGGATACGCTATACCTTGTCCCACCTGACGGAGGATGGCAGCTACGGCTTCCGCGAGCGCAGCTCCGAGCCGGAACCCGTCAATGTCGCCCGTGACATCGCAGCTGGGAAGAGGCTGCAACTCTGGCCGCAAGCCGTGTTTTTCCGTGCGATACAGGCCTATTATGAGAAGACGGGGGATCCGCAGGTACCTTCCATCCTGGAGCATCATTTCCTGAACTTCACAGGGGCCAATTACGGGAGTACACGCAACATTGTCAACCTGGAAGGTCTCCTGTGGACGTACGGCCTGACCGGGCAGAAACGGCTCCTCGAACTGGCCGAAGAGGGGTGGAAGCACGGCCGGTTCGAACTCAATGAGTCGGTTTGCCTCAGCGATGAGCCGGTTTTCGCACACGGTGTCACGGTCAGTGAGGAGCTGAAAGTACCGATTCTGCTCTATGCATGGACGGGCAATCCCCATTACAGGGACCTGGCTTTGCGTATCGAACAGAAGCTGGAGGACGAGGCGATGCTGCCGGACGGTGTCCTCTCCAGTGCCGAACATCTGGTGGGGAGGGTGGCCAACCACAGCCACGAGACTTGCAATATCACGGATTTTTCCTGGTCCATGGGCTATTATCTGATGACGACCGGAGATGCGAAATGGGGAGACCGGATCGAACGCGTCGTCTTTAATGCAGCTCCCGGGGCCATAGAGAAGGATTTCAAATCGCTGCAATATTTTTCCTCTGTCAATCAGTTCATTGCGACCGGGACTTCCAACAACAACGAGACCATGAGGGGCAACAACCGGATGCAGTACCGGGCCGTCCATGATACGGAGTGTTGTGTCGGCAATATCCACCGGGTCATGCCCAATTACGTCTCCCGCATGTGGCTCCGGTCTTCGGACGGCGGTGTCGTTGCCGCTTTGCTAGGGCCTTCGGAACTGACCGTCCCCCTGTCGGGAGGTGGATCTTGTGTCATCTCGGAGCAGACTGCATACCCCTTTGAGGATGAGATTGCTTTCCATTTTTCATTCCGGCGTCCCGATGGAAAAACGGATCGGAAGAGGCACCGGATTCCTTTCCAGTTCCGGATCCCGGCGTGGGCGGAGGGGGTCACTGTGACCCTGAACGGACGTCCTTTGCCTTTTGACCGGACGGAAGGCGGATTTGCCCGGCTGGATCGCCCGTTCTCAACGGGAGATGTCGTCCAGGTTTCGTTTGACTGCGGGATTCGGACTCCGGAATTCGCCGGCCAGGGACGCTATGTCGAGCGGGGCCCCCTGCTGTATGCGTATTCCATCCCGACCCGGACGACCCAGGATACGGTGGTGTATCCCAATCTGAATGGGAAGGCCTCGGCCAATCCGGATTTCAAGAACTGGAGCAAAGTCCCCGCCGGGGACTGGAATTATGCCTTGAAAGACGCAGAGCTGAAGGACCTGCAACTGGAGCGGGTGGACATCGGCCAGGCTTATCCCTGGGATGAGCCCTGCCTGAAAATCTCCGTCCCCGTAGTCAGGGTCAGAGGCTGGCAGCTGGACGAAGGAATCTACACTCCGGAAAACCCGGCTGCACCCTTCGATTGTGACCCGGAAGTGACCCGTATCGACTTGGTCCCTTACGGGACGACCTGCCTGCGCCTGACTGTTTTTCCGGTCTCTGACTGACGAGCCGGTCTATTTGAGAAAAACCTCTATGACAGGGATTTCGGTTTCCGGTTTGACGACCGGTGTGTAGATGAAGGAATCTTCGATCTTGAGCTCCGAGCCGTCGTGCAGGAACTGCGCATATTCGATCCGGTCTGCGAAGGAGACGGAAAGCCTTCCCAAAGGATAGTCGATGAGGTGGATGTATAGGCGCCGGGTCTCAGGATTGTAAGTGAGGAGGGTCCGTTCCGGGGTCTGGAATCCTTCCGGAGCGGCGGTACAATGATAGATGGACCGGCTGTTCTGGTGCATCCACTTGCCGATTCCGTTCAAACGTTCCTGTGCCCTGTGATCGAATTCTCCCCGGGAGGTAGGCCCGACGTTGAGCAACAGGTTGCCTTCCTTGCTGACAGTCTCGATCAGGAGTTCCAGGAGTTGAGGAAGACTTTTCCATGTGGATTCATCCCGGAAATAGCCCCAGGATCCCGAGAAGGTCTGACACGTTTCCCAAGTAACCTTCTCCCCATTCCAGGTGGGGCATGCGGCCAGTTTTTCCTGTTCCGGCGTGAAGATGTCCCAGCCGCCCCACACATCTTTCAGGTCCAGGCGGTCATCTACGATGATGTCCGGCTGGAGGGTTCTGGCTAGTTTCAAGAGGCCTTCGGAGTCCCAGTCGTTACGCCCCTTGCCATTCTCTCCGGGGAAAGAGAAGTCGAACCAGATGATATCGATCTTTCCGTATTGGGTCAGGAGCTCGGTTACCTGATCCTTCATATACTGGCGGTAGACATCCATGTTCTTCCCCTTGTTCAAGGCGTCATAATCCTCCTTCGTACCCTTGTCGATACGCTGGGGATGACACCGGTCGATCGTGTAGTCCGGATGGTGCCAGTCGAGCAGGGAGTAATAGAAGCCGATCTTGAGGCCTTCCGCCCTGAAGGCATCGACGAATTCCCGGATCAGGTCACGGCCGGCGGGGGTATTGGTACATTTGTAATCGGTGAACTGGCTGTCCCACAGGCAAAATCCCTCATGATGCTTGGATGTGAGGACGACATATTTCATCCCGGCTGCCTTGGCCATGGCGGCCCATTCCTTCGGATTGAAAAGGTCCGGATCAAAGTGGTCGAAGTATTTCTGGTAGTCTTCGTTGGTGAGCCGCTCAAAGTTTTTGACCCATTCATGCCGGGCGGGCATCGCATAGAGTCCCCAATGGATGAACATCCCGAAACGGGCGTCCGTCCACCATTTCATGCGCGCCAGTTTCTGCTCCCGGGTCTCTTGGGAGGGTAGGGAGAAAGCGATGGCGCTCTCGGTCGTTTCTTTGTTTCTCTTGGATTTCTGCGCGCCTGCGAACGGGCAGAACAACGTGGCTGAAAGCAGTTCAGCGGCGAGGATCAAATAGAGGATGGCTTTCTTCATGTTTTGTTCAAGGGTTTTGTTGATTGATGCCGGGGTTTGTCGCGACGCTTTCATCCGCCGCTAGCGCAAGTCCAGCTCGTCCAGGAGGTAGCCCATGCCGGCGTAACGCTCAAGCGTGAAGAGCACGAAGCGGATGTCGGTGCAGACGCATTTGTTGTACTGGGGCGTGAACGACGAATCACCCGCCAGCGACTCCTTGTTGCCGTCGAACGCCAGGCCGATCAGTTCGCCCCGGGCATTCATCACCGGCGAACCGCTGTTGCCTCCCGTGATGTCGTTGTCCGTCAGGAAATCCACGGGAATCTGCGGCTGCTCCCGCTCCAACAGGGCCTTCCAATCCTCTTTGAGGCAGAAATCATGGACCGCCGGGTCATGCTTCTCGATCAGCCCCCGCGGCATCGTCTTCCAGTCGCACCATACCCCGTCCCGCGGCTCATAGCCGCCCACGACGCCATAGGTCAGCCGCATCGTGCTGTTCGCATCGGGATACTGCACGCGCCCCTTGTCCTCCCGCATCTGGTACAGCGCGTGGGTGTAATCCCTGGCCAGCTGACTGACCGGCTTGTCGGCCGACAGCTTCGTAATCAGCTGGTTGTAATTCAGGACCTTCACCTCCGACAAAAGCCGGAACAGGCTGTCCTGTCCCGCCTCTGCGAGATCCATTTCAGACTGCAGGAAGGCCTCCATCCGTGCCGGATCCGTCATCCAGCTGCGCGACCACAGGTTCTCGCACAGTGCATCATAATTCCGGCCATACACCGCATAAATCTCTTTCTCGAAAGGCTGCCAGTAACAGCTGTCCACCCGCTCATAGAAGGTCTCGACACTGTAGCGCCACAGTTCCTTCTCCACCCGCGGATCGATCTCGTCCAGGGTCCGGCGGACCGATGCGCGCGTGAACTTGACCGACTTGGCCCGGGCGGCCGAATCCTTGTAATGATCCAGCGCGTGGATGCGCGAAGCGATGACATGGTACTGGGTGCCCCGGATCATCGATTCCCGGTAGCAGGTCAGCGCCTTCTCGACCGGAGCGACGGTCCGGTAGGTCTGGTCCAGGTCGGAGAGGAGCGTGCCCCATTTCGCCTGGCGCTCCGGGGAAGCATCGATCCACTCCTGGAGCTCCCGCTCCTGCGCCCGCTTCTCGCCGACGACGTCGAAACGGTTGTAGCAGAGCACTTCACCCGCCTGCAGTTCCTGGACATTGCTCAAGGAGAAGAAACGGTTGGAATACTTGAGCCGGATCTCGGGATCCGCAGCCATCCAGCGGGAGATGATCTCCATCTGGCGGCCCCGGAGCTCGTTGGACACGGGCAGGGTCACGTCTTTCTGGAAGGCGACCTTGGCCGCGGAACTGTAGCGGCTGGTGCGCCCCGGATAGCCGATGACCATGGCGAAATCGCCCGCCTGGAAGCCGCTGCGCGAGATGCTGAGCTTGCGCAGGGGCTTGAGCGGAACGTTGCCGGCATTGTATTCGGCCGGCGATCCGTCCGGCGCCGTATAAACCCGGTAGATGGCGAAATCGCATTTGTGCTGAGGCCACTCCCAGTTGTCCACATCTCCGCCGAACGCGGCGATGCTGACCGGCGGCGCAGCGACGAGGCGGATGTCTTTATACTCTTGATAGAGCGCGATGTAGAACTTGGAACCGCTCCACATCGAGGCCAGCGATGCCTCCAATCCGGATTCTTCGCTATACTTCTTTTCCAGCATGAAACTGAGCTTGCGCATCCCCATGATGCGGCCGCTTAGCCCCTGCTCCTTCATCAGGCGCTGGGCCTCTTCGGTGACGTCGATCACCTTCTTGAGGAACTGGATCTTCTTGCCCGGGATCGGGATCTCCTGGTCGGAACGCAGGGCCCAGAATCCATCTTCCAGGTAGTTGTGCTCCGCATTGCTGAGGGCGTGGACGTCTCCGTAGGCGCAGTGATGGTTGGTGATCAGCAGGCCCCGGTCGGAGATGATGCTTCCCGTGCAACCGAAATCCAGCGATACCACGGCGTCCGCGATGCCGGCACCCGGCGCATCGGCGTTGTAGATTTCGCTGGCGGAAAGTTGCAGCCCCCGCTCCTGCATCTTGAGCTCCAACGCCTGGTTGATGGCGTGGATCATCCACATTCCTTCGTCGGCCCAGGCGCTTCCGCACAGGAGGGCCGCGGCGATCACTGTCAGTATCCGTTTCATAAATCTAGTATTCTCCGTTTTCATCCAAAGTCAAGGGATAGACCGTGCCCGGCGCTTCGAAGGCGAGGCGGGCATTCTCTTCGCGGACATCATCCTTCTTGTAGGTGATCGTCCATTTATCCTGCGTGATCAGGTCCCAGATCTCGTCGCCCGTGAGCGGCTCGGCAAAGCGGATCTGCAGGGCCGGTTTGAGATCCTTGTTGAGGCGCAGGTACAGGCCGATGAAGCCTTCGTGGGTGGAGAGGTGGTTGCTCAGGAAGGGGAGGGCCCGCTTGATGATCGGCTTCTCATAATTCTGGTTCACCAGCTCATAGATGTACTGGGGCTGACCCTTGTAGTGCTCCTTGCGCTTCTCGACAATCTCCTTGCCCTCGGCGTCGGTGTAGCGGCCGTTGACCTCGGCGGTGAAGGGATCGAACATCTTGTGCAGGTACTCGTCGACCGGGATGGTGCCCGTGTCCTTGTCCATCCGGACGAATTCGAAATCGACGGGCGTCTCCTTGACGCCGCCGCCATGGACGGGCATCGCCAGGACCTTGCGGTCGACGACTTCCTTGAACCAGGCCTCGTCCAGATCCTCTTCAGGCGACATGTAGACGCGGATGATCAGCGGACAGTTGTATTCCGACTCGAGGCCGAAGATGCTCTTGCCGGTCGTGCGGAACTGCAGGCCCAGATAGTTGAGATCGAGTTTGTCGTACATCTTCTCCGTCCGGATGGTGACCCATTTGAGTTCGGGCACTTTCTCTGGGTCGGGGGTCCAGATGCGGAAATGGGAAGGGGTGAAAACTTCTTCGCGGATCTTGTCTTCGGTCGTCTTGGACGGGTCATAGGCCAGCTCGACGGTGTGACTGCCGACATAGGTCTTGACGCCGTGTACGCCCTTGACCTTTTCCATCCGGGCCTTGAAGGCCATCGAAGAGCCGTAGCACTTGACGGACTTGAGCGGACCGATCTTGACGGTCTCCAGTTTCATACCCTCTTCGATGCCCCAGGTCTCGTTGATGGTCGGGAGCTCGAAGCGGGTGCCGGCCCACCAGGCGGCGGCAACCAGCAGGACCGCGATGAGAGCGGGAACGAACTTGACCCAACTGCCGCGTGCCTTGCCGGCGTTGGCCGCGCGGACACCGATGCGCAGGGCCTGTTCCGGACAGGCGGCCACGCATTCGCCGCAGAGCGTGCAGTCCACGTGGTCCACGCTGCCGAACTCACTCTTCACGTCGATCCCGTAAGGGCAGGACTTGGTGCAGAGGCCGCAGTGCGTACAGGCCTCTTCGTCTTTGAGGATGCGCAGCGCCTGAAGCTTGGGCCGTCCGCCCACGATCTCCAGGATGTATCCGACGAGGCAGAAAGCGCCCAGCAGCCAGACCCAGCTGAAGTTGAGGCCCAGCAGGCTCAGGACCCACCAGAGCAGGGCCAGGCCGACCAGCCAGACCCAGAATTTGAAGGTATTGGAGATGGCGCCCAGCGGGCAGACATACTTGCACCAGAAGCGGTCGATGAAAAGGCCCAGCAGGATCACGATGCTCACCGTGACAATGGACATCCAGAGCGTGATCTCGCCCTTGAAGCCGGTTGCGACGGCATAGTAGGGATCCAGGTTCTTGCAGAACAGCTCGCTGCTGCTGACCGTCATGTAAACGATCCAGAAAAGCAATCCGTACTTGACGATGCGCAGGATCTTGTCCAGGGCGGTGCCGACCTTGACCGTCTTGATCTTGAGACCCTTGCGGGCTTTGATCAACAGGTCTTCGACCGTGCCGACCGGGCAGAGGTAGGCGCAGAACAGCTTGCTGAACAGGATGACGGCTGCGGCCAGGGCGATGCCCATCATGATCTGCAGCGAACTCATCGAGCAGGGCAGGGATCCCCGCTGGAAGAAGGTCGCCAGGGCCTGCAGGCCACCGAAGGGGCAGAGTCGTTCCGGATCGACGGCATCCATCTTGGGAAAAATTTTTCCGGCCAGTCCGCTCAGGAAAAATAGGAGGGCGGCCAGGGTGCCCCATTGCAAAAGGTGCTTGGGCCAGTTGGATTGCTTCTTTTTCATATAGCTAAAATCAGTGATTTTTACAAAAATAACCATTTATTGGTATTTTACATATTGTTTAAGTTTTTTAATTTTGCAAAACTCCCTGTTTTTTTTAGATCATGAGAAGGTTTCTGCTGGTTCTGACTTTGTTGCTGACGGTTTCTCTCGGAGAAGCCGTCGCACAGAAGTTCACATTTGCCGGTACCGTGATTGACAGATCCACGGGAGAGCCGGTGGACTTCGCAACGGTGGTGATCGAGGGTACAGGTCAGTGGGCTGTCGCTGACGGGAATGGACGCTTTGCCATCAAGAGCGTCCCTGCCGTCAAAACGGTGGTCAGCGTCTCTTGCCTGGGTTATGTGACCTGGTCCCGGGAGATTGATATCCGCAAGGATATACTCCAGTTCCGCGCCCAGCTGGATCCGGACAATCTTTCCATCGAGGGCGCTGTCGTGACGGCGCAGGAAGATGCCAATGCCGCGACGACGTCCCGTACGATCGACAAGACGGCCCTGGAACATGTCCAGGTCATGAACGTGGCGGATATTTCCAGTCTCCTGCCGGGAGGGGCCACGAAGGATCCTTCGCTCACTGGAGATCAGCAGTTCAATCTGCGGGCCGGAAATGCTGAAAACGGAAATGCCAGTTTCGGTACGGCCGTCGAGGTGGACGGAGTCCGTCTGTCGGCCAATGCCTCCTTTACCAATGTCTCCTCCACGGGAAACAGCTTCAAGGGCGTCAGTACCAATAATATCGCTTCTTCCAACATCGAGTCGGTCGAGATCATTACCGGTGTTCCTTCGGTCGAATACGGAGACATGACCTCGGGCATCGTCAAGATAAATACACGCAAGGGACGGACGCCCTGGACGGTCACAATGTCTACCAGTCCCAAGACCAAGCAGGTCTCCTTTTCCAAGGGATTCGGTCTGGGATATGGCCGCCGCGACCGGCCGGCGGGCGTAATCAATGCCAGTGCCGAGTATACCCGCTCCATCTCTGAGCCGATGTCACCCTATACCTCGTACGACAGGAAGCAGCTTTCCCTGACCTGGAGCAATCTGTATTCGCACGGGGCCTTCTCGGACATGCCTTTGAGAGTTTCTGCGGGTGTATCGGGCAATCTCGGCGGCTTGGACAACCGGGCCGACCCCGACAAGATGATCGGGACTTTTCTGACCCGGAAAGATAACCAGGTCCGGGCCCAGTTCTCTGCCGACTGGTTGCTGTCCAGGCCTTGGATCACGAACCTGGAGTTGAAAAGCTCCCTTGTCTATGCCGACAAGTTGGAGCGGGAGAACGGCCTGTACAACGCTGCCGTCAGCAGCACCTCCCTGCATGCGACGCAGAGAGGCTACTATATGGCTGAAGATTATGTGCCGGGAGGAGACAATCCGGCTGTCCGGATCGCGCCCGGTCACTGGTACAACGTAATGGCTCTGGATGACCGACCTTTGACCGCAAAGGCGACCTTGAAAGCCAACTGGGTCAAAAGCGCTGGCCGGGTCAACAATAAACTGAAAGTCGGAGCGGACTGGTCCCTGGACAAGAATCTGGGAGCTGGAGCCTATTCTGAAGAAATGGCATCGGCCCCATCGTATCGCGAATGGCGTTTCCGGGATGTCCCGGCAATGACCAACCTGGCCGGATTCGTTGAAGACAACTGGATGCTCCGGGCGGGGAAAGACGGCCGCCTGAACCTGATTGCCGGTCTGCGGTGGGACAACACCCTGATTCCGGGTTCGGCCTATGGGGTGACGTCCAGTCTTTCGCCTCGTTTCAATGCCAAATATACCGTGTTCACGGAGAAGACACATCGCAACCGTTTTCTGCGGGAACTTTCTTTCCGGGCCAGTTGGGGCGTCGCCGTCAAACAGCCCTCTTTCTCTGTCCTGTATCCGACGCCGAGCTACATGGATATCAATGTATTCACTTCAACGGCCGATGCAGCCAACGTCGTGAATCGTGCTTATTTCGTGATGCCGCGTACGATTGAATACAATGCCGATCTGCTCTGGCAGCGCAACCGTCAGGGAGAATTGGGATTGGATCTGAACCTGGGCGGGACCAAGATTTCGCTGGCCGGATACCTTAATCGGACTTTCTTCGCCTATAACAGGGGGACGGATTATGACCGCTTCATCTATACCCTGACTCCGACAAGCGCCGTCCAAGGACTTCCGATCCCAGCCGAGAACCGTATCTACTCCGTCAATCCGACGGATGGTTCCATCCTTGTCTCAGACCGCACCGGAGCCCTATCTCCCATCCAGGCGGCCGGACTGGAGAAAAAGCAGTTCATCACCCGATATTTCGAGGACAATGACGACAATCCGATGACGCGTTACGGACTGGAGTGGGTCATCGATTTCAAGCGGATCAAGGCCATCAATACCACCATCCGGCTGGACGGGAATTTCTATAGCTACCGGTCTTTGTTTACGAATGTCTTGCCCTATTGTCCTTCGACCCTCACATCCTTCGACGGCTCTCCCTACAAGTACATCGGTTACTTTTATGGCGACAACTCGACGACGAACGGCAAGGAAACCCGTACGGTCAAGACCAACCTGACCATTACGACCCACATCCCTAAGGTCCGTATGATCCTGTCCATGAAACTGGAAAGCAGCCTGTTGAATTATTCCAGGAGCCTGAGTGAGCGTCAGGACGGATCCCGCCGGAGTTATGCCCTCGCCGACCGGACGGACTTACTGTCCCTTGAGGAACGTTCCATCTATGACGGAGAAGGCTTCAGCGTCTTCTTCCCGGACACCTATTGCTCCTACGACGATCCGGCCCCGAGACCTTTCCTGGAGGATTTCCGCAGGGCTCGGAATGACAATCCGGAGTTGTATGCCGACCTGTCCAAACTGGTCGTATCCGGTACCACCTATTCTTATACCTTCCTGAAAGATTTCATCTCTCCGTATTTCAGCGCCAATTTCAGCGTTACCAAAGAGATCGGAGATCTGGCATCGGTTTCGTTTTACGCCAACAATTTCTTCAACAACATGGGCCAGGTTTATTCCGCAAGGACCCGGACATGGAGTTCCGTTTCTTCTTATGTTCCCCGTTTTTATTACGGACTCACAATCAGACTAAAATTTCAGTAAAGCTTAGTGTATTATGAAAAAGTATCTCTCATTTCTTTCTGCAGCCGCTATCGTCCTGATGGCTGTTTCCTGCGACCCCAAGACGCCCAAGGCGGTCGAGATCACGCTTCAGCTGATGCTCGACGGGGCCAATTTCGCTACCCCCGACGTGGCTGTTTCGCTGTCGGATGCTGCCGGTACTGCAACTTATCTGGAGGCATCGGACGCTTCCGGCGCCGTCAAGTTTACGGTCCCGGTGGGCTCTTATTCCGCTTCCGCGCTGTATAAGACAGCGGAAGAGGGTGTGCGTATCGTATACAGCGGATCCAACAACGCCATTCTTGTCGCAGATGCGACGACGGTCTCCTTCAAGATCGATCTCAATAAGGTTGAAAGCCAGCAGGTCATCATCAAGGAATTCTATAGCACGGGCTGCCCGAAGACCCCGTCCGGTTCCTATTCCGATGATGCTTACTTCATCCTCTACAACAATTCCGAGATGGAGGCAGATGCTTCGGATCTGGTGTTCAGTATCCTGACTCCTTCCAACGGCCATGCGACCAATAAGTATCTGGACGCCAGCGGTAATCTGTCCTATGCCAGTGAGAACTGGATCCCGGCCAATTCCGCCATCTGGTGGTTTACTTCTCCTGTGAAGATCCCGGCGTATTCCCAGATCGTCGTGTCCGTTTTCGGCGCCATTGATCATACCGCGACCCAGTCCGCTTCCGTCAACCTGAGCGATCCGGCGTATTATTGGCTCTCCAATGTCGACAACATCACCGAGTATAAGGCCGCCAAGTATGCTGTGTCCGAAAGCATCCCGACCAGCCACTACCTGACCTGCAAGCCTTTCGGACAGGGAACTGCCTGGCTGCTTTCCAACAATTCCCCGGCTTTCTTTGTCGGCCGCATGTCCCAGAGTGAAGCCAAGGCTCTCAGCGAGAACGAGGATGCCTTCGATCATACCGGAGGTACGACGAAAGTCTTCAATGCCGCCAAGTTCCCCAAGGAAAAGGTGGTGGATTGCGTGGAGATCTTCCAGGCGGCCAGTGTGGCGAAGAGCAACCTCCGTTTCTCTTCGGATGTCAACAGCGGAGCCGTTGTGATCGCAACCAATCAGGGTTATACGGCCTACCGTAATGTGGACAAGGAAGCTACCGAGGCCCTTCCGGAGAATTCCGGCAAGCTCGTTTATGGATACAAGGGCGGCACCGACGATGTCGAAGGGACGACCGATCCGTCCGGCATCGATGCGGAAGCCTCGATCAAGGCTGGCGCCCACATCATCTATGTGGACACCAACGATTCATCCAAGGACTTCCACCAGCGGAAAGTTTCCTCTTTGAAACAGTAACGTCATGCGTCTGCGCACCTTGCTCTTGAATTGCCTTCTCCTGGCTCCCGTTTTGATTGCGGGAGCCCAGGAGCGGCAGGTCCGTGATTTCCGTTTTGCCGTTGAGACGACCCCAGCCTTGGAACTGGGCAATCCTGCGGCGTTATCGCTATGGAACGGACATCTCTCCATGGCGGAGGTGTCGGGTCGCAAGGAGAATGGTGCGCTGATTTCTCTGGACGCCTCTCCGGACGCTTTCTGTGTCGGAGTGGGGACAGAGTCCTATTATCGTATCTCCGACCGGATGGTTTTCCACGGGAAACTGTCCTGGTCGGATTTCCAGGGAAAGGAGATGGGCGGACAGGTCTTGATGGATCCTGTTTTCCATCCGGTCAATTTCTTGGAAAGCAGCGAGTCAACGGTCGGGACGAAAAAGCGTGAACTGTATGGCCTGATTGGAGAATTGTCCTATCAGTTCTCTGAGAAATGGTCTGCCGGTTTCCTTGCAGATTACAGGGCCGGGGACCAGACCAAGATCAAAGATCCCCGTTTTTCCAATATCTTGATGGATATGGACCTGAAGGCGGGAGTGGCCTTCCGTCCTTCAACGGACTTGTTGCTGGGCTGTTCCCTCCAGTTCCGGAACCGGCAGGAGCAGGTCCGGGGCGGCATCTATGGCACAACTGACCAGCAATACTTTGTCGCGACGGATAAAGGCGGCTTTTTCGGTGTCGTAGAAACACTTTCCGGCGATCAGAATTACATGCCGGCATCCAGTCTCCGTCCGATGGATAACCGTTTTTATGGCGTTTCCCTGCAAGTGCTGCTGAAGCAACGCTTCAGTCAGGTATTAAGTTTCAGATACCGTGACGGGTATTATGGCAAGAAGGCGACGACTTCGCCGGTTTTCTTTGAATTCTCCGGTCCGGAAGCTGCGTATGAAGGCAAGCTTCTGCTTCCTGCGGGAAACGACCTTCACCGTTTGTCCTGGTCGGCCGGGTTTGCCTTCCTCGGCAATGAAGAGAACCAGCTTCGTTACGTCACCCCGGCCGGTCAGAGCACACAGGTCGAGTACATGGGCCAGAATCATATCCTGGACCGGACGGACCTGCGTGCATCGGCAGATTACAGATGGTATCATGATGCCAGCGGGCCCAGACCTGCCCTGACCCTGGGATCCCGCGTGTCGTTCTTCTCTCGTTCTCAGACGACCACCTTGTACCCCTATTATAGGAACCATGCGTATCATTCGGTATCGGCCGATCTGTCCGGCCAGAAAGCGATGTGCTGGGGAAATACAAGCCTTGTTCTTGACCTGGGAATCACGTTCCGTACAGGTTGGGGGGTGGATAAAGAGGACGGAATCCTTGCTTCAAGCACAGCCACCAGCCTGAGGAGTTTTGATAACTATCTGGGCCGTCAGTTCGAATATGATACGGCAGCGCGCGCCGGGGGAGAATGCTCCGTGATGGTGGCCCGCCGCTTCAAGAAAAGTTTTGAGCCTTACCTGAAACTCTCGGACCGGTTCCTGGCCTTGTTTGCCGAGCCGCAATATCTGGGCGGACGGACACGCAATGTCGCCTGCATCAGTCTGGGGTGCAATTTCTAATCTAATTATCCGCTGCTTATGAAAAAAGCAGGACTTTTGCTCGCCGCGATCCTGTCGGCGACCCTAGCTTGGGCCCAGCCCATTCCCGATGATCCGTCGTTCAAGGTTGGACGGCTGGACAATGGCATGACTTATTATCTGTGCCACAACGAGTTGCCCAAAGGCTGCGCTGAATTCTATATTGCGCACCATGTCGGTGCGTTGCAGGAAGAGGACAACCAGAACGGCCTGGCCCATTTCCTGGAACACATGGCCTTCAACGGGACGAAACACTATCCGGACAAGGGCATCCTGGATTTCCTGGCCGGGGAAGGCGTCCGTTTCGGTTACAATATCAACGCCTATACGTCCAGGACGGAGACGGTATATAATCTGTCCGAAGTCCCGCTGGTCCGCGATTCTTTCGTCGATTCGGTCCTGATGGTGCTCCATGACTGGTCCTGCGACATCTCCTGCGAACAGGAGGCGCTCGATGCCGAGCGGGGTGTGATCAGCGAGGAGTGGCGTCTGCGTCAGGACAGCCGCAGCCGGATGGCCTTCCAGCAGATGAACCTGATCTACAGAGGCTCCAAGCAGACGGAGCGGACGGTGCTCGGAACCCTCGAGGTCATCAACGGTTTCAAGCGTGAAGAGATCTTGGATTTCTACCACAAATGGTACCGGCCCGACCTGCAGGCCCTGATCATCGTGGGAGACTTCGATCCGGATGAGATGGAAGGACGGATCCGGCGCATGTTTTCGGATATTCCGGCCCCGGTCAACCCTGAGCCCAAGGGGACGTACATTCCGCCGGTCCAGGCGGAGCCCCTCTTTGCTGACATGACCGATCCGGAGATCAAGTACCAGGCTTATAAGGCCTTGTACAAACAGCGTTTCACCGTGACGGACCGCAAGGACGAGGCTTTCTACAAGGATCTCCTTTGCCGGATGATCGTCACCTCGGTCCTGGGCGACCGTCTACGCGAACGGACCCGGGACAAGCAGTGCCCGGCCCAGAGCGCGACCCTGGTTACCAATGCCTATGATCCCCGGATGTATGTCTCGATGGTGACGGCCGTGCCGCGCAAGAAAGACAGATTGCTGGATTGCGCCACCTTCGTGGAGCGGGAAGTGCAGCGCCTGCTCCGCCACGGCATCAGCGCTGACGAACTGGAAGTCGCCAAGCTCAATGTTTCTTCCCGCCTGCACCTGGACACGGAGCGCCCCCGCGAGGAAGTGAAGAATAGCGAGATCGTCTCCATGGCCCTATCCGCTTTCCTGCAGGATGCGCCGCTCATTCTTCCGGATGCGTTGCAGGACGTACGCCGGACGCAGGTCGCGGCCATTACGGCGGAGGACGTGGCAGCCTATCCGGCCCTGATGTTTGACGGGAGCGAGAAGATTTACTCCAACTGTTACAATGACGTGGACGAAAAGGGGATCGCCCCTTCCCGGGAGCAGATGCTGGCTGCTTTTGCTGCCGTCTCGGCGGAGGCGCCGGGTCCGCAATATCTGAGCTATCCCAAGTTGGACCTGGCCTGGGCTGAAAAGCCCGGGGAGATCCGTTCGATGACGCAGGTGCCGGGGACGGATATGGAGCTCTGGACCCTTTCGAACGGGGTGAAAGTCTATTACAAGGAGGCCGCTCCCGTGCGCAGCGGTCCTCATCTGTCCATGTCCCTGCTTTTCGATACAGGCTACAAGGCCTTCGATCCGCAGCGGATGACGGCATCCCGCCATGCACTCGCTTACTGCAAGCGCACGACCGGATTCCGGGGACTCGAACGTCCCGCGATGAAGGACTGTCCGGAGCTGTCTGGCATCAGCGTGCTGTTGAGCGGAGGCTCTGAGGGCGGCCGTATCGCAATATCGGCCCGGAAGGACAAGGCGGAGGACGCTTTCAAGCTGGCCGTACTGCAACTGACGGAGCCCTGTTTCGGGACCCAGCGGGCCCTGGACCTGTACAATGCTGCGACCTTGAAGTCGCTGGGCAAGCAGAAGACTCCCAGGAACCTGTTCGATGAGCGTTGCCGGAGAGAGCGCTTCGGCGCGCATCCCTGGATGCATGAGATCGACAGTGCGGCGGTCAAAGCCGTGGACCTGGCGCTCGTGGAAGAGGTTTACCGCCGTTACTACGGAAACCTTTCCGGGCTGAGGATCGTCTTGTGCAGCGACCTGCCGCGCGCCCGCGTCCGGAGCTGGACGGAAAAATACCTGGCCGCGCTTTCCCTTCCTTATCCTTACTCCCAGGGCGCCTATCAGCCTGCCAGGCTGGTATTCAACGGCCAGAAAACCCTGTCGGAGACACATCCTTGCGTAGCGGCGCCTTTTTCGGACATCAGCTACAATTATTACTTCGAGGGAGGCCGCAGTCCGGAAGAACGGGCTGCCATCGATGTGCTGGACTATATCCTGTCCGCCCGTTACCTGGCGCTGATCCGGGAAGAACGGGGCGGGGCATACAGCGTACAGTTCATCACTTCTGTCAGTCCGGAGAAGCAGACGCCTTCCCAGTCCTATGTTGACTTCCAGACCCGTCCCGAGGTGCGGGACCTGGTGCTGGCTGATGTGCAGGAGGAGATGGACCGGATGTGTGCAGACGGACCGACGGCGGAGGAAATGGAACTGGCGGTCAAATACCTGGTCAAGCATGATTCCGAAAAAAAGGCCCGGATCGCCCGTTCCCTTTCCTTACAGGAAGAGCAGATGTCGGCTTATGTACGCTGGGGTCTTCCTTATGACTGCGACTATGAGAAACTGGTCCGTTCGTTGAAACCCGCGGACATCCGTTCCCTGGCCCGGAAAATCTCGGGCGGGAAACGTCTGGTGACGGTGTACAACGAAGAATAACAGATATTCTCATTGCGTTCTGACATGAAGCTAAAGGCAATTGTATGGGTCGGCTGCCTGCTGTCGCTGACCTTTCCCGGAGCGGCCCAGGGTTACGGGGCCTACCGTGCTGATCCCTGGAATGACGGGAAAGGGGCCACGCTCCGCCAGCGTTCCGGGAACGGCGGCGGCTATGCCGAAGTCTATGGTTCCTACATCCAAGGCAACCTGCGCTCCAGCAGCGAGGCCGGCTCGGCCTGGACGGCCGGAGCCCGTACGGGCGGGCTGAAACATTTCGACCGGGTGTCCCTGACGGGCCAGGCGGCCGTCTCCCAGACCATGGGCTATCGGTCTGCCGGGTCCCTGTTGAGCCGTCCTGCGTCCTATCTGTTCGACTTCTACGAGTTTTCTCCGGCTCTCAAGATCCGCCAGGACGCGGAACTGTCCGGCGGACTCTGCCAGGACCTTTCCGCTGCCTGGCAATGGGGGATCCGTGGCAAGGCGGCTTTTTCGAAGATTGTCAAGCAGGAGACCCTGGCCCACAATACGTCTTTCCTGTCCTCCGGTCTCCGTCCGGGTATTCAGTATCGCAAGGGAAGCTTCGCCATGGCTGCGAGTTATCAGTTCTCTTATGAAGCGGAAAGGATCCGTCTCAACCAGGAACTAAGCCCCGGCGAAGATACGCCCACTGTTTTCTTTGATGAGGGCCTGTTTTATGGCAGTGAGACACCCTGGTACCTGAGCCCGATCCATTCGGATGGGGGCTTCCTGGTAAGGAAGTTCTCCCACGGAGTGGCGATCCAATTGTCTGAAAAGGCTTTGTATGCCGGGCTCTCAAGCCGGTGGAGCAGGGGAGAGGTACGGACCGATGCCGTTTCCTCTTCCTTGTATGACTTCTCGTCGTGGGATCTGGATGGGGATCTGGACTGGTCCCGGGGGCCGCATCGCCTGCACGCTTCCGTCGATTACCTTTGGATGGAGCACCAGTCCTTGTCCGAGAATGACCCTTATGCAAGCCGTCTTACGTTGAAGACCGCCCTGCAATATGGTTTTGTCGGGCGCGGCTGGAGTTTTGCGGCTGTCGCCTCCCTGCTGGACCGTGAGGGCTGTACGCTGGTCAACGCCAGGTATCGGGTTGACCAGCAGGTACTTATTCCGGCCTTGGACACCCGTTGGACCCTCGTCCTCGGACAGGCTGGCTTGCGGCTCGCTGCGGGCTGGACTTGCGGTTCCCTGTCGGAATCGGGGCCGTCCCTTCCTTCCGGGACCGTGGCAAACCGCCTGGACCGGTATTTCGTCCGGTACCGGGAACACATGGTCTCTCACAAGATCGTCCTTTCGCCGGGCGTCCGCTGGCGCTTCGGCGGGGGTCTCTATGCCGACGCCGCCCTGTGGTGGAGCCACGGATTCCGGCTGGAATACCTGGGCGCTGACCGTATCAGCGGAACCCTTGCCTTCGGATACGAATTCTGAATGTAAGGGCGCTTTTGCCGCCTCTTGAGGAGCAAAGACAAAAGGCAGTTTTTTATTCTTTATGTAATAATTATTCGCTATATTTGCGCCGCTCAGTGTGGCGCAATTTTTTTGAATGATGGCTAATTCTAAACTCAACCTGAAGTACTGCGTGTTTCTTCCGATCGTGCTGATCGTCACGGTACTTCTCTGGGCCTTGCCGACCACAGCCTTCGGCATTGACGGCCTGACTGTCGTCCAGCAGCGCATGATTGCGATTTTCGTTTTCGCTGCCTTGATGTGGATGTTTGAGATCATTCCCAACTGGACGACTTCCCTGATCGTGATCGTCGTGATGCTCCTGACGGTATCCAACAAGGGACTGGGATTCTTGTGCAAGCCGGAATTCGGTACGCTTGTTGACTACAAGTCCATCATGGCTTCCTTCGCCGATCCTGTCGTGATGCTCTTCATGGGCGGTTTCGTCCTGGCCATCGTGGCCTCCAAGTACGGCATGGATGCGGTGATCGCCAAGGGATTGCTGGGCCTGTTCGGCAAGAAGCCGAAGATGGTCCTGCTGGGATTCCTGATCATCATTTCCATCTTCTCGATGTTCATGAGCAACACCGCCACCGCGGCGATGATGCTGGCTTTCCTGGCGCCCGTGCTGAAGGCACTTCCGGACGATGAGACGGGCAAGGTCGGCCTGGCGCTGTCGATCCCGGTTGCGGCCAACCTCGGCGGTATCGGCACCCCGATCGGCACGCCTCCAAACGCCATCGCGATCGGCGCCCTGGAGAATGCCGGCTACCAGATCAGTTTCGCGACCTGGATGTCCCGGATGGTCCCCTTCGTCATTATCATGATTCTGCTGGCTTGGATTCTGCTGCAGGTTTTCTTCCCCTTCAAGTCGGAGTCCATCGAACTCAAGATCGACGCCAAGAAGCACAAATGGATCTGGAAGGATTATGTCGCCTGGATCACCTTCTTCCTGACGATCCTCCTCTGGGTGACGGAGTCCATCACCAAGATCAATTCCAACGTCGTCGCCCTGATTCCGCTGGCGGTCTATACCTGCTGCGGCGTCTTCACCAAAGAAGATATCAAGGAGATCAACTGGAGCGTCCTCTGGCTGGTGGCGGGCGGCTTCGCACTGGGCACCGGCCTCAACAAGACGGGCCTGGCCGCCGCGCTGATCAACGCCATCCCGTTCAGCACGATGAACGTGGTGCTGGTGCTCATCATCGCCGGTCTTGTGTGCTACTTCCTCTCCAACTTCATCAGCAACTCCGCGACGGCGGCCCTGCTGGTCCCGATCCTCGTGGTCGTGGGTACGGCGATGGCGGATCCTTCGGCGGCCAACAACGAGCAGTTCATGAACCTGGGCGGCATGTACTCGATGATTCCGTTCATCGCGATGTGCGCCTCCCTGGCCATGCTCTTCCCGATCTCTACGCCTCCGAATGCGATCGCTTCCTCGACCGGGCTGGTCGAGACATCGCAGATGGCCAAGATCGGCCTGATCGTAGGCGTGGTGGGATTTATCCTGGCTTACTTCCTGCTGACGGTCATCGCTCCTTTCCCTGTGGCATAGTTTAAACGAATTTATCAATAAGATGAAAAAAGTATTTTTGGCCGCCGCGGCACTGACGTGTGCCCTTGCCTTTTCCTTCCCTGCGGCCGCACAAGACAATGAGACGCCCGAATACGGCTATAAGCAGACCGGTTTTGCCAGCAAGCCCAAGTTCGGCGGCTACATCATCGGTGGTTACAAATACAGCGACCTCGAGAGCGCCCATGGCGGCCCCGGCTTCAACTGCCGCCTGATCCGTCTGTACGTCGACGGCAGCATCTTCAACGACTTCAAGTACCGGATCCAGCTCCAGATGAACGGACAGAACCCCCACGTCAAGGATTTCTACCTCGAATGGGCCAAGTACAAGGAGTTCTCCGTCAAGATCGGACAGTTCAAGCGGGCTTTCACGTTCGAGAATCCGATGAATCCCTGGGATGTGGGCGTGGGTGATTTCTCCCTCCTTGTCCAGAAGATGGCCGGCATGGGCGACCGCCTCGGCGAAGCCAACATGGGCGGCCGCGACCAGGGTCTGCAGATCCAGGGCGACCTGCTTCCGATGGCGGACGACAGCTATCGCCTGCTGCATTATCAGCTGGGTGTGTGGAACGGTCAGGGCATCAACCTTGCCGACGCCAACAAGGCCAAAGATATCATCGGCACGATCCAGTTGCAGCCCATCAAGGGCCTGAAGCTGGGCGTGTTCGGATGGAAGGGCGACTGGGTCAACGGGAGCGGCGCCACGCTCAAGCGTGAGCGTATCAGCGCGGGTTTGACCTATGATGTCGACAATTGGACGCTCCGTACGGAGTATGCTACTGCCATTGCGGGTGAGAAGGAGCAGAGCGGCGCTGCGGATGCCTTGTATGTGACGGCTGGCATTCCTTTCACGGATTGGTTCAAGCTTTATCTGAAGTGGGATGAGTTCCGTGCCGGTGGTACGGCTGAGACGAGTCATGACATGTATTCGGCTTGCGCTAATTTCCGTTTGCACAAGAATTTGAATTTCCAGCTTGAGTATCGGAGGCACAACAATAAGTTGCTGGCCACTCCGGGTTACAATGAGCTTTGGTTCATGACTTACGTTCGCTTCTAATACAGACGTAAAACAATGAGAAGGCAGTGATTCCGGTCGCTGCCTTTTTTTTGCCGACGGACAGGTTAGTTTTAGCAGTAGTCCATCCTCGCTGCGCTGCGGCTGCGTTACTGCTAAAACTGACCTGCCCGCCGGCAAATGCAGGCTTACGGAGTGCGGTTGGCAGTAGATTGTTCGCTTGGCTGCATTGCTGCTGCTCCAGTTTTGTCGTGTCGGGTTGAGCCGTAAATTGTAAGTTGCTGATACAAAAGAGAATAAGAAAAAGCCCTTCCTGTTTTTTGGGAAGGGCTTTTTCTTAATTTGTTTAAAACCAAGGGGTTATAAATTACGCTCGCGCGAGGGGGCGGGGAAGAATCTGAGGCCTAGAACGGAAGGTCGTCGTCGGGGTTGTCGGCTCCGATGTCGATCGGCTCGCTCTGGACGGGAGGAGCAGGCTGGTTATAAGCTTGCTGGGGCGCCGGCTGGGAAGGACGGGCGGCCGGCTGGGCCGCTGCAAATCCTCCTTGGGCGCCGTAGGCTGCCTGGGGTGCGGCCGGGCCAAAACCACCCTGGGGTGCTCCGCCCTGCGGGGCATATCCGCCGCCTTGCGGACGGTTGTAACCGCCTTGTCCCTGGTATCCGCCCTGACGGCCTTGATAGCCGCCTCCTTGCTGGTAGCCGCCCTGTCCGCCATCCTGGGCTCCGGGATTGTCGCTCCGGCGGCCGAGGAGCTGGATGTTGTCAGCGATGATTTCAGTCCGGTACCGTTTGGCTCCGGTCTGGTCGGTGTACTCACGGGAGCGGATCTTTCCTTCTACGTAGATCTGCGTACCCTTGCGGATGAAGCTCTCCGCCAGGTCGGCCAGGTTTCTCCAGGCAACGACGCTGTGCCATTCTGTGTTTTCCCGCTGTTCGCCGTTACGGTCGCGGTAGCGCTCCGAGGTGGCGAGGCGGATGGTGGCGACTTTGGTGCTGCCGCCGTTTCCATTGTTTCCATCGAGGTAACGTACTTCCGGGTCTTGACCAACGTTACCGATCAGCATTACTTTGTTCAGCATGATATCTGTTGTTTATAAGTTATTAGTCCAAGCGCCAGTTTTATCTCACGCTCCTATCAAATATACTCCGCAAGATAATCATTTATTTCTAAACGGATCGCTTTTTTCGACCGGATTTTTGACGTGGCAGCTAAGTGCCGGGGGGATTCGGTTTCCGGAAGATTTAGCGGGTGTGGCGCTGCCGGACGGCTTCGAAAAGGAGGATGGCGGCGGAGACGGGGGCATTCAGTGAATCCAGACGGCCCAGCATGGGAATGCGGATATGGGCGTCGGCGGCTGCCCGCCAGCTGTCC
>CAMOTB010000007.1 GCA_946625485.1 uncultured Bacteroidales bacterium | reverse complement strand
ACGCCTTGGTCACAGGCACATAATCGGACTTCTCCACCTTGATGTTGTCCAGATGCCAGCGCTGGTAGTTCGGCGTACCACCCATATTGGTCGGACGGATCTTGATCCGGGTATCCTTGGTCACGCCGACCAGGATCACGGATGCATGCTGCCAAAACATCTGCCCCGTCTCCTGGACGGAAGTGAACGGGTTGCTGAGCGCCGCATCGCTGTCTGCGCAAATGCCGGGACCGGTCAGTTCGACCGTGACGCTGACATTGTCCACGGCTCCGGATCCGCCCATGTGGGCACACCAGTCGAAGGACAGCTCGACATTGGCCGGCGTGTCGCCCTCGAAGTTCTGGGGCGGCAGTTGCAAGCCCGTCTGCTTCTTGTTGGCGCCCATCTTGAAGTAGCACTCCTGCAGATAGAGGGTCTTAGCGTTCTTATTGAGATCCTGATAGCCGCGTGTTTCCAGTTCGACGCCTAAAGTAGCCGCCATCTTCTCCAGGTTCCAGATATTGGGTTGGGAATGGGAGGACAGTTGGCTGCCTACCGGATCCATCGTCGCATGGGTTGCCGTCTGATCTTCCGCCATGTAAGCATTCACATAGGGTTGCAGCCAGCTGAAGTCATCCTGGAAATAGACGCTCGACGGCGGCGCGGGAGCCTGGGTGACGGTCAGGACGGCTTCCTGATTGGCGGCCTCGTTGAAGAAGCGGACCGCTGCGGTGCGCTCGGCTTCAACCTCATTGGCTTCGTAACTCAGGATATACTCCTTCCATTCCACGAGCGCACGCGTCTCAGGCATGGCCTCAACCGTAATCCAAGAGGCATCGGTAGCGACGGACACTTCATCCAGGTTGGTCTGGACGCGCACGACCGTCTGGCCGGCCGTTTCACCGACCTTCACCGTATTGCCATTGGACAGGCTGATGAACGGGTCCAGAATCTGACCGGCGGCGCTCTGGACGACCTTGACGATCACTTCCGTATCTTCGGAAACGATCTTGATCCGGCCCTCGCGCAGTTCGGACAGTTCGCTCTCGGCGCAGGTCACGGCAATCGCCGTCTCTTCGCCCGCAAGGCCGCCTTCTGCACTGAGGCTCAGCCACTCGTCGGAAGTGGAGATCGTGAAGTCGTGATCCGAAGTGACGGTCAGGGTCTTGGGACCGGAAGGCGTGCCATTGAAGGTCAGCAGGTCCGTAGAGAGTTTGATGTCCGCATAGACGGGATCCTTCTCGACACCGTTGCCTTCCTTGATGATCTCGATCTTCGGCTGGTAGGTCTCGTCTTCCTTGTCCGTCACGCTGAGACGGGCAGTACCGCCGTTTCGGGCACCGAGTTTCCCGTTTCCGCTGGCCTGCCAGTTGGCCATGCAGCGGAAACGGAACTGGGCATGCTCCGTGTTCTTGCGATACCGGACGATATAGTCGATGGCCACGTTCGTGGCACCGTCCGCATTCATGATGTGCGAATAGGTGATCTCCTCGCCGGGTTCAGTCGTCGTGAAGGTCTCGCTCACCGGCTTCCATTCCTCGCCGTCAAGGAACTCGAGCAGCCAGAACTTATGACCGGTAGCGGAGGTACGGGTCTCGAAAACGATACGTACTTCGGATCCGGCCTTGATCGCGCCGGTTCCGTAGAAAAGCCAATAGTCGCCCGGCCAGGGGCCCGTGACACGGGGACTGTTGTCGGAGACATCCAGCTTGTACTTGTTGTTTTCATCCGTCGTGGCCAGGTCGTAGGGTATGTACGTGATATAGCCCAGACCCTGGACGGGATCGATACGGCCCGTGGAAGAGAAGGAGGCCGTAGTATAGTTGATGTCGCTCGTACGGACACGCCATTTGATCGGATACGGGATCAGGGTTTCATCCTTGCCGTTATCCTGGTAGGAGGTAACGACCAGATAGCCCGTCGTGCCGGACATGCCGATCACATAGCCGGTCAGGGCGACCTTGTGGAGATCCGCGGCGTCCATATTGAGGGCCGGATCCGGATCCACGACCTGGACCGTAGCCGGCTTGACGCTCATCTTGCCGCTGATCAGGGATCCGCGGACCTTTACGAACTGGACGGACTTGCCGTCATAGACCGTGATCTGCTCCGTCATGTCGGGGGCTTCGGGATAGACCATCTCCCCGCTGCTCTCGACTGTCACCTCGTCCACCTTGAAGGACGGGATGCCGTAAAGGGTAGCCTTGGTACCGTTGATCGTCACGACATCGCCCGCCTTGACCTCACGGGCGCCTTGGACATAAAGGTTGGCTGTCCCGTCCGTCAGGACGAAACCGGAAGTAGTGACAGCTGCCACCGTGGCATGAAGGATCTTGGCCGGATCGTCATCCTCCAGGGACAGGACACCGCTGACTGCCATCTCAGGGACTCCCTTGTAGGTGTCGCCCTTTTGCCGGACGGTCAGTTCGCCCTGCCGCTCGATGGAAGCGCCGCGGAAGATGATCTTGCCCCGGCGAGGCATATCCACGACGCCGCCCGAGGCATTGTCGGAGACGCTGATGGTCACTTCCTGCGCGCCCTTGCCGGACATCGGGCTTACCGTGATCCAATCCTGGTCCACATCAGCCATCCAAGAGCCGTCGGCATAGATGTTCATGACCTGGTCGGCGGCGCCGACGGCCTCGAACTCGATCACCTGCTCTGCAGGCAGGACCGCCTGCGCCAGTTTCTCGACCGGCTCCTGCTTGCAGCCCGCGAGGGCCGCAGCCAGGACAGGCAGCATGAAGAGGATCGCTTTGCGTAATATGTTGCGTTTCATATTCTTCTGACTTTTAAGCATTAGTAGTCAAGGCCGTCTTTCCATCCCGGATTCTGCTTGAGATTGGGATTGAGGCTGCGTTCCTTGGTCGGAATGGGATAGTAGTAGTCGCGGCTCTCATCGAAGGAGTGGGCGACATTCTTGTGGTGGTCGAGATAACCGTAGGTATCATTGCTGAGGAGGACGCCCGTATCGGAACCGATCTCGATGTTGACCATGTCATTGGCCGGCTTCTCACCCTTCGGGTACAGGCGGACATCCGCCTTGCCGTCGCCGGTCAGGTCATACTCGCCCGCGCCCGGGAAATACATCCCGTAGAAGCTCTGGTTGATGCATTCGCCCTCGCGCCAGCGGACCAGGTCCGCCAGGCGGAAGCCTTCTTGAGCCAGCTCGACACCGCGCTCGCGGCGGATCTCGAGGATCACGCCCTTGTTGGCGCCGGAGACGTGGCGGTAGCCGTACTGCTCGGAAGCGAGGTACCAGTCAGGGTTGGCATTGGCCGCCTCCATATCCAGATGGGGCATGCCGACGCGGTCACGCAGACGGTTGACGGACATATCCAGGTCGCTCTGGGTCAGGGTACCCAGTTCGGCCAGGGCCTCCGCATAGTTGAGATATACTTCGCCGAGACGGAAGACCGGCATGTCGTTGAAGGACATGTCCACGCGTCCGACACCGGGCAGGGTCTCGTCCATCACGAACTTGGCGACCTGGTAGCCGGTCACGCTCGCACCGAAGTCAGGCGCCAGGACCTCCGTGCCGCCGATGCGCATATAGCCTGGCGTCACGCAGACATAGGACAGGCGCGGGTCGCGGCCCGTCGTCTCTTCCACGAACTGCATCGTCTCCCATCCTTCCTTGTCGGTGAAGCGGGAACCGTCAGCCATCAGGAAGCTGTCCACAAACTTCTTGGTCAGGCCCGGGCAGCCCTGGGTCGGCATGATTGCATAGGCAGTGCTGTTGTTGAAAATGGACAGGGAGCGGTCGTTCTTGATCGCAAGGATATACTCGCCGGCATCCGCATCCGGCTCCGCAAAGAGCATCAGGTAGTCCTTTGCAAGTTGGTAGGGTCCGCTGACGATGATCTGGCGGGCAGCGTCGGCCGCCTGCTCCAGATACCAGGAAGCACTCTTGGCGTCGGCCGGGAGCGGCTCCACGTACATCTCGGGGTGAGACGCCGGATCGTGGTATTTGCGGAAGGTTCCCTCGAACAGGCAGACACGGGCTTTCAGGGCCAGCGCGGTCCACTTGCAGAGACGGTAGGTACTCCTCGCCTCAGGCAGGTATTGGATCGCATAATCGAGGTCTTCGATCATGTGCTGCATCACGACCTCGCGGGAGTCACGCGCAGCGTAGAGCGTCTCCATATCCGTGTTGTCCACCTCATGATCGATCCACGGCACGTCGCCGAAACGCTTGACTTTGTCAAAGTAGAAATAAGCACGGAAGAAACGGGTCAGCGCCGTATATTTGAGCACCGCCGCCTCATCCACGCACTTATCCATGTTGCCCAGCAGGGTGTTCATCTTGCGCAGGTCACCCCAGCTCCAGCCGCCGCCGGAGATCGGGACGGTCCGGTCGTTGCCGCCACGCAGGACAGCGGACAGGTTGAGATTGAGATAATGGTCGCTCTGCTCCAGGAAGGGTTCTTTATCCAACAGGTTGTTATAGAAGGTATTGGAGAATAGCTGGAGGTCGGTTTCAGTCCTGAAATAGTTCTCGGGAGAGATCGTGGAAAGCGGAGTGCGTCCCAGGAATTCCTCGCCGGTCAGGTCCACGTCGATATCGCAGGCCACGAGGCCGAACGTCATCGCGATGAAAGGGATCAAAAAATATCTTTTCATAATCAGGTCCTCCTCAGTTTAGAATGTGACATCGATACCGAACATCATCGTCTTCTGCCAGGGATAGCTGATGTGGTCCTGGGCGGCCGCACTGCTGCTGCGGGTGTAGGCGGACTCGGGATCCAGATAGCGGGTATTGGCTTTCAGCGGGGACCAGTAAGCCAGGTTCTCGCCGGAGAAGTAGAGACGCACCTTTTCGACGCCGACCTTGCGGGTCACCGCGGACGGGATGGTATAGCCGACCGTCAGGTTCTTGAAGCGCAGGTAGCGGATGTTCTGCAGGTAGCGGGTGTTGACGCGGGCCAGCTCACCGCCGGTCGCGGAATAGGCTCTCGGACGCGGGAAATAGGCGTCCGGATTCTCCTCGGACCAGCAGCGCTGGATGAAGTCGCGCTGCAGGAAGGAGACGTAGGAGTAGCTGTACGGGCCCCAGAACATGTAGTTCATGCCGGCAGGATACCAGTAGTGGTTGCCGGTGCCCTGGAAGAAAGCGGAAAAGTCAAAGCCCAGCCAGTCGAAACCGAAGGTGAAACCGTACTGGAGGCTCGGCAGGGAGTTGCCGATGATCTTGCGGTCACCGGGATTGTCCACGGTGTTGGCACCGGTGCTGAGGGTATTGACCGTCTCGCCCTTGCCGTCATTGTCGAGATCGACGAATCGCAGGTCGCCCGCGCGGAAACCGCCGGTCATGCGGCCGTTGATCATCGAGCAGTCGAGGACGTTGGTCGTATAGTCCTTGGCTTCCTCGTCGGTCTTGAAGAGGCCATCCACCACATAGCCCCAGATCTCGCCGACCCGCATGCCCTCATAGTAGCTCATGGCCAGGGACTTGGTCGGGTTGTCGAAGCGGGTGATGATGGTGCGGAAGTCGCTCAGGTTGGCCCGCAGGTGATAACCGAAGGGATGTCCGGCCAGCGTGAACTGGTCGCGCCATCCCAAGGAGAGCTCATAACCTTCGGTCTTGAGGTCGGCCGCATTGGTCTTGGGCGAACTCGCGCCATAGACGGAAGGCAGGTCAGGACCGGTCGTGAGCATGTTGAGCGTATTTCTGCGATAGACTTCTCCCGTGAAGGTCAGGCGGTTGTTGAACGCCGCAAAGTCAAGGCCGACGTTGTACTGTTCGGCCGTCTCCCAGGTCAGGCCGGCATCGACCGGATTGCTCAGGGTCGAATACTTGGACATCGTGGAGCTCTCGCCGAAGGAGTAACCGGCGAAATCGTTGATGGAGATCTCACGGAGATAGGCAAAGTAGTCCTGGCCGCCGGAGGAGTTCCGGACCACCTGGTTGCCCAGGTTACCGTAGGAGAGACGGATCTTGAGGTTGTCGACCACGCCGCGCAGGGGCTGGAAGAACGGTTCCTCGCTGATGCGCCAGCCAATGGAAGCGGACGGGAAGAATCCCCAGCGGTGACCGGACTGGAAGCGGGAGGTACCGTCGTAACGGCCGGAGAGCTCAAAGAGATACCGGCCCTTGTAGTCATAGTTCAAACGGCCGAAGAAGCCCATGATGGCATATTGGTTCTGGCCGCCGGCCACTTCCATGATGGTATTGCCCTGGGCATCGGGACCGACCAGGTCGAGATCGACCAGTGTTTCGCTGAGCAGGTTCTGGCCCTTGCTGGTAAGGCTCTTGCTGCGCCAGTACTCCATGTTCATACCGGCCGTCGCGGCGAAATGATGCGTGTCGTCCCAGGTATGCTCATAGTTGCCGAACACGTTGGCCGAATGGCGCTGGTAGGTCGTAATGCCCTCCTGGAGCTCGTCCAGGCCGGCACCGGTCGTGTACTCCTCGATCTCGCCGCCGGGGCGCTGGCGGTAATCGATGTGGTTGGAGCGATAGGTGTTGCGGTTCTGATAGAGACGGTAGGTATAGTTGGCCGTCAGGACCAGGTCCTGGAACGGGGTGACTTTGAGTTCGGTGGTATTGGAGAAGTCGCTGCGGACCTGCTGGTTCACGTGCTTGCCGTTGCCGAACACGATGTGACGGCCGTTGGCGACGTTGTAATTACCGGAGATCATCGGCGTGGCATAGAGCCAGCTGCCGTCCGGGTTCTTCAGCGGGAAGGAGGCCAGGGCGTGGCGGGCCGCATAGGCGAAAGAGTCCTGGATGGAGCTGCCGCCCGGATAGTCATAGGTCGAATTGAAGAAGGCCGTATTGTTCGACAGGCGCATGTATTTGTTGAGCGCGGCATCGATCTTCGCCCGGAGGTTGTATTTCTGATAGACGTCCGGATTGAGTTTGATCACACCCACCTGCTTGTCATAGCCGGCAGAGAAGTAGTACTTGACCTCCTTATTGCCGCCGGTCACGGACACGTTGTGCTGCTGGGACGGGTGCCGGTCGCTGTAGAGCTCGTGGTACCAGTCCGTGTTGCAGTAGTACACCCATTGTTTCCGTCCGTTGCGGACCTCTTCCACAACCCAGGGACGGGAAGGATCTTCGACCTTGTCGTTGACACGGGCCAGGAGCTCGGCCATGTCATGATCGTTGTAAGTAGTGTATTTGTTGCCGGCATCGGACATCCAGAACTTGTCCACGGTATAGACGGACCAGTAGCCCCGGGTCTCGAAATCGGTCGAGACCGTCGGCTCTTCCCAGCCCCAGCGGCCGCTGTAACGGACCGTGGCCTTGCCGCCTTTTTCCGTACCGGACTTGGTCGTGATCAGGATGACGCCATAAGCGGCACGCGCACCATAAATGGCGGCCGCAGAGGCATCCTTGATCACGGAGATGCTGGCCACGTCATTGGGGTTGACGCGGGAAATATCCTCTTCCACGCCATCGATGAGCACGAGCGGATCCGCCGTGTTGATGGAGGTGATACCACGGATGTTGAGACTGCCGGAAGCGCCCGGATTACCGGCGGAAGTCGTGATGTTCAGACCCGGCACCGAACCCTGCAGCATGTTGTTCAGGTTGTGGGCCGTACGGTCTTCCAGTTCCTTGCTCTCGACAACGGTGATGGCACCGGTCAGATTGACCTTTTTCTGGGTGCCGTAACCGATGACGACGGTCTCGTCCAGCACCACGGTGTCTTCCTCAAGGGAAACGGTGATCTGGGACTGAGAGGCGGGGACCGTGACAGTCTTGCCGACATAGCCCAGGCAGGAAATCTCCAGGGTGGCGGGACCGTCCGGGACCCGGAGACGGAAACTTCCGTCCAGATCCGTCACATCGCCGGACGTCGTCCCGGACAGGAGCACCGCGGCTCCGATCAAGGGCTGCCCGCCGGTGTCAAGCACCCGGCCTGACACCTCCCGGTTCTGGGCGGCCAGGGGCAGGGAAAGCCCCAGGGCCAGGACCAGGGTGGCGAAAATACATTGAAGGTAACGCATGATAGTTTTGGTAATTAGTTAGATAGAGTTTTATTGCTTGTAAGTATCTGTCGAGAAGGCCTTCGGCCGCTTCATCGACTCGGTATAGACCTGGCCGAAACGGTCGGTCACCTTGATCTCGAGCGTACTGGTCGCCGATGAGGCCTTGACGCGGAACATGTGCCGGTTGGTTCCAGTGTCGAAATTGATGCCGCCGCTGCTGTTCAGGCCCGCATTGCTGTCCAGGCGTTTCGCCGTATAGGCAATGATGTGGAGGGGATCCCGCCCGTCGGTCAGCGGAGAGACGGTCAGCGGTGCGCCGTTCTCCGTCACCTCGATCTTCCATTCCGGATCATAATTCCACACATTGAGATAAACATAGTTCTCCGTACTGGAGGAAGACCAGTAAGGAGTCGTATATTGCGCCAGGGCTGCTTTGTGCTCGGCATTGCCCTTGGGGACATACTTTTCGGGCGTGATGGCCATCACATTGCGGTCGTAGCTCCGGAACTGGTGGGAAGCCGGCCAGCCGGTCCCCTTGAAGACCCATTTGAATGAAGTCCCGCTGATATCAACGATGGTGTAACCGCCCGGGGCTCCGTCCGTTCCGATGTTTACTCCGGGCGTCAGGTGACCGCTCCACCACCAGGTGGCACAGACGGCGCCCGCATTGTGTTCGAAGATATGGTTGGTCGCCCGCTTGTCCACGTTATAGACTTTGTGGGTGTGGCCCGTAAAGAGCTGCACCTGGCTGAAAGCCTTGACGGCATTCTCGAACTGCGACTGGGCGGAATAGGCCGTGGAAGTGAAGGCCCCGTTGCCGGCTGCTGTATAGAGCGGGGCGTGCATCGTAACGACCAGCGGGGTGGATTGAGGCACTTGTGCAAGGTCTTTCTTGAGCCATTCGATCTGGTCGCTGACCAGGGTACAGTTGTACGTACGGGTGTAGGCGTCGTCGGAACGGCCGGATGCCGGGGTGGAGTTGGTGCATTGGATATCGTCCAGGACGACATAATGCACTTGTCCGATATTGAAGGAGTAATAGGTCGGCGCAATTTCCTTCTTGTATTCGGTGACGGTGTCGAAATCGCCCGGGAAATACATGCTGTGGTCATGGTTGCCGATCGTATGGAAAACCTGGATGCCCTTGATGGCATTGGCGTCGGCAAGATACTCCTTGAAACCGTATTTGTTGTCCTTCCAGTACAGGTCCCAGGTCATGTCGCCGAGGGTCAGGCCATAAATCTTGGAGCCTGCATGGGAAGTAATGTAGCCGTTGACGTCTGAAACGAAGGTGGCAAACTGCTTGCGGTCCTCATTGCGGTTGGCCAGGTGGATGTCGCCGAATACCAGCATCGTATGCTGGTCCTGGCCGGAAACTTTCCGGAGGGAGAAATCCACGCGCTCGATCTCCTTGGCCGGATCCAACTGCTTGTAGAACAAGGGGCGGATGCCGTCGGAGCTGACCTCGTAACCGGAAGGGACAGATACGAAAACATAGCCGTGGAACTTGGAGCTTTTCTTGCTCGTTCTCAACTGATAAACCCCGTTTTCGTCCGTCTTGGCCACCTCGTATCCGTCAGAAACCACCACACCGGCAACACCGGCTCCGTCACAGGCCACCTTGCCATAGACCGTACTTCCGGCCGCAGGCTCGACCCCGTCTCCGGGGATGATGATGCTGACCATCATCGTCCCTTTGCTCATCTCTTCGGAACCCCGCCGGATGGAAACGGCATAGGGTCCGTCCGTCAGGAATCCGCTCCACAGCTGGCTGATGGATATGGTAAACTTGGTGACGGAGGTCTCGATGATCGGGCAAGTCTGTTTCTTCCCGTCAGAGGCTGTCAAGACTATGACGTCGCTCGTCAAGGGCGCCTTCTGGAACTGGACACGGAAATCCAGGGTCTGCGTGCCTTTTTCCAGGCTGACGGAGGCAGGGACCGCAAACTCCACGTCTTTCAAGCTTGCTTCTTCGGTGGGTTTCTTGCAGGTCGTCAGTCCAAAAAGCACAAAGGCTGCGAGAACCGGCAGCCATAGTTTGATATTCCATAGTTGTTTCATAAAGGTAAAGTTAGTATTCTTTTTCGGGAAAAACGTCAATTATCTATTTTTTTCTATCTTTGTATCCAGAACGTGAAACCAAACATGATTCAAGAATGAAAAAGTTTATCACCATCGCAGTTGCGGTCCTTTGCTTCGCAGCTGTCGCCTCCGCTCAGCCGAAGGCCCTCGGTATCCGTGCCACCTATGGCGCAGAGCTTTCCTATCAGCACAATGCCGGTCCCGGCTTCTTCGAGTTTGACGCCGGTCTGTTCAACAATTTCATCGACCTCACGGCCATTTACGACTTCAACATCGCTCCCCTCGGACCCATCAACTTCTACGCTGGTCCCGGTGTTTTCGTCGCTGGTTGGCCCGGAGACAATGACCTGCATTTGAATGCCGGTCTCGCCGGACAGGTGGGCTTTGAGTACACCTTCGATTTCCCGCTCCAGATCTCTCTCGACTGGCGTCCTTGGTTCAACTTCGTCGATGGCTTCCACGGACATTATACCGGTGCAGCCCTCGGCCTTCGCTACGCTTTCTAAAAACGCGTGGCAGCCAAGCTGCTGAGTATCAATAAAATCACGACTGAACGGGTGCCCAAAACGGGTACCCGTTCATTGTTTATTCTCCTGAAAGGCAGCCCGTTATCTGCCACGTGCCGGAAAAGGGACTCCCGTTCGGGCCCATACCCTTGCCTATGCCGGAAGTCGGACAAACGCCCGCCAAGGGAAAACGGTATCAGCGACGGACCAGGGGGGCGAACCAGAGGGCGTTGGCAGTCAGAAGGGCCGTGCCTTGGCTGGCGCCGCGGAAATTGGGATCAAAAAGAAGGCTGACGATGCGGCCGCGGCCAAGGGAAAAAACGACAACGGCAGGGGTACCGGCGACAGCTTCCCGGGCATAGGGAGTCAGGTTGCCGGAAAGGAGCGGATCATCGTCGAAGCGCAGAGGAACGCTGGAGGTACCGGGGACCGATCCGACAGCCAGGCTGTTGTCTTTAAAGATGGCCAGATGGGCGTCGTCGAAGCCCCAAAGCAGGGGATGCGCCGGATCACCGGTCGCAGACAGGATGGCGCCGGAAACATTCCGGACACGGAAGGAAAGATCCTCCACGCCGAGACGACGGGAGGCAAGGACCGCTCCCCGGCCGAAGGTCACCAGCGTATGCCCGCTTTCGACCCAGGCGCGAAGTTTCCGGCAGACGGGCTCAGGAAGGGTTTCGTGCGCAGCCGTCACAAAGAGCACGTCGTAGCGCTCCAGGTCAGACTTGGCGAGATTGTCGGAAGGGAGGATGCTCAGCGGCATCCGGTACTGCACGTCCATCAGGTGCCAGAGCGCCCCGACCGTCGCGGAAGAAGCACCGTCACCGCCCAATGCGGCAACGGACGGCCGTCCGACCGTGGCAAAAGAACCGCTGCCGAGGTCACGCAGACCGGTATGTCCGCTGTTGACCGGCAGGACTTCCACCCCGTCTTCCGAGGCAATCTGCGTCATCAGGCCATGGATTTCTTCCATCGGAACGGACTGGTACATCGGACCCAGCGGCACGACGACGCTGCCACGGCCGAGCTCCTTGTCCCCGACCCGGAAAGGCGCTTGTGCCACCCGGGTCCGCACTCCGGCTTGCTGCAGACGATATAACGCCCGCGGGGCATAATACCCGCCCCAGGCGAAGGCATAAGCGTAGGAAGCCTTCGCCACGGAAACACTCTGCGCGGGCTCCGGAACCCATGCCTCACCCAGCCGGGCCGCAGCCACGCGGGCGTATTCCAGCCCGTACAGAATCGGCATTGTCCAGCCCGTGATATCATAGGACACCGAATCGGCGAACTCCTTCCGCACTTCGAAAAGCGCCTCCACCATCCGCGACCTTTTTTGATGGACCGGAACGACAAAGGCCGAGTCCGGGACGAAACGTTTCCCGTCGACGGTCATCGGCGCACCCAGGCGATAGACCTCCACCCCGTTGCGGGACACGGTCTCCGCCAGCCGGAGGCAAGACATCCGGTCCCGGGAAGAGCCGAATACATAGTAGCCCTTCCCTTCCGCAAGTCCCTGACGGTAAAAGGTTTTCTGGTACTGCAGAAGCTCGGTGCGCAGTTCGCAGCTGCCTTGCAGGGTCGCCAGCTGCATGGTCAACTGGTTATGGACAGCCATCGGGAAGGACAGCAGGCCGTTGGCGGTCTCGCGGAGGAAACCGCGCGGCGAAGGCTGTTCCCAGAGCAAAGCGATGCCGCCGTGGAAATCCAGGTATTCCCGGCCGCGACCGGGGTAATAATCATCATACTGCTCGCCGGAAAAATAGAGCAGGCCCTGGCGGTCGAAAGCCGGGACATAGTATTCTTCAGAGAGCCGCCGGATCAGCGACTGGCACGCATCCGGGATCAAGGGATGGACCCGGGACGGAACGCCGGGCGAAAAATGGAAATTGGCGCCCGCCTGCTGCTCGTGAGAGCAGGTATAGACGTTGGGGTTCCATTCCAGCATCGCGGCAATCCGGGCTTGCGACTCCGGCTGGGTCTGGTTGATCCAGTCGCGGTTGAGGTCGAACCAGTAATGGTTGCTCCGGCCGCCAGGCCAGGGCTCGGCATGCTCCATTTCCTGCGTATCCGGGTTGGGCGTCAGGCTCCGGTGGGTATTCGCCCAGAGCGTGAAACGGTCCAGGCCGTCCGGATTGAGCACGGGATCGATCAGGATCACGCTTTCCTGCAGCAGACGTTCCATATAAGGAGTGCGCGCCGCAGCCAGGTGATACAGGAGCAGGAGGGAAGCGTTGAACCCGCTGGTCTCATTGCCGTGGATACTGTGACCCAGCCAGGTGAAGACGGGACCGTCCGTCGGAGCATTGTCGGCCGGATCGGTCAGGCGGGCGTGGGCAGCCTTGAGCGCATCCAGGTTGCGGATATGGTCCGGCGAGGAAATGACGACGAGCAGCAACGGCTTACGCTCATGACTGCGACCGTATTCGATGACCTTCACCCGGTCCGAAGCTGCAGCGACGGCCTGGATATAGGCCACGCCCTGCGCATGCGAAGCCTGGAATTCTCCGACTTCGAAACCCAGCACGGAAGCGGGCGTGGGAACGGAGGGGTCATAGTGGCAGCTGTCCGGCAGGAAATAGTCGAGGGCCGGCGTCTGGGCGAAGAGTGTCACGCCCAGCAGGGCAAGGGCCAGGGAGAGAAGCAAACGTTTCATTTCCAATTACTTTTGGGGGACGTCGATGGGAAGGTGTTCGCCTTCACTCTTGGCGACCAACACCGCTACGCAGGTGTCGCCATAGACATTGACGGAGGTGCGGAGCATGTCCAGGATGCGGTCCACGCCGATCACCAGGCCAATGCCTTCCACAGGCAGGCCGACGGCGCTCAGGATGATCGCCATCATCACCATCGCCGACATCGGGATGCCGGCGGAGCCGATGGCGCATAGGATCGAGATCAGGGAGATCAGCAGCGTCTGGAGGAGGGTCAGCTGCACGCCATAAACCTGTGCGATGAAGATGACCGCGACACACTCCAGCAGCGCGGCGCCGTTCATGTTGACCGTGGCGCCGAGCGAAACGACAAACTGCGTGATCCCCTGCGAGACGCCGTCTTTCTTCTCGACGGCCTCCATCGTGAAGGGCAGGGTCGCGCCGGACGAGGCGGTGGAGAAGGCGGTCACCATCGGCACGGACATGTTGTGGAAATGCTTCCACGGCCGCACCCGACCCACGAAACGCAGCAGCAGCGGCAGACTGACAAAGGTCTGGATCGCCAGGCCGGCTGCAACGGTCAGAATATAGAGCAGCATGCCCTTGAGCATACCCCAGACATCACCGATTTTGGCAAACTGGACCGCCACGACGGCGAAAATGCCCAGCGGCGCGAACTTCAGGATCCAGCCCGTGACTTTCATCGTCAATTCATACCCGCCGTTGAGAAAGCCCAGCATAGACTCCTGCCCCTCCTTCGAGATCCTGGTCACGAAGAAGCCGATGACCAGGGAAAGGAAAATAACCGGGATCGTGTTGTTCTTGCCCAGGGCAGCGATGAAGTTGGACGGGATGAAGCCCGTAACGATGTCTTTGACACCGGTGTGGGTCACGGGGTCCGGGACTTCCTGCAGGGCCGTTGCGGCGAGTGCACCCGAACCCGGGCGGATCAGGTATACCAGGGTCACGCCTGTCACGACCGCGATGGCCATCGTGATCAGGTACCAGCCGATCGTCTTGCCGCCGATGCGCTTGAGCGTATCCCCTCCCTCGCCGCTGATCCGGGCGACGCTGGTCGAGATCGAGAAAAAGATGATCGGGACAATCAGCAAGCCCAGGGCGTTCATGAACAAGGTGCCGATCCAGTCAATATAGTCCGTGACGCCAGGCCACAGGCAGCCTGCGAGGATGCCGAGCGCCAGGGCGATCAAGATCTGGAGATAGAGGGGGAACTTTTTCATTCAGTTCTGCTTTCGTCCGGACTAAGGTAGCGAGACTCCTGCTTTTTTCCAAAAGCCGCGTATTTTTTCTTGCCGGAGAAAAGAGTATCTTTGTGAAAACCGTTCTGGCTATGTCACGCAATCTAATAGATCTTCGGGCCGTTGTTGGCCGCGCGCTGAGCCTCCTCATAGTTCTCCTTCCTGCCTGCTCCCCGATGCGGCAGTACGGACCTTGGAATGAGCCAATTGGAGAAGTCACCCTGATTGCTCCGGTCTGTCATGTGGCGGAAGGTCTCGCCGGACAAAGTGATTTCGCTTCAGAAACGGCACAGGCAGGACTCATTGAAGCGATCCTCACACAGGCACCCAAGGTTAATAACGTCCTAAATATTCCTTGGGAGACAGAAAGGCCGGAGCTTTTGCAAGACGTAGTATCCCTGAGGAAAGTGATGACCCGGGACGTAAAGAATATCCCCTATCCGGAGTCCATTGCGAGCTATCTGGAGACCAGGGGCTTCCGCTATGGCATGCTGGTTTTCCAGAATGGATTGCTGCTAAGTCGGCGTGAAACTTGGGATTTTAACACGAGAAACGAATCTCAGACGACAGGTCGCATGTCATCGGTCAACCTGATGATTATTGACACGAAGAACCGATGTGTCGTATATTTCGATCAAGACACTCGCCCGGACTATGACCCTACAGACTGGAAGAAACTCAGTAAACAGGTGCGAAGAATCCTTCGCCAGTGCCCTTGGAACGGAGATCCACGCAAACGTGCCACAGGATTTAGGATAATGCCCCTGATCTGAAAACCCGCCGTACAGCATCCACTATATCACCGTCGAACTGCCGAAACTGACCAAGACGCTCTCTGAAGTCAAGGATACCGAAGAGCGCCTCGAGACCGCACGGCGGATGCTGGCGGACGGGATGGATATTTCGCTCATCAGTAAGTACACCGGACTGACGGCAGAAGAAATCCTTGCACTCTCTTCTCCGCAATCATAACTGCAACAATACATACCCTGTCAGGAGGACTTGACAGGAACAACAAATACGGCCCTCGATTCACATCGAAGGCCGCTTTGCAATTCTAACCTAATTTTAACCTATGAAAAACTATTCGGTTAGATTTATTGCAATGTCCGTGCCAAATATGTTCGGACATGGTCGAAAAAAATAATCTTTTGGAATTATTCTTCCACCAGTTTGATTTCTAAGATTTGAACGGGCTTGAGCGGGAGATCCCGGGCGTTGGTCCGGACCGCCGCGATCTTGTCAATGACATCCAGTCCGCTGATCGTTTCGCCGAAAACGGTGTAGGCACCGTCAAGCTGGGCGCAGGCTTCGGGGCTCTGGACAATATAGAACTGCGAGCCGGAAGACTCCCTGTAAGGATTGGCCTGGTCACCCTGGCGGGCAGCGGCAAGGGCGCCCTTCTTGTGCTTGTATTCCGGGACGAATTCAGCCGGGATCTTATAATCGGGACCGCCGGTGCCATAACGGGCTACGGCCGACGTGTCACGGGTCAGCGGGTCTCCGCCCTGGATCATGAAGCCGTTGATCACGCGATGGAACAGCAGGCCGTCATAATAACCTTCCAGGGAGAGCTTGGCGAAATTGTCACGGTGTTTGGGGGTCTTGGAATAAAGCTTGACGCGCATCGTACCCAGGTTGGTGACGATGTCGAAGACCGGCTCTGCCGGCAGGGAGGCGAATTTCTCCGCCGCTACTTTTTTCTTTTCCACTTGTTTGAGGGCTTTGATAGAATCTTGGGCATGCTGGACGGCCGCAATGGAGTCGGCGCGGGCCTTCTCCGCGGCTTCGGCAGCTTTCTTGGCGCTGCGGCCACATCCGCTGAAGACCATCAGGATGGCGAGCACGGCGCCGGCAAGGAAGATAAGATGCTTTTTCATATTGCTATACTGTATTTTCACAAAAGTACATATTTTTCATTAATTTTGTGTGAAATCGTGACGCCATGAACCTCAAATCCCTCGCCAAGGATACCGCCCTGTACGGGCTGGTGAGCATCGTAGGCAGGTTCCTGAACTACCTGCTGGTGCCGGTCCATACCTACATGATCCCCGCGGAAAGCGGAGGATACGGGGTCGTATCCAACCTGTATGCCTACACGGCGCTGTTCCTGGCGCTGCTGACCTTCGGGATGGAGACGACGCTGTTCCGCTTCGCCAACAAGCCGGACACGGACGATAAGATGGTCTACAGCAACGCCCTGCGGATGGTGGGCGGCGTGGCTCTTGGGTTCCTCGCGATCGTTTTCCTTCTGCTGCACCCGATCTCCGGGGCGATGGGGTACGCGGCGCATCCCGAGTACGTGGGTATGTTCGCCCTGATCACGGCGCAAGACGCCTTCCAGGCCGTGATGTTCAGCCGCTTGCGGCAGCAGCGCCGGCCCATCCGTTTCGTGTTCCTGAAGTTCGCCTTCATCATACCGAGCATCCTGCTGAATCTCTTCATCTTCCTCGTGATGCCGAAGGTCCCGGCGCTGCAGGGCATCTTCGAGCAGTTCAACTACGGCGTGGGCCTGATCTTCCTGACGAACCTGGCCTGCACGACGCTGGTCTCCCTGCTCTTCATTCCCGAGATCCGTGGCATCGCCTACGGCTTCGACAAGGCGATGGCGAAGGAAATGCTGCGCTACTCCTGGCCGCTGCTGCTGCTGAGCCTGGTGGGCATCCTGAACCAGGTGGCGGACAAGATCCTGCTGCCGAAACTGATGCCGGGCGAAGAAGGGATGGTGCAGCTGGGCATCTACGGGGCGTGCGTCAAGATCGCGATGATCATGTCGCTGCTGACACAGGCTTTCCGTTATGCCTACGAACCCATTGTCTTTGCTGACAACAAGGACCGAAACAGTCCTGCGACCCTGGCCGACGGGACCAAGTACTTCATCATCTTCACGCTGCTCGCCTTCCTGGCGGTGGTCGTTTACATGCCTGTCTTGCAACGCTTTGTCGGTGCAGGCTACCGCGAGGGCCTGGGCGTGATCCCGATTGTGATGATGGCGGAGATCTTCATGGGCGTGTATTTCAACTTGTCTTTCTGGTACAAACTCACCGACCAGAACTGGTGGGGCGCCATCATGAGTGCGATCGGCGTGGCGGTGATGGTCGCTGTCAATGTCATCTTTGTCCCGAAGATCGGTTACTGGGCCTGCGCCTGGGGAGGATTTGCCGGCTACGGCACGGCCATGCTCCTGAGCTATTTTATCGGCCAGAAGAAGTATCCGATCCCCTACGACCTGAAGGCCATCGGTCTCTATTGCTCCCTGGCCGTCCTTTTCTTTGCCGCCTACACCTGCCTGGACCGTACCGGTCTCGGTCCCGTCCCCCGCATGGCCCTCGGCACCTTGCTGCTCGCCCTCTACGCCCTCGTCGTCTGGCGTCGCGACCTGCGTCGGCAGGGATAAAAAAACCGGCCCCCGAAAAGGGACCGGTTTTTAACTGTAAGAAATTGCGGACGCTTAGTCAGCGAGGGAGAAGCGCTTGAAGCAAACGACCTTCGCCTCTTTGTCGGCGGCGGCCATCGCTTCCTTGACGGACTGCTTGCCGTCACCCATCTGGTACTCCTGCTCCTCGAGGGTAGACTCCTTGAAGAACTTCTGGAGACGGCCCTGGGCGATGTTCTGAATCATCTGCTCATTGAGGCTGCCAGCCTTCTCGGCGCCAACCTTGGCAATGATCTCACGAGCCTGGGCGGCCTGCTCGGGCGTGATCCAACCCTTGGCGGTGTTGGACTCGATGTGATCCTCGCTGTCCACGTGAGCCGGGTTGATGCCAGCCTTCTTGAGGGCGGCGTCAACGGCCTTCTGGATCATTTCGTCCTTGGTCTTCTGGACCGCGACGGCGAGTTCGTTGTCGATCACGCTCTGCGGGCAGTCAGCCTTGGAGACGGAGACGGGGTTCATCGAAGCGACCTGCATCACGACACCCTTGGCGAGGTCGGCAGGAATCTCCTTGTTGAAGCCCACGAGGGCACCCAGCTTGCCGTTGATCTTGTGGATGTACTCGGCCACGAAGGGAGCCTCCACCAGGGCGTAGTAAGCCAGGACGTGCTTCTCACCGGTCTTGCCGGTCTGCGCCTCGACGGCGTCCTCGACGGTCTGGCCATCCGCCATCTTGCAAGCCTTGAGCGCCTCAAGGTCGGCAGGCGTATTGGCAATGGCGACGTCGGCGATGGCATCGGCCAGGGTCTGGAAATCAGCGTTCCTGGACACGAAGTCAGTCTCGCAACCGAGGCAGACAAGGATACCCTTGCCACCGCAGATACGGGCCTTGACGGCGCCTTCCGTGGTCTCACGGTCGGCACGCTTGGCCGCGACGAGCTTACCTTTCTCGCGAATGATTTCGATCGCCTTGTTGAAATCGCCTTCGGCCTCGGTGAGGGCCTTCTTGCAATCCATCATGCCGGCGCTCGTCATCTTGCGCAATTTCATTACGTCAGCTGCAGTAATATTCATAACGGAAACAGATTAAAGTTTATGCCTCAGTGTTTTCAGCGGGAGCCTCTTCGGCAGCGGGAGCTGCGGCAGCCTCTTCCTCGACATCAACCGGCTTCGCGCCCTTGCGGGAACGGAGCTTCTTGGCGGTCACCTTGGTCTCGGCCTCTTCGGCAGCCTCTTCCTTGTCCTTAGCGAGTTTCTTCTCGTCAAGGCCTTCCTGGATCGCCTGGCAAAGGACGTTGAGAATGCACTCGACGGACTTCGCGGCGTCATCATTCGCGGGAATCACATAATCAATGGAGGTAGGATCGCAACAAGTATCAACCATTGCGAATACCGGAATGTTCAGGCGGTTGGCCTCACGGACGGCGTTGGCTTCCTTCTGGATGTCGACGACGAACAGGGCGGAGGGGAGACGGTTCATATCGCGGATGGAACCGAGGTTCTTCTCCAATTTGGCTCTCTGGCGGTCGATCTGGAGACGCTCACGCTTTGCGAGCTTCTCGAAAGTACCATCTTCCTTCATCTTGTCGATGGTGCTCATTTTCTTGACAGCCTTGCGGATGGTCGGGAAGTTGGTAAGCATACCACCGGCCCATCTCTCGGTGATCGAAGGCATGTTGACAGCGGCGGCCTTCTCGGCTACGATGTCCTTGGCCTGCTTCTTTGTGGCTACGAAGAGGATTTTGCGGCCGCTGCGGGCCATTTCTTTCATCGCTTCGGCAGCCTCGTCAAGCTTGACGATGGTCTTGTGCAGGTCGATGATGTGGATCCCGTTTCTCTCGATGAAGATGTACGGAGCCATCTTGGGATTCCATTTCCTCGACAAATGTCCGAAGTGGACACCTGCATCAAGCAATTCTTGGAAATTTGTACGTGACATTGTCTGTTAAAAAAATTTTGATTTTTCTCTTTTCATCAATCCTCGGGTAGTGAGGTTCTCAACTCAATCTCGGGGATTTTCCGCAGTATGGGCAACCTTCCAGTAGCTTCCCGGGATTCCCATCCCGAAGGAGGTCCGAGGGTTTGCAACCCAACTGTGCAAAAAGTAAAACAGTGTGTGAATACTAACGTTTACTGAACTGGAAGCGTCTGCGGGCACCAGGCTGTCCGGGCTTCTTCCGCTCGACCTCGCGGGAATCGCGGGTGAGGAAACCGGCGGCCTTGAGCGCAGGGCGGTAAGCCTCTTTGTCAGCCTCGCACAGGGCGCGGGCGATACCGAGACGGACGGCCTCAGCCTGACCCTTGATGCCACCACCGACGATGGTGACCTTGATGTCAAACTGACCTTCGGTCTGGGTGAGGACGAGGGGCTGGTTCACGATATAACGAAGTCCATCCTCCTTGAAGTAGTCCTCCAGGGGGCGGTCGTTGATAACGATATTACCGCTTCCGGCAACGAGATAAACGCGAGCAACAGCTGCTTTACGTCTTCCAAGGGCGTGAATCTGTTCCATTAACTCTGTTTAAATTTCGTCCAACTTAATAACTTTAGGGTTCTGGGCCTGGTGCGGATGCTCGGGACCTGCATAGATGAACAGGTTGTGGATGAGCTTGTCACCAAGACGGGTCTTCGGGAGCATACCCTTTACCGCTCTCCGAATCAACTCGGTGGGGTTCTTCGCGAGGATTTCCTTCGGCGTCGTGAAGCGCTGTCCGCCCGGATAACCGGTGTAGCGCGTGTAAACGCGGTCCGTCATCTTCTTGCCTTTGAGGGCGACCTTCTCACAGTTGACGACGATGACGTTGTCACCGCAATCCACGTGGGGAGTAAAGCCCGGCTTCGTCTTGCCACGGAGGACAAGGGCGATGCGGGAAGCGAGACGACCAAGTGCGAGATCCGTCGCGTCAATGACGACCCACTCCTTTTGGACAGTAGCCTTGTTCAAGGAAACTGTCTTGTAGCTTTGTGTGTCCATTGTCTTGATCTTTAAATGGTTAACTATAAAAATTGCGATCCCTACACAAAATAGGGACCGCAAAGGTAGGAAATATTTTCGTTTAAAGCAAAAATGCTTTTAGGCAATCGTGGCGCCCCAGCCCCAGTGGGCCTGGTAGAAACCGTTGATCGCGGCGGCGACGAACATCAGGATGACGAGGGTGGCGACGACCACGCCGATCACCTTGAGACGCTTCATCCATGTCTGGCCGCTCCAGCCGACGGTCTGGAACATGCTCCAGAAGCCATGGATGAGATGAAGCCAGATGGCCACGAACCACAGCAGATACAGGGCAAGGATCCACCACTGACCGAAGGTCGCGACCAGCAGGCAGTAAGGATTGTTCTCAAACGTACCGACACCGAACATCTCCGGCAACTGCATCTTGGCCCAGAAATGGCTCAGGTGGAAGCAGATGAAGCCGAGGATTACGATACCCAGGACGAACATGTTCTTGGCAGACCAGGAATCGGCAGCCGCCTTGCTGGGCACTTCGTAACGCTTGAAACCACCGCGGGCCTTCATGTTCCGCCAGGTCAGCCAGCAGCCATAGCAGATGTGGACCAGGATACCGAGCGCAAGGATCGGGACCATGATGTCGATGACGGGGGTGGACATGAAGTCGCAGCCCAGCTTAAACAGGCCGTCTCCCTTGCTGAACAGGATGTCATCATTGGCCGCAATACCGAACTTGCCCGTAAAGGTGTCGATCACGGAGAAGAAATTGATCGTCCCGTGAAGCAGGAGGAAAATGATCAGGAAAGCACCGCTGATGCTCTGGATGAACTTCTTGCCGATGGAGGATGAAGATAAAGCCATTTGCTAAAAATTTATTTCAAACTATAGGTTTCAGTTTTGCAAATATAGGCTCTTTCTTGCAAGTTTCATAATTTTCCGATAATTTTGTTTCCCGCGAAAAATAAGACCTATATGTATAAAAGAGTACTTCTCAAACTCAGCGGCGAAAGCCTCGGCGGCCCCCAGGGAAAAGGCATCGACGAGGCCAGCCTGAACAAGGCTGCGGCCGAAATCGCCCAGGCGGTCCGCAGTGGCATGCAGATTGCTATCGTCAACGGCGGCGGCAACATTTTCCGCGGCCTGAGCGGCGTCGGAAAGGGATTTGACCGTGTGGACGGGGACAAGATGGGCATGCTGGCGACGGTGATCAATTCGCTGGGCCTAGCGATGGCGATCCGCTCCCAGGGCATCCGCGCCGAAGTGTTCACCGCCACCCCGATGGAACCTGTCGCTCGCTACTACGTCCGCGATGCGGCCGTCAGGGTCCTGGAGGAAGGCGGCGTGGCGTTGATCGCCGGCGGCACGGGCAACCCCTTCTTCACCACGGATTCGGGTGCTGCGCTGCGTGCCCTTGAGATCGGGGCCGACGCACTCCTGAAAGGCACGCGCGTGGACGGGGTCTATACCGCCGATCCGGAGAAGGATCCGACCGCGACCAAATACGACGAGCTGACTTTCTCGAAAGCCCTCGCCGACCACCTGAAAGTGATGGATGCCACGGCCTTCGCCCTCTGCGAACAGGGCAACATGCCGATCATCGTTTTCGACATGAACGAGCCGGGCAACCTCAAGCGCATCCTCGACGGCGAGAAGGTCGGGACACTGGTACACGTATAAAACTATAAAAAATAAAGCACTATGTTGACAGACAGAGCCAAGGAAATCGTCGCAGCGGCCGACGAGAAAATGCAGGACGCCGCCAACTTCTTTGAGGAAGACCTCAAGAACTACCGGGTCGGCAAGGCCAACCCTTCGATTTTCAACAACGTGACCGTCGATTATTACGGTACGCCCACCCCGATTCCGCAGGTATCCTCCGTCACGACGCCGGATGCCCGTACCCTGGTCATCCAGCCCTGGGAGCGCAACATGCTCGCCAAGATCGAGAAAGCGATTATCGACAACAACCTCGGTTTCACTCCCTCCAACAATGGTGAACTGATCCGTTGTGTCGTCCCGCCGCTCACCGAAGATCGCCGCAAGGACCTGATCAAGAAGGCGAAGGCCACGGGTGAGCAGACCAAGGTCATCATCCGCAACGCCCGCCGCGATGCGATCGAGACCCTCAAGAAGGCCCAGAAGAACGAAGGCCTCTCCGAGGACACCGAGAAAGAAGCTGAGGACGAAGTGCAGAAGATCACCGACAAGAACATCAAGGCCGTCGACACCCTCGTCGCCGCGAAGGAAAAGGAGATCCTGACTGTCTAATCCCGAGAACCGACCGCTTCGAACAGCACCCGGTGGAAGATGTCCCGCTCTTCGGGGGTGAGGAAATCGACCGTGATGGGGATTTGGAAGAGCCGCTTGCGCAATGCAGGCGGCATTTTTTTGGAGGCGATGATACGCTGGGCATCCTTTTCGGTCGTACCGAGGGCGGCGGTGGACCAGCGTTCGGCAGCCGCCGTGATCCGGCGGATGTCGCTGTCCGAGAAGGCGTGGTGGTCCGAGAAACGGAAAGCCTCCACGATCTTGTAATTATCTGAAAGATAGGTCCGCAGGGGCATATCTCTGGCAATGCCTGTAAAGAGCACCATCCGCTGCGAATAGACATAGCGCGGATCACATTCCTCGTAGATCGGCTCCGGCGCACAGTACTGGATGCACGAGAAAAAGACATACTGCTTCCGTCCCTTCTTGGAGGTCCCCATGCAGGTCGAAGTGGCATAGTCGCGCACGCCACAGGACTGCGCCCAGACCGTCCGCTCCCAGTCGTCCAGGTAGTTGGGACACTTCGTCACGATGATCACATCTGCATCACCCAGCCGCTCCGGCAAGTCCCGCAGACCGCCCAGGGGCAGAAGCCTGTCCTTGTTTACCGGACGGTTGTAATCGACCAGCACGATATTCAGCGAAGCTCTCAGCTTGCGGTACTGGAAGGCGTCATCCAGTACGATCAGGTCTGCCGCGGGGAAATCCTTGTCCAGGCAGCGCCGGTTCTGCCGGGAAGTCCGGACGATCTCCGGATGGCAGAGGTTACGGCAACCCCGGACGCGGTTCTTGTCCACCGCCACGGTGACACCGGGGAATTTCTTCTTGATCTGCATCGGCTCGTCGCCGAAGAAAGAGGCGTTGCGCTGGACGGTAACTTGCTGGAAACCCTTACTCTTGCGTTTGTAGCCGCGCGACAGGACGGCCAGGTTCTTCTTACCCCAGGCTTCATCCGCCATCAGCATCCGGAGAATCATCTCCGTATGGGGTGTCTTTCCCGTCCCTCCAACGGTCACGTTGCCGATGCAGACCGTCGGGACTTCCGCTTCCCGGCTTTTGAGGATCTGACGGTTATAAAGGGCATTGCGCGTCTTGAGCGTCAGATAGTACGGAAACAACAACAGCTTATCTATCATATTCTTACCTATATTCCATATACGCCGGTCGAATCGGCAAGGGGTGTCTCGCCCCAACGTGCGCCGATCTCGTCCAGGATCGAAAGGACGGTGGCCGGATCAGACTCCGTCACCAGCCGTGCACGCGTCTCCTTGAAGTCCGGCAGGCCTTTGAAATAACAAGCGAGGTGCCGGCGCATCTCAAACACGCCCCGCGGCGCCCCTTTCATTTCCAGCGAAAGCGCGTAGTGGCGTTTCGCGAGGGCCACCCGCTCCCGTACCGGCATCGGCGCCGGCTCCACGCCGGTCTGTAAGTATTCCTTGATCTCCCGGAAGATCCAGGGATGTCCGAAAGACGCGCGCCCGACCATGATCCCGTCCACGCCATAGCGGTCGAAGGCCTCCTTCGCCTTTTGCGGCGAATTGATGTCACCGTTGCCGATGATGGGGATATGCATCCGCGGATTCTCCTTGATCTTGCCGATCAGGGTCCAGTCCGCTTCGCCCTTGTACATCTGGCTGCGGGTGCGGCCATGGATGGTCAGGGCGGCGATGCCGCAGTCCTGCAGGCGCTCCGCGAGCTCGACGATGATCTTGGAATGCTCGTCCCAGCCCAGGCGCGTCTTGACCGTCACGGGCTTGCGCACCGCTTCGACGACCGCCTTGGTGATGGCGACCATCTTGTCCGGATCTTTCATCATTCCGGAACCGGCACCGCGGCCTGCGATCTTGCTGACCGGGCAGCCGAAGTTGATGTCAATCAGGTCACAGCCATGGCCGCCGGCGATCTCGTCGGCATGGTCGGCCATCTTGGCAGCCTCCACCATCGACTCGGGAATGTGTCCGTAGATCTGGATGCCGACCGGAGCTTCCGCCTCGAAGGTATGCATCTTGGCGATCGCCTTGGACGCATCCCGGATCAGCCCGTCCGAGGGTACGAACTCGGTATAGACCATGTCCGCCCCATACTCCTTGCAGATGATCCTGAAAGAAGCATCGGTCACGTCCTCCATCGGAGCGAGCAGGATGGGCCGGGGGCCCAGGTCGAGATTGCCGATTTTCATACAATCAACAAATGTAGTGATTCGGAAGTATAGTTTCGACCGAAAGAACAGGATAAATATCAACAGACTTATGGACAATCCCGGCATTTTTCCGAACTTTGCGGCGCTAAATGTGGAAAAGGAACCATAGAATCTTCAGTGCGGCCTTCCTCCTGTTTCTGTCCGTCCTGGCGAACGCGCAGGGCCGGAAGGTCGTCCTGTCGGGCTATGTGCGCGATGCCGGGAGCGGGGAGCCGCTGCCCCAGGCCGTCGTGTACACGGCTGACAAGAAGAACGGTGTCGCGGCAGACGGCGTGGGCTACTATTCCCTGCAGCTGCCGGCGGGCAGGCAGACCCTGTACTGCGCTTATTTCGGCTACGAGACCGACAGTGTGACCGTCGATGCGCAGAAATCCTTCAAACACGACTTCCACCTGCGCACGGACCGGAACGAACTGGACGCGGCAACCGTTTTCTCCCGCTCCAAGCGGGAGGAGATCCGCCTGCCCCAGATGGGTCTGGAACGCGTGGACGCGAGTCTGGTGCAGCGGCTCCCGGCCCTGATGGGCGAAGCCGACATCATCCGCGTCATCCAGATGATGCCGGGCGTGCAGACCCCCAGCGAGGGCTCCACCGGCTTCAGCGTCCGGGGCGGCGGCATCGACCAGAATCTCATCCTGATGGACGGGGCGCCGATCTACAACTGCGGGCATTTCCTGGGCTTCCTGTCCATGTTCAACGGAGACGTGATCCGGGGAGCGGATCTTTATAAGGGCGATTTCCCCGCCTCCTACGGCGGGCGCATCTCCTCGGTGCTGGACATCTCGACCAAGGACGGCAACAACCGCCGCTTCGGCGGGAACGCCTCCATCGGCCTGATCACGTCCAAACTCTTCCTGGAAGGCCCCATCGTGCCCGGAAAGCTTTCCTTCCTTCTGAGCGGCAGACGGACCTACCTGGACATCTTCTTCCCGCTCCTCGGCGAACGCATCCCGGACAACACGCGGATGTACTTCTACGACCTCAACGCCAAACTCAGCTGGATCGCCGGCGAGAAGGACCGGGTCTATCTGAGCGCCTTCAGCGGGCGGGACGTGTTCGGCTTCTCGATGGAGGAATTCGATCTCGGCGACATGGTCTTCGGCAATGCGAACCACACCCAGTCACTGCGCTGGAACCACGTCTATTCGCCCTCCATCACCTCCGACGTCACGGCCTACAACTCGCTGTACCGCAACAGCATCGGGGTGGATATGAACGAAGCCTCCTTCGACTACACGCAGACCATCCGGGAAAGCGGGCTGAAGGCGGGCTGGACCTGGTACGCCCATCCCTCGCATACCCTGAAAGCCGGTGTGCAGCTGGCGTATTACACCATCGCCCCCGGTGAAACCGTGCCCCGGCAGGAGAACGGTTATGTCAATCCGGTGAAAATGAGCGAAATCTTCGCCGTCCAGCCGGCCGCCTATCTCCAGGACGAGCAGAAGATCGGTCCGCTGACCCTCCGCTACGGGCTCCGATTCTCCACCTTCACGACCCTGGGCCCCACGGAGCAGCGCTACTTCGACCCGGAAACGCACGCCCTGACCGAGACCGTGGACATCGCGAAGGGCAAGGCCATCCGGACCTGCGCAGGCTGGGAGCCGCGCCTCTCGGCCTCCTGGTCCCTCACGGACGACTTCTCCCTGAAAGCCGCCTGGGTGCGGAGCTACCAATACCTCCAGCAGGCCCGGATCAGCATCACGGGCAGCCCTGTGGACACCTGGTTCACCGCATCTCCCGGTGTGGAGCCCCAGCGCTCCGACCAGTATTCCGCCGGCGCGAACCTGCTTCTGGCGGGCCAGGCCCTGCAACTTTCACTGGAAGGCTTCTACAAAGACAACCGCAATACGATGGACTTCGTGGACAACCCGGGGCTCGTCATCGACGACCCCAACCGCGAAGGCCTGCTCCGTTTCGGAACCTCCCGCTCCTACGGCACGGAACTGATGCTCAAGTACGACTTCGCCCGCTGGAACGGCTGGCTCTCCTACACCTGGTCCAAATCTTGGTACGACATCCCCGAGATCAACGGCGGCGTCCGCTACCCTTCCCCGCTCAACCATGAGCATGCGGTCAATTTCGTGCTGTCGTACGATTTCTCGAAACGCCTGTCCGCCTCGGCCGAGTGGGTCTTCTACAGCGGCGCGCCGACGACCTACCCCGTGGGCAGATTCAATTTCCGCGACGTCTGGAAGCCCGTTTACTCCAGCCGCAACGAGGACCGCCTGCCGGACTACCACCGGATGGACCTTTCGCTCACCTACCGGACCAAGCGCCGGGTGCAGAACCAGCGCTGGAGCAGCGAATGGAACCTGTCCGTGTACAACGCCTATGCCCGCCACAACGCCTGGTCCATCGCGTTCAGCTATGACCGCGAGAAGGAGCAGGCCCAGTCTCTCAAAGTCTATCTCTTCACGGCCATCCCGTCGGTTTCCTACAACATCCAGTTCTGAGCATGAAAAAGATCTTCCCTTTGCTGCTGTTGCTGCTCGCTGCCTGCACGGAGAAAGTCGAACTCCAGTCGGTGTCCGACTACCACGACTATCTCGTCGTGGACGCGCTGCTGACCGACCGGGCGGAAGATGTGCAGACCGTCACGCTGTCCCATACGATCTCCTATTTCCAGGACGAACCCATGCCCATGGTCCGGGGCGCCGAGGTCTCCATCAACGGCACTCCCTTCGCGGAGCATGAGGCCGGGATCTACGAGGGGCCGGAAGGCTTCCACGGAGAGCCCGGAGGCCAGTACCACCTCCGGATCCGGCTGCCGGAAGGCTCCGTCTATGAGGCGGATGCGACCATGCCAGAGCCCGGGTTCGAGCTGGACGAGGTGGATTATGCCTACGCCGGCAACAAGGCGCTGGGCCTGGACAGCCTGTGGACCCTCGCCATCTGGGGCCGGGACCGGGCGGAAGCCAGTTACTACTGCGTCCGGACCGGAGTCAACGGCCATTTCATCCCCTTCGAGCTGAACGAGATCATGGATGACAAGTATTTCAACGGCAACCAGATCAACGGCTTCCCCATCACGACCCTCTACCAGAGCGCCTGGCTTTACGACCGGTATGGGGAATGCTACAAATACCTGGAAGAAGGTGACGTAATCACCCTGGAGGCCTTTACGCTGGACAAGGGCTATTTCGACTTCCTGTTCTCCATCACGATGAGCAGCTTCTCCATTCCGATCTTTTCGCCGCAGCCGGCCAACGCCCCGACCAACATCCGCGGCGAGCACGTCCTGGGCTGGTTCGCCGCCTGCCCCGTCACCTCCGCCCAGGTCGTCGTGGACAATCCCTTCCGCCCCGTTTACAAGCGAATGCTTCCTTCATTCTGATGTTTTTCCTATCTTTGAATGCAACAAGCGCATTCGGATATGGATAATCTCTATTACAACAGGATCGAGGCCCTGCGCGCGGTGATGGCGCAACGGGGCTGGGACGCCGTCATTCTCTCGGGATCGGACCCACATGCGAGCGAATATCCCGCTCCCCGATGGAAACAAGTCGAGTGGCTCTCCGGATTTACCGGCGAGGCCGGGGACCTGGTCGTTACGGCCGACCACGCCGGACTCTGGACGGACACGCGCTATTTCATCCAAGCCCTGCAGCAACTGCGCGATACCGGGATCGAACTGCACAAGATGCGCGTCCCGGAGCAAGTGCCCATTCCCGAATGGCTGGCCGACCATTTCGCCCGGAAGGACGCCGTCATCGTGGCGGTGGACGGGCTGTGCCAGCAAGTCGCTTCCATCCAGGCCCTGCAAAGCGCATTTGCCGCCACGGGCCGGTCTGACGACCCGGATGAGGGGTATTACTTCCGCATCATCGATATTCCGGACCTGCTGGATGGCTTGTGGACCGACCGGCCCGCCATCCCCCGGACTCCGATCACGACCGTTCCCCTGTCCGTTGCGGGCGAAAGCCGCAGGCAGCGTATCGACTGGCTCCGCCAGACCCTGGCCGGAAGTCTCTGCGACGCGGCTTTGATCACATCGCTGGACGAAATCGCCTGGCTGCTCAACGTCCGCGGCTCCGACATCGACTTCAACCCCATGGTCATTTCCTATCTGCTCGTGAGCGAGGAAGAAGTACGCTGGTTCGTGCGCAAGGACGCTTTCGACGACCGGGACGACGATACGACGCTGGACAGCTTCGCTGAACTGGAGGAAGAAGGGATCCGTGTCCTCCCCTACGACGAAGTGCAGCTCTCACTCAGCGACCTGCTGGACGACGGGCGGATCAACCGCCTCTTCGTCGATCCTTCCACGCTCAACTGGAGCTTGTATAACCTGCTCTCCCAGAGCGGGCGGCTCTGGGAAGGCCCGTCACCCGTGCAACTGCGCAAGGCCGTCAAGAATCCCGTAGAGATCGAAGGCATGCGGCGGGCACACCGGCAGGACGGCGTCGCAATGGAACTGTACCTCTATTGGCTGGAGCGCATGATCGACACGGACAAGGTCATCACGGAACGCACGGCCGCGACCAAGCTGGGAGCCTTGCGCGCTGCCTGCCCGGACTACCTGGGAGACAGCTTCGAGACCATCTCGGCCTACGGACCCGGGGCGGCGCTCCCGCACTACATCACCCCGGTCAAGAATGCGCCCGAACTGGAAGCGCACGGCCTGTATCTCTGCGATTCAGGCGGACAGTTCAGCTGCGGCACGACGGACATCACCCGTACCATACCCCTCGGACCCTGTACCCCCCTCGAGCGGGAAGATTACACCCTGGTGCTGAAGGGACACATCGATCTCGCGATGGCTGTTTTCCCGGAAGGGACGGCCGGATGCCAGATCGACGCACTGGCCCGCAATCCGCTCTGGAGCCGGAAACGCAACTTCGGCCACGGGACCGGCCACGGCGTGGGATTCTATCTCGGCGTCCACGAAGGACCGCAGGACATCCGGCAGAACTTCAACCCGCAGCCCCTCCTCCCCGGGATGATCACTTCGGACGAGCCGGGCATCTACCGGGAAGGCCATTTCGGCGTGCGGCACGAGAACCTGCTGCTCTGCGTGGAGGCCGGGCGCAATGATTTCGGCCGCTGGCTGGAGTTCGAACCGCTGACCCTGTGCCATTTCGATACTTCGATCCTGGTGCGGGAGCTGCTGACGGAAGCGGAGATCGACTGGCTCAACGACTATCACGAGCGGGTGTACCGTACCCTGGCGCCCGAACTGCCTTCGGAAGTCGCCCGCTGGCTGCGCGGCAAGACCGCCGCCATCTGAGCCGTGGCAGATAAGCAACTGACTGATTGCACATTGAATAGTGTGACGGGGGTCGAAAACAAACCCCCGTCACACTATTTATTCACCTTAATATCAGTCACTTGGCTGCCACGACGATCATCTCGCAGCGGGCGCAGTCGAAGCCGAGAGCGAGGCGGCGGCCGTTGTTGAGAAGGAAGAGGGAACCGGCAGGTTTGGCACCCTGGTGGACCGGGCAGAGGCCCAATTCGTATTTGATGCAATAGCGGGTGCGCATCAGTTCGGCGTCAGCGGGGTGAGCCAGTTCGTAGGCAGGATCGGCGCCGGGAATCAAGGCGGCGGACAGGCGGTTGGCGACGTTGGCTTTGTAGGTGAGTTCTTCGGGGAAGGAGGGAGATCCTTCGCTGCGCTCAGGATGACATTCAGAAGGCTCTGGCAGAGGGGAGTCCGTCTCCGGAGAAGAGATACGTCGGCCGGGATTCAAAGGCAGGCGGCCGCAGGGCTGCGCCTCCAGGTCGGAAGCGATCAGGCGACGGATGCTGTTGAGGGTCGAGGCGCTCATCAGCGGCAGGGCACCGCCGGGCGTGGACACGTCCAGCGTACGGACACGGAAAATGAAGTCGCCGCTGCGTTTGGAGAGCTGTTCCCGGATGATCGCTTCGGCCCGTTCGCGGTTCTCAGCCGTATCCAGATCGGCTTTGAAAGGCGAAAACACCTCCCGGCCATCCTCGCTCCGGGCCGTAAAGTCCAAGCTGAAATGACCGCTGATCCGCAGGTCCAGATCGACCCGCAATTCCCGCTTGCAAGTGCTGCGCTCCAGCTCCCGTTCGAAAGCAGCGTCAATGTTGCGGTACAGGTCCGCACCCTTCACGACGCCCGGCGTCGGCTTGCAACGGATCGTAAGGCCCTCGCATACATCTCCGCGGAATCCGATGATTCCGCCTTTTCCCGGAACGGAGAAGCCGTCACCATTGTTCAGCGTCAAACCCTTGCGGGAAGGACGGACGACGATCTCCATTGTCCGGGCATCGATCCGGCGTACGGCAGCGACGGTCCCGACCCTCTCCCCTACCGACTTGGGCGTGTCCATCGAGGACCAACGGTCCCGCTTACCGTCTATATAGAGAGTCGTGTAGCCACGGTTGAAAGTCTTGTCAAGCGAAGGGGTGAACCCTCCGGACACCGCGCCGAAAGAAGCGCGCCGATAACGGTCCGGATACGCAGCGACCAGACGGTCCAACGCCAGGGAATACGCCCGGACCACGTTGCGCACATAAGAGAGATTCTTGAGTCGGCCTTCAATCTTGAAGGAACACACGCCCGCCTCAGCCAGATCCGGCAGACGCTCCAGCAGATGGTAATCCTTGAGCGAAAGCAGGGCTTTGTCCCGGACCAGCACATTCCCCTCCCCGTCCACCAGGTCATAGAGCGAGCGACAAGCCTGGATGCAAGCACCCCGGTTGGCGCTGCGGCCGGCAATATGCTCCGAAAGGTAGCACTGGCCGCTGTAACAGACGCAAAGCGCGCCATGGACGAAAGCCTCGATCTCGCAGGAAACGGCCTCCGAGATGGCCCGGACCTGCTCCAGCGACAGTTCCCGCTCCAGGACCAGCCGTCCGAAGCCCAGGGACTCCAGCCAACGGGCCTTTTCCGGCGTACGGATGGCACACTGCGTGGAAGCATGCAGGGGCACGGTGATATCGTCCCACTGCGTCAAAGCCAGATCCTGGACGATGAAGGCATCCACGCCCGCCGCCTGTGCATCGCGCATCAGGGCATGGACTTCGTCCAATTCGTCATCATAGACGATCGTATTGACCGTCAAGAAGATGCGTGCGCCGAAGCGATGGGCGTACGAACACAGGGAAGCGATATCTTCCAAACTGTTGCCCGCGGCCTGGCGCGCGCCGAACCCCGGCCCCGCGATATATACGGCATCGGCACCGCAGTCAATGGCTGCGATGCCGATCTCGAGATTTCTGGCGGGAGCCAGCAGTTCCAGGGTCCTCATTTATTTGAGGGCATCCAGCTGCTGCTTGGCCTGTGCGCCGAGCTGAGGATCACCGACGACCTTCTTATAGAACTCGGCAGCCTTGGCCTTGTTGCCGGCCTTCTGGTAAAGCGCTGCAACGGTGAACGCAATCGCGTTGGCGTTCTTGGCTTTCGGAGCAGCCTCGAGGTATTTCTCGAAATGCTTGATGGCGTCGTTGTTCTTGCCGAGCTTCTGGGAAGCCTGGCCGGCCACGAGGAAAGCCTGGGCGTTGTCACCGAACTCGGCCGCCTTGGTGGCGGCAGCAACGGCATCCGCATACTTGGCACCCTTCAGGGCAGCGGCAGCTTTCTTCAGGTAGAGATTGGAAATCTGCTTGTTGGCCATCTCTTCCTGACCGTTCTTGGCAGCGGTCTCGAAGGCAGCAACGGCCTCTTCCACCTTACCGGTACCGGACAGGGCCTGTCCGAGACGCAGGGCGATAATTCCGCTGTCCGGATCGAGCGCAAGCGCCTTCTGGCAAAGATCGGCAGCGCCGGCGAAGTCTTTCACCTTGAGCAGGTCACCCGCCTTCACCAGCATGGTCTGGGGAATGAGCGTCGCAGCTTCTTCGGCCGCGTCTGCATCACCATATTCTTTTGCCTTGGCGACAACCGCATCCAGCTGGGTAAGCGCCTCATCGAATTTGTCTTCCTTGATCAGATCCTTCGCAATCGAAAGCATGATGTTGGGGATCACGCCTTTGCAGGTTGCGACCAGCTCTTCACCATCTGCACCGCAAGCGGCGGCCTGTGCAAGGGCCTCCTGGAAACCGGTCAGGGCAAGCGCTTTGTTTCCGGCGACGAGGGACTCGTTCGCCATCTTTGCTGTCTCCGTGGCCTGGGAAAGGTCCTGTGCAGAAAGCAAACCGGCGGAAAGGACGACAGCTGCGAGAGTGAGTAAGATCTTTTTCATAATAGTATAAAATTTGTTAGTTAGCATCCGTGGAATGCAAAAATAGTAAATTTGTCGTACTTTTGTGCAAGAAAAATGCCAAGATTATGAAATCGTCCAAAATATACCTTCTGACCATTCTGGTGGCACTTTTTTCCCTTCCCGCCCACGGGCAGGGGTTGGCCAGGCTCTCCCAGGCGCCGGAGATCAGCATGGGACAGTTTCCCAATGGCATCACTTATTATCTCGTGACCAACAAAGCCGCTTACGGTTACGCCGACTACGCCCTGGTCCAGAAAGGGGCGCCGGAGGAGACGAAGTTCCGGGGCGAATTGCTCTCGCTCAGCCATTTCGACGGGCAGAAGCCCTACCGGTTCCTCGCTTCTCACGGAGTCGGATATAAGGCCTGCGGTTATGTGGAGCGGGGAGAAGACTATACGATGTACCGCTTCGAAGACGTGCCGACTTCGGACGTCGCCTCTTCCGACACGACGCTGATGATGCTCTTCGACCTGTGCGAACTCTGCCCCACGGAGCAGGCGATCATCATCAGCGGCGATATCGATGCCTCGGCCATCCGGGGCAAGATGAGCATTTTCTCTCTGATGGTTTCCAAACGGGAATCGAACCCGGCGGCACCCGCCTACATCTGGGATCCGCAATTGAGTTCGGAGATCGTCACGACGAGCAACCAGTTCCGCCAGGTGGCATCCATTACGGCATCTTTCGCCGCGCCGCGAACCTCCCCCAAACACCTCGGCACCATCCAGACGCTGGTATCCGACATGATGTTTGCCGAGCTGGACCTGATTGCCCGCGCCCGTATCCGGCAGGCGTTCCGGACGGCCGACATTCCGCTCGGCGGAGTGGTCCTCCGGCGCAAGACGGCCGCTGACGGGCCCGGAGACGAGGGTTGGTCCGCACAGGTCTTCGTCGCCCGCGAAGACATGCAGGAAGCGGTCGAGACCCTCGCCGACGTCTTAGCCAACCTCGAGGTTGCCGGCATCTCCGAAGCGGAGCTCAAGGATGCCCGGGACCAATACACCGCAACCCTGGGCAAGACGGCATTCAACACGACGGTCAGCAACGCCGGGTATCTGGACAAGTGTGCAGCCAACTATCTGTATGGCACGGACCTTTCGCCCAAAAGTGCGGCCAAGGACTTCCTCTCCAAGCGCCAGCTGCCCATTGCGACCGGGACCGAACTCTTCAACCAGTTCACGGCCGCCTTGCTGGATAAACAGGAAAACCTGACACTGACGGTCGACGCGCCGGGCGTCCCCTTCCAGCCGGAAGACATCGAAGCCTGGTACAACTCGGCCTGGTCCCGTCCCCAGCAGCGGATGCACTACCGGCCCCATTTCAGCGATACGCTGGCCCTGGGCCGGGCGCCCGGCCGCGTCAAGTTGAAGCTTGAAACGGCCGAACCCGTGACGGGAGGCGTGATCTGGCGTTTCTCCAACGGGATGCAGGTCGTCTACAAGAAGGCCGAGACGGCGGGTCAGTTCCAATACGCTTTCCTCTTCCGGGGCGGATTCTCCTCCGTTCCGGGGCTGAAGAAGGGAGAGGGCGCCTTCGTTTCAGACATCCTCGGCTTCTACGATGTGGCGGGCAAGAATTGCCACGATTTCAACAGCATGCTCCGGGCCAACGGCATCACGATGGAACGGCGGGTCCAGGTCTCCGACATGCTCCTAACCGGAACGGCTCCGACTTCCAAGCTGCCGTTGCTGCTGGAATCCGTGCTTGCGCTGACCCGGGACCGGAGCTTCAATGCAGCGGAATATGACTACTACCTGCGAAGCGAACGCCTGAGGCTGGAACGGCAGCGGATGGCTACGCCGGGCGTACTGGCAACGACCGACCGGGTGATGCGGCCGGATTACCTGTTTACACCCTATAAATACTCCGACAACCTGAGCGATGACCTGCCGCGACGGGCAGAGAGCTACTTTGCCAAGCAGTTCGCGAAGGCGGATGACGGCATCATCTCCCTGGTCGGAGATCTCGACCCGCTCGTGGCACAGAAGATCCTGTGCAAGTACCTGGACGGTTTCAAGACCAGCAAAGGCCTTTCCCAGCGCCCGCAGGCCCAATACACCCTCCGCTCCGACTGGGTTTCGCTTACGGAAGAAGGCGCACATGCGGAGGACGCCAGCGTCCACCTGGCCCTGACGTCCACGCTGCCGGTTACTGCCGAACGGTATTATGCCTTCCGGATTGCGCAGCTGATCATCCAGAAACGCCTGACGGCCGGGCTGGCCGAATGCGGATACTGGGCTTCGATGAAGGCCGGGATGGAATTCTACCCGAAAGAGCGGTGGAACTTGCTGATATCCTGCCTGCCGGCGGCCTCCGACGGCCTCCCCTCCGGCGTGGAGCCTGCAGATCCGGCCGTCGCGGCCGGAATCATCCGTCCGGTCATGGAGTCCGCGCTGAAAGAGAAGGTGTCCGCCTCGGAGCTGAAGATATACAAGGATCTGCTGCTCAAGCAGGCCAGCTATGAGGCGAACCGGCCGGGTGCCATCCAGGAGGCGATCATCGCCCGGTATTCCTACGGCAAGGATCTGACATCCAAGTACAAGACCCTGATCCCGAAACTGACGGCGGCGTCCGTTGATGCTTTCCTGAAGGACCTGGCTGAGAGTGGAAAAGTCGAATATATCGTGACGAAATGAGTGCATTCGGTACCATCATACAGATTGGCGATTACCTGATTTCCGAGGAAGTCGTCCTGGAGTATTTTGCCTGCGACTACGAGAAGTGCCGGGGAATCTGCTGCATCGAAGGAGACTGCGGGGCTCCCTTGGAGGAATACGAACTGCCCCTGGTGGAGCGGGACTACGACGCCTATTCGCCGCTGATGCGGCCAGAAGGCCGGGAGGCGGTCCGGCAGAAGGGGTTTTTCGAGCTGGATATCGAGGGAGACATCGTGACGCCGGTGACTTCCGAGGTGCGGGACTGCGCCTACACGCATTACGACGCTGACGGCAATTGCCTCTGCGCGATCGAGAAGTGCTTTTTCGAGGGGCGCTGCGCCTTCCGCAAGCCCCAGTCCTGCCGCCTGTACCCGATCCGGCTGACCAAACTGACCGGCGGCGGCCTGGCCTTCAACCTCCATCGCTGGGACATCTGCAAGGACGCGTTCGAAAAAGGCCGCCGGGAAGGCATCCGCGTCTATGAGTTTCTGCGCGAGCCGCTGACGGACCTGTTCGGCGAAGATTTCTACCGCGACCTCTGCGCCGCCGCCCAATACGTCATCGCTGGAGCGAAAAAAGACTGAACGTCACTATAAAAAGAAGAAGGCACTTACATTTCTGTAGGTGCCTTTTCGTATTGTGAGGATATTCAGATTTGAACTGAAGACCTCTTGCCTGTCAAGCAAGCGCTCTAAACCAACTGAGCTATACCCTCGATTGGACTGCAAAGGTAGTTATTTTTTTGATTAATGCAAGCGTCCAGGGAAAAAGATTCTCTCAATCGGCGCTGGAAGAGTCAGACGGAAGCACCCGGATCAGGAAAGATTCCCGTGTTCCATCCTTGGAAATGGCTACCACCATCGCTTCTCCCGGCGCAACGCCGGTCACTTTCCGGCTCTCCGTGTCGAAAGAGGCCACTTCGCAAGGGTACTGCCATTTCTCATGGTGAATGGAACTGCCATACGCATCCAGACACCGCCAATCCGCTGCCTGCTTGATCCCGGGGCGCAATTTCTTCGATTCTCCCACCCGGAGTTCTACGGGATCCAGATGGAAAATACGGCTGTGGCCGGCGCCGACCCGGCGGCAGCGAAGCTCCCGGTGCCCTTTGGTCAGCGTGACCACGTCGAAGCAGGGCCGATGGTCGCCTTCCCGCTCGGAAGGTTCCGTATCGAACATCATCACGCGGGGGAAAGTCGGAGTATAACAATAGGTCGTAATTTCCCACTGCCCTTCCTGGGCCAGCTGCGTATCGCGGTGAATATGACCGGAGAACCAAGCCAGGATAGGAGCTCCTTTCTCGCTGGCGGCTTGCCGGATACGGCTGAGAGACTCCTTGAAGTGAGCCTTGTAATTATCCCACCATACGGGCGCATGGCTGAAGACGAGGAGGGACCAGCCGGAAGGAAGGGTCCCGATCGCCTGACGGCATACCCAGTCGGTCTGGACTTCCCCGACGGACAGTTCGGTCGCCATCGGTGCGTTTTCATCCCGGACCCGGTCATGCGTGTCCAGGACCAGGAAACGGACCCGTGCGGACAGGTCGTCGAAATAATAATAACAGGCTCCGGGATCCGCTTCATTGGAAACGGCATCCGGAGAACGGAACGATCTCATCCTTTCCGCCGTCTCCACCTGACTGAGTGTGCCGACCTGCTCATCGACACCGGGACGGACACGCCTGCTGAAATCATGATTCCCGCGGACATTGTATATCCGGGCGAAACGGCTGATCTGCTCCTCAATGGCATATTGCTGGGCCCAGGCACTGTCCGGAGACGCATAACGCGACACGCCGTCCCCTCCCCAGATGACATAAGGGACCCCTTCCTCCCGGCAGATGGGTTCGAACAAGGCCGGCTGATCCATTTCCGAATCCGGGAAATGCGTATCCGTAAAGAAGATGAATTTCGTGCTGTCATTCCGGCAGGAGGTGGCGAGAAGCAGCCATGCGGCCAACACGAACAAAGGGCGAATGGACTTCATAGCGAAAAAGGGTAAATGGACAACTTCTATTCCGGAGCATTGAAGCGGGTTTCGAGGCCGGTAACGATGCGGACGACATCCTTGGTGCGGCCTTCGACATAATAGCCGGCACGATCCCGCTCAAAGCTGATCCGGTCTTCTCCCAACAGCTTCAGGAAACGCTGGAGGAGAGACTTGCAGCGGAACGTCAGGTTCTCACCCTCTTCTTTTTCCACCTCATATCCGTGCTCCGCCATGTAACGGACGAGGCCCGGACGGATTTCCTCATAGGTGCCGGGAATAATGGCACCGCGTTTGCAGAAACCGAACTTCGGATAAAGCGCCGAGATGGCCAGGAACATCAAGGCTATCTGCCACAACGAGTTCCAGCCGTTACGGAACATCGAATCCACATCCCGCCCCACGATGCCCAGCAGGGACAGGGCCAACAAGATCAAAGCCATCACCACGGTGATGTACACGAAATATTTAAGAACACGGACAAGATACTTCATGGGTGTAAAGATAATAATTTTCGTAATGTAAGCGAATTTTGTTAATTTCGCCACGATAAACCATCCTAGGACAACAAACAGCCATCGTTATGAAAGAAGATCCGCTAGAGCGGCTCGACCGCGAAGAAAGAGAAAGGAAAGAAAGGAACACGGACCTGCGCAAGGTCATGTATGCCTTGATCGCCGTGGCAGCCCTGCTGGGCGCTGCGCTGGCCTATATCTGGATCCAGAAGAGCAGTCTGGTCAAGGAACTGGAAGTCGAAAAGGAAGACCTCACGGAGCAGATCGTCGCCCTCCAGAGCGACTACAACAGCCTTTCTTCAGACTACGACAACATCAACAGCCAGCTGGATTCCTCCCGCGAGGAGGTCGCCCAGCTCGTGGAGCGCATCAAGAAGACGGAAGCGACCAACCGTGCCCAGATCCGCAAGTATGAGAAGGAACTCGGCACGCTGCGCAGCATCATGCGCAACTATATCACGCAGATCGACTCCCTCAACACCCTCAACCACAAGTTGACGGCCGACGCTGCCGCCGCCCGCAAGGAAGCCGCCGAATCCCGCAAGGCCAACAAGGAACTGACCCAGCAGGTCGAGAGCCTCAGCGGCCAGGTGGCGGCCGGTTCGGTCCTCAAGGCCCGCGGTATCCGTCTGGAAGCTTACAACAGTGCGGACAAGGTCACAGACCGCAGCAGCCGCGTCGTGCGTATGCTGACCACCCTCAGCCTTGTGGAGAATGACCTGGCCCCGAAGGGTCCCGTACGCGTCTATATCCGCGTCAAAGACCCGGGAGGCATCCTGCTGACGAACGGCACGCAGGTTTCCTTCAACTACCAGGGCTCCACGATGATGGCTTCCGCCTCACGTGAAGTCGATTATGAAGGCAAGGAGGTCGAACTGAGCATCTATCTCAACGACATCCCTGCTTACGAGAAGGGCATCTACACCGTCGAGGCTTACACGGCCCAGAGTTTCCTCGGAAGCGCCGAAGTGCTGCTCCGATAAACCCGTGCACGGCGGATGATCTACCTGCACATCCCCTTCTGCAAATGTTTCTGCGCCTACTGCGACTTTTATTCGGAGGTCTGTCCTGCGAATGAGTCTGCCCGGGCGCAGAAACTTTATGCAGACGGCGTGTGTGCGGAGATGGACGCGCGCAGGGAAGAGATCCGGGCCGCCGGCGTCCCCAAGACGCTTTACATCGGAGGCGGGACCCCATCCGTGCTGGATATCGGGGAGCTGGAGCGCATCGTAGGGCACCTGGATGCAGGTCCCTACGAGGAATTTACGGTCGAGGTCAATCCGGAGGATATCGTCTCCAAGGGGACGGACTACGTGCGCAGGCTTCTCGCCCTCGGCGTCACGCGCATCAGCATGGGTGTCCAGTCCATGGACGACGGAATCCTGCGCTGGATGCGCCGCCGCCACGACAGTACCCGGGCCAGGGAGGCGGTCCGCATCCTGCGGGAAGCTGGGGTCCGGAACCTCAGTCTGGACCTCATTTTCGGCCTGTCGCAGCTCAGTGACTCACAATGGGAAGACACGCTCCGTCAGACGCTCGGACTCCAACCCGCGCATCTCTCTGCCTATCAGCTCAGCATCGAGTCCGGGAGCGCCCTGGCCGAAATGGTGCAGGACGGCCGCTACAAGGAAGCGACGGACGAACAATGCCGGCGGCAGTATGAGATCCTGTGCCGGATGATGAAGGAAGCCGGCTTCCGCCATTATGAAATCTCCAATTTCGCCCTCCCGGGCTCGGAAGCCGTGCATAACAGCGCCTATTGGCGCCGGCTCCCCTATGTCGGCCTGGGACCCGGCGCCCACTCTTTCGACGGCGGCTTCCGGCGCAGCTGGAGCAGCGAAGCGCTGCAGGACTGGCACCGGACCGACGAGGTCCTGACCGACCAGGATGTGAGGCTGGAAACCCTGATGCTGGGCCTGCGGACGGCAGAAGGGCTGCCGGAAGCGTGGCTGCGCAGCCACACAGAGCCGGGAACGTTGCAGGAACTCCTCGCCGAAGGGGCCCTCTGCCGGGAGCAAGACCGCATCCGCATCCCCGAAGACCACTTCTTCGTCTCCGACGACATCATCCAGGCGTTAGCCTGAGCATCAGCGGAGCTCGAAGGTCACGTCGACGCCGCCGAAATGGACGGGATCGCCGTTGTATTTCTCAAAATAGCGGCTGGTCAGGGAGCCCCGCCAGACAATGTCGTCCCGCTGGTTGTAGGGAATATCCACCGTGAAGCCATAGCTCTTGGACTGGATCTTGACCGTTGCGTCCACCTTCCATGACGTACGGGTACCGCCGTCATCCTCTACGATCAGGAAAGCAAAACTGTCCAGTTGTTCCGTCCAATCCGAAATGATGATCGCATCGAAAGGAAGCACCACGTCGAGCTGGTCCCGATGGACGGAAATCATGAAATCCGTCACTGTCGGCTGGTACAGGCGCATTTCCGCCTCTGTCGAGGCATAAAAACCCTGTACGGAACCGCATTTGACCCAGAACTCAGAAGCACCCCGGAACCAGTTGTCGTAGTGCTGTTTCATCTTGAAATCCTTCAGGACCAGGGAGCGGAAATCGTCGCCGGCCCGCACACCGCCGCCCCGGGTGACCGCTTCTCCTCGAACGGACAAGGGGGACTCAGGAGCACGGCCGACAAGGACACGTCCGCCTTTGCCCCAGTCCGGGTCCTGGCGGCGGAGCTGCTCCAGCGACAGATAAGCGCTGTCATCGTTGCCGTTGATCACCCAGACCGGGCGTTTGCGCGCCAGGGCCTCATCGACCAGCGTTTCCCGGACCGTCAAGGTCCCATCCGGGCCGGGAATGA